>JBMYWR010000044.1:0-20527 GCA_049607625.1 Colwellia sp.
GCTGCTCGCTTTGCTCTTGCTGTTCGTTTTGCTCTTGCTGCTCGCTTTGCTCTTGTTGCTCGTTTTGCTCTTGCTGTTCATTTTGTTCTTGTTGATCACTATTTTGTTGCTGATTTTCCTGTTGTTTAAGGAACTCTTCAATACGATCAATGTTGTCCTGAGCATCCGTTAATTCAGGGTTTTTCGCTAAGGCATTTTTATAAGACTCAATTGCTTTTTTATATTGTTGTAATTGTGCTTGTGCGTTACCTTGGTTGTATAGAGATTGTGCACTATTACTTTTTTCACCTTGCTTAAAAGCATCTAGTGCTTCTTGATAGTTTCCTGCTTTGTAATGTGAACTACCTTGCCACTGACTATCATTAAATTGCTTTGCCGCTTCTTGATACTGTTCTTGTTCGAAGCTCTCTTTACCTTGCTGGTCCTTGGTTTTCCACAGTCGATTCCATCGATTACTCCAACTGCTTTCTTGCCTTTGCTCTGTGCTAATTTCTTGATTAAGGTTTGCTTCATTATTATTTGCAAAAGTCGGCGTAGATACCAAGGCACTGCTTAAGACCAAGAGAGGTAAAAACAATAAAGGTAACATCAGTATGTTTGCACCTTGACCACCGGTAAGTGAGTGGCCTCGTCTAAAGTAGGTTAAAAATAAAGGTAAAATAACAAATACTATCCAACCACCTTGCTCTTTATACTTATCACCCATTTGCAGATCTTTTTCGCTTTTTCCTTCCTCATTATTTAACTCATTGTTTAATGTGTTGGCTAAAGAGTTTTCTAAATCTAGTTTCGTTTCTACCAGCTCATTTAAATCTGAGTCATCATGGCTTAACGTATGATAATTACCACTACTTCTTTGAGCGATAGCTTCAAGTCGTTGTATCGGCAATTTAGGGATGATTATCGAGCCATTGCGATCTTTTAATAACTCACCGCTAGGTAATTTAACTGGTGCTCCGTTTTTAGTTCCAACACCAAATAGGTTGAGTTTATGATCATGACTATTTGACCAGTTATGAATGTCAGCTAAATCTTCATTGTCTACATCATCAATAAACCAATAAATATCACCACTTAAATAACCAGCATTTAATAACATTTCGTTTGCAAGCGTTAAGGCCGCTAAAGGATTCTTACCACTTACAGGCATAATTTCAGGTGAAAGCGCTGGTAATAAAAGCTCAATGTTTCGTATATCTTGAGTTAATGGGCTAATAATGAAGGCATCAGCGGTAGAAGCGATTAAGCCGATTTCACCCTCACTAATTTTACTGAGTAAATCAACCGCCTTAAACCGAGCGCGTGTTAAACGATTTGGCTTTAAGTCGTTAGCATACATACTTATAGACATACTCATGATTAGAACAGCACCGCGCTCTGTTTGATAAACAGGCTGGGGAAGCTTTTCCCAAGCAGGGCCTGCTAAAGCTATAATGGTTAAAAGGCCTATAAGAAACGGTTTAATTAATGAAAAAACTGGCTTTGAAAGATGTTGTTTTTTTGCTTCTTCTTGATTTAACCCCTTACTTTGATTTAAGAGGGCCTCTTGCAGATGAGCTGGTATGAACTTCTTCCAAGGAGAGCGATTAAGTAACGTTCTTTTTAAAACCCAAAGTAATAAAGCGAGTGGAATTAAAGCGAAAAACCATAATGGACGAATAAAATGAAAGTGCGTCATAAATTCTTGCATTAACGAGACCTCCCAAATGACTTTGTGTTCTTTGTTGTTTGACTTGCCGCCTTAACCTGAAGTACTGACGTAAAAAACTGTAAAAAATAAGGTAGTAAAATGGCCATAAAAGCAATCATTAAAGCTAAAGCTAACGGCCAATAAAATAAGGCTGTTAAAGGACGCATTTGTTGTTGGTCTTGTTCTATTGGTTCAAGCTTATCAAGCAAGTCATAAATGGCTTCCATGCTTTGCCCGTCTTTGGCACGGAAATATTGGCCGCCCGTTTGTTTTGCGATGTTAGATAAGCTTCTATCGTCAAGATCAGCAGAAGGGTTAACTCGCCTTGTACCAAATAAAGATTGTTGTAGCATAACTTCTGCGCCAATCCCTATGGTGTAAATAGTCACATTCTTTGCTACAGCTAGTTCTAAAGCCTGTTCAGGCGTTATTTTTCCTGAAGTATTTTGGCCATCAGTAAGGAGTAATAAAACTTTGTTAGACTCTTCTTTTTCATCAAAGCGCTTAACGGCTAACCCAATGGCATCTCCTATGGCTGTTTTTTTACCGACTAAACCCAAAACACTTTCATCGAGCATTTGTTTAACGGTATTTCTATCAAAAGTCATCGGTGTTTGCATGTAGGCATCATCGGCAAATAAAATAAGTCCTAAACGGTCACCCACACGACGTTCAATAAACTTGCCTAAAACATTTTTTAGCATATCTAATCGATTTACCATATTACCGTTAAGCGTCATATCTTCTATTTGCATACTGCCTGATAGATCAACAGCAATCATCATTTCTCGCCCTTTTGTTGGGATGTCAATTGCCTCACCAAGATATTGCGGTTGAGAACTTGCTAACACCATAAGTGCCCAGCAAGTAGATAGTAAAAATAAAGGAAGTTTCTTTTGAGGCGCATTATGCGTGAGCTGTTGCTCATTTGAGAAAAGAACAGGTACTCTTAAAGCTGCATGTTGCTTAATATTTTTCTTTTTCGGTAACCAATAAAAAAGAAAAGGTAAAGGTAATAGTAATAAGGCATAAGGAAGGGCAATACTGAACATTTTATTTACCAGCGCTTAAGGACGTTTGTGGCGTGATGCCATTTTTAGAAGATAGATTTTTAGCGGATACTTTTTTAGCTAGTGTATGTTTCGAAGATAAGTCTTTTGGTGGTAATGCATGACTCATCCAAAGTATTGCACCCGCTTTAAAATTATTTAAGTGTTCTTTAGCTGCTTGTTTATCAGATGCTTCAGATTTGAGCTTATATTGTGATTCCAAGGCGTTAGAAATTAGGCTTTGACATTTATCTTGGTGCTTATCTGGTAAGCCTTTTATCAAAAATTGTAAAAAGCCTTCGCCATGCAGTTTCGCAATTGTATTTCTATCATGATATTGCATTGCTACCCACTTCACGATAATAAGAATATCTTCAATGCTCTCGTTTTTGTTTTCATTAAGTGCTTTTAAGGCGATTTTTTTATTTTTATTAAGGCGCTTGTTTTTTAAAAAAGCTTTTATGGTGTAAATCGCCAGAAACAAAATAGAAACATACAGTAACCACCAACCAAGTGCGATAGGATAATCATTTATTGGCTCTGGGGTGTGAATGTCATTTAATACCAAACCTTGTGACTGTCCCGGATTAGCTTGCGCCGAATTAATTTGTGAAAGTCCTGAATTAGAATCATAGCTTTCTGGTGTGCTTGAAGCTGAAGCTAAATTAACAGAATTAATAGCAATAAAAATAATAAAGCCCATTAAGATAGTGAGATTAACTGACTTTATCGTATAACCTAGTTGCGCTTTAAGGGATGAGTATTTCAGGTGAAATTTTTTCATTAAACCTCTCCCTTCTTTAATTGAGAAGCAAGTGTGTTACCAGCACTAATATTAATAACACGAGCACCGGTTTCAATTAAAGATTGATGTCGTGTTTGCTGCAAGTTAAGCGCTTTTTGATGATAGTTTTGAGCGGTTTTTTTATCACCTAAAGTTAATTGCTGATCATTACTACCATCGGTAATTGCGACATTTATTTTTACGTTACTATCGGGTAATTGTTGCTCTAGAGGGTCTGTAACCAAACAGACGACGAGCTCACAATGACGACTAATATGAGTTAAATGCCTTAGCGTGTTATCAGTATCTATATTTATACCATCGGTAATTAAATATACCAAAGAGCCAGGTTTAGCTAGCTGTCTTAAACGAGCACAATTCTGTTCAAGATAGCTTTGTTCAGGATAGTTTTGTTCAAGGTGAATTTGTGCACGTTGTTTTTCTTCAAACGGCTTTTCTTTAGCCTGATTTGTCGGGTTCGATAAGCTGTCGTATGAATTGTTATGAACGCGCTTTAGCGCATGAAGGTAGTGTAAAACGCCTTCTTTACGGCTTCTCGGTTTTAATTCAACATGTTCATGTTCATTAAAAATAATACCACCTAAACGGTCGCCTCTGCTTTTAGCATGCCAAGCCACTAGCGATGCGAGGTGTGATGCCTGAACAGATTTAAATAAAAGCTTACTACCAAAGTGCATGTTTTTGCCTATATCAGTAGCAACTAACACTGGGCGTTCTACTTCTTCTCTAAAAAGTTTAGTATGTGTTTTTCCTGTTCTTGCTGTAACGCGCCAATCGATGGCTCTGATGTCATCACCGGTTTGATAATGGCGAACCTCATCAAACTCCATGCCACTACCTTTACTTCTAGCTAAGTAATTTCCAGACATTTGGCCATGAATATTTTTTTTCGCGCTAAGGTCAATTAAAAATGTTTTACTTTGATAATTAACAAGCTCAGTCATACTTAATTGCAAACCATTGCTGTCTATGTTTTTTAATTGTTCAACATAGTACTGCGCACCTAACGAAGCCGTTTTGAGCTTATTTACAGCAGAAGGTTTATTTTTTGAAAACCACATACATCGTCTACTTTACTTTATTTTATTCTCAACGTTCTGTTTAAACATTTAATTGAGCTTAAGAGTTTAAACAAAGAAGCTATGGCTAACCCACTGCAACCAAATCAAGTATACGTTCTAAAAGCTGATTAGCCGTTAACCCTTCAGCTTCAGCCTGGTAACTTAATAGGATACGATGTCTTAAAACATTATAAAAAACAGCCTGGACATCTTCTGGGCTTACAAAGTCACGATTATGTAACCATGCTCTGGCTCTTGCACATCGGTCTAAAGCAATGGTTGCACGAGGACTTGCACCAAAAGCAAGTAACTTTTTAAGTTGAGGATCGTATTTTTCTGGCTCTCTCGTTGCCATAATTAAATCAACAATGTAGCGTTCAATAGGCTCAGCCATATGAATATTTAGCACTTCATCTCGTGCTGCGAATATATCTTTTTGGCTAAGAGTGCCTAGTTCTTTGTTGATATCTTCTTTATTAAAATGAGATAAAGCCTCACCGCGGTTCAGTTTTAAAATATCTAATTCACTGCTCGCATCAGGGTAATTTATTTCTACATGCATTAAAAAGCGATCGAGCTGAGCTTCAGGAAGAGGATATGTTCCTTCCTGCTCAATCGGATTTTGGGTTGCCATTACTAAGAATAAATCAGGTAATGGATATGTTTTTCTCCCAACGGTAATTTGTCCTTCACCCATTGCTTCTAATAACGCAGACTGAACTTTAGCTGGAGCACGATTGATTTCGTCAGCTAACACCAAGTTTTGAAAAAGCGGGCCTGGCTGAAACACAAAAGTACCATCTTCAGGTCGATAAATATCTGTACCGGTTAAATCTGCAGGTAATAAATCAGGCGTAAATTGAATTCGGTGGAAGTCAGCTTCTAAACCTTTAGAGAGAGCGTTAACAGCTCTGGTTTTTGCTAAGCCCGGAGGACCTTCAACAATGAGGTGTCCGTTTGCTAATAAAGCGATAAGTAAATTTTCAACAAATGCTTCTTGACCAATAATTTGGGATGATAAATGCGTTTTCAGTGAGTTAAAATGCGCTATAGCCATGTTCTTTTCTTACTTTATTGTTAGAGGTACAAATTTATGTTCAATACTTTATATTGGGCGTTTAATAGAGTAAACAAGTTCAACTTAAAAAAATGTAACAAATATCAATTTTTTTACTTTAAAAGGTCGTTTATTACACATCTTAATGTATTAAAACCAATACAAAATTAGCCATATTGGTTTTAAAGGGTGATGGGTATATACTTAAAAAAGTGAAATTAATGTTGTTGTTTACTTTCTAAGATGTTTAATTTCTTCATACTACTCTTATTAAGTTTACAAAATCACCTCGGAAGTACATGATATTTTGATTTTTAAGCACAATGCAAAAATAAAAAGGAAACAAAGAAAGCACTTAACCATGGCTTTAAAGACATTTTTGGCTTGTTTTGCTCTTTTTTCGTGTTTGATGTTTGCTAATAAAATCCTCAAACAGTTTAATGAGCCTAAATTACTGGCAAGAGTTTATGATGTTTATGGTAGTAACGCCCAGAAAAACACACAGCAATGGTTAAAGCTTTTAAAAACATCTGGCAGTGACTCTTCATGGAATCAACTCAATAAAGTTAATGCTTTCTTCAATAAGAAGCTGACTTACCAAAATGATTTAACTTTATGGGGCAAGAAGGACTATTGGGCCACTCCAGTAGAAAGTTTAGGTAGGGGGCGAGGAGATTGTGAAGATTATGCTATTGCAAAATTTTTCTCTCTTGTAGCCTTAGGTATCCCTGAAGATAAATTGCGTTTAATGTATGTAAGGCAGCTAGAAATTAATGAGCCGCATATGGTGCTAATTTATTTTGAAGAGCCAAATGCTATTCCACTCGTGCTTGATAATTATAACCCTCGAATTAAGCCAGCAAGTCAGCGTAGAGACTTAAAACCTATTTATAGTTTTAATGGTCATGGCCTTTGGTTAGCCAAAGCAAAAGGAACAGGAGCTAAAGTGAAAAATTCGAAAGGGGTTTCTGCTTGGTCACATTTAATTAAAAAAATAGAAGATGGGGAGTTGAATACTTATAAGTCTTAACTTAAGGTGGGTGAGTATTAATTTTCTGGTTAGAAAATAGCGGCTAGATAAGCTTTTATTCAGCCTAGCTCAGGTTATTTAACTAACATAATAAAATATATAAACATGAGAAATTAAAATGAAACATATAACAACTAAACTAAAGTTTTCTGCTGTAGCGATTATCGTAGCAAGTACTTTAACAGCTTGTAATAATGAAGCTGATTCAGCGAAAAGCACAGAAGCGGTAAAACACGTACAGCCGCAAAAAGTATTAACAAGTGCCGATGCTCAGGTGTTTCTTGATGCTGTTGAGAAAGAGATGGTGCAATTAAACCTTGATGGCGCTCAGGCTGCTTGGATTTATGCCAACTTTATCACCGAAGATACTGCCAACTTAGCTGCTAAAGAAAGTCAAAAATCAACTGAAGCTGGCGTTCGATTTGCCATGAAAGCGGCTGAGTTTGATAGCGTTAAAGTAACCGAGGTACAAAGAAGACAGCTAAATATTTTAAAACAAAGCTTGGTTATGCCTGCTCCGCAAGATGAAGCTAAATCAGCAGAGCTGGCTAAAATTGGCGCTGACTTAGGAAGCATGTATGGTAAAGGAAGTTATACCAACGAAGCAGGAGAAAAGCTAAGTTTAGGTGATATGACCGCCAAAATGGCTACTTCAAGAGATTATGACGAGTTACTTACCTTATGGAAGGGCTGGAGAGAAATTAGCCCACCAATGAAGCCATTATATGCTCGCCAAGCAGAGCTTGTTAATGAAGGAGCAAATGGCTTAGGCTACAAAGATTTAGGTGCGATGTGGCGCTCTAACTATGATATGCCAGCGGACGATTTTGCCAAAGAATTAGATCGTTTATGGGGCCAAGTAAAGCCACTTTATGACGATTTACATTGTTACGTAAGAAGTGAGCTAGGTGAAGAGTATGGTACGGACAAAGTACCACAAGATAAGCCTATTCCAGCTCATTTATTAGGAAACATGTGGGCTCAATCGTGGGGCAATATTTATGATGTGGTTGCACCCGAAAATGCAGATCCCGGTTACGATGTTACTAAACAACTTGCTGTTCATAATTACGATGAAATTAAAATGGTTAAAGGTGCAGAAAAGTTCTTTACCTCATTAGGTTTTGAAGCATTACCAGAAACCTTCTGGACTCGTTCATTATTTACTAAACCAGAAGACAGAGATGTTATTTGTCATGCCTCTGCTTGGGATTTAGATGCAAAAGATGATATTAGAATTAAAATGTGTATTCAAAAAACAGGTGAAGAGTTTTCTGTTATACATCATGAGTTAGGACATAATTTCTATCAACGAGCTTATAAAGATCAACCTGTCTTTTTCCAAAACAGTGCTAACGATGGCTTCCATGAAGCAATTGGTGACACGATTGCTTTATCCGTTACACCTCAATATTTAAAAGAAATTGGATTAATTGATTCAATTCCAGATGAGTCTAAAGATATTGGCTTATTAATGAAAATGGCTTTAGAAAAAATTGCCTTTATTCCTTTTGGTTTATTAGTTGATCAATGGCGCTGGAAAGTTTACTCAGGTGAAGTAACTCCTGAAAACTATAACCAAGCTTGGTGGGATTTACGTGAAAAATATCAAGGTGTTGCTGCGCCAGTAGAGCGTAGTCCTGATGCTTTTGACCCAGGTGCTAAGTACCATGTACCTGGTGGTGTTCCTTATTCACGTTATTTCTTAGCACATATTCAACAATTTGAATTCCATCGTGCTTTATGTGAAATTTCAGGCAATACTGACTCAATTCACCGTTGTTCTATTTACAATAATAAAGAAGCAGGGAAAGCGCTTAATACGGTACTAGAGATGGGGTCAAGTCAGCCATGGCAAGCATCTTATAAAGTGTTAACTGGTAATGAGAATATGGATGCAACGGCTATTTTAGATTACTTTGCACCACTTCATGCTTGGTTAAAAGATCAAAACAAAGGTAAGCAATGTGGTTTTTAGCCCTGCTATCTTAACTGTTACGTTTATAACGTGATGCTTTATAACGTGATGCTTTATAACGTGATGCTTTAAACGTTAAAGCCCTCATTATCATTAAAGGTAATGAGGGCTTTTTATTACTTTTTCACTTGGCCTTACCCAAAGAGTGTCTTAATTCGCACAATCTGTGTAATTCGATGAGATCTCTGTCTCTAGTCTATAATTCGCTGAGGAATAAAAATAATTGACCTAAGAAAAGCTATTCACAATAGATTTTAACGGACAGCGCATTTTAAATTCTAATCTTGATTTACCTTCTATTTGAAAGCCATTACGAATATAAAGGGTCTTTGCAGGGTTGCTCTTTAATACATTAAGCGTAATAGGCAATTGCATAAGCAAGGCTCGCTTTTTTACAACGAGTAAAACATAGCTGCCAATCCCCTTATTTTGATATGCAGGTAATAATTGAAATTGTTTGATGTGAAGGCTTTTGCTCGTGTTGTTTAATGCTACAACGGCCATTTTCAGTAAACCGATAGGTTTTCTATCACGTAAGATGATTTGCGACTCATAAAAGTTTTCTTTTACACTTTTCATATGAGATTCACTGGTGTTAACTAAGCCAGAAAAAGCTAAATGTTTACCCATCGAAAGCTTTCTTAGTTTCACAAGAAAAGCCAAATCGTTGTCTTCTACTTTTCTAAAGGAAATGGTAAATGCCATAGTGTTTAACAGAGCTGTTTACGTAAGTAAGGGAGAAAATGATATAAAAAGTAATATAGCTTGACGTTATTTAGGCTATTTCAGTTAGTCGGAAGTGCAGCTTTAAGCTTTTAAACCAAGCGAGTTACTACTTAAGTTGGTTAAGCCTTTACTGTCATATGTTGCACTTTGATTATTTAAAGACTTTTGTAACATGTTTTTAAAGCGATTAATGGCTACTTGGCTACTGGTAATAATTTGTCCATTCACTTTGTTTTGATGCTTACAATGGTTAAGTAGCTCTTTTATGTCTGATTCATGCTCATTGATTAGTTGTTGTTCTGACTCGGAGAATATTTGCTCCGACAAAGCTAACTTTATCGATTCATCAACTTTGGCAATGGTGCTCAACAATACAACTTTTTCTTGTGCATTCTCTGCAAGTAAAGAACGATCTCTCGATTTTAATACATCAAGTTCAATTGATAATACCTCACTTAATTTAGTAAGCGCATCTTTTTGATTGTTGTATAAAGTTATAATGGCATCGTTCATTATTAATCCTCAAATAAGTCGAATTCATGAGCTAACATATTATTCATGAGTTTCTTAGCATCAATTTTATAGTCACCCGACGCAATGGCTTTTTTTAGTTCATCAATTCTTTTTTGATCAACATTATCCATTGCCGACTTCTTTTGCATTTTCTCTAACTGTTTTGCTTGTGGCGTTAATACTAGCGAGTCTTGACTCATCTTAGTATTCTGCGTGTTTGTCTGTGCATTTGCCTGCGCTTGTTGTTTTGCACTGTCTAACTTTTGTTGCCCATTAACGTTTGGGCCACTTAAGTTGTTAATGTTGATCGCCATTATATTTCCTAAAATTGTATTTACTGTAGTGAATTGAACTAAACACCTTATTGATTGATTCTATTAAAGGCAATGTTTTTTTAACCGTTTAGCTCATAGCATATAAAACTGTTATCGGCATAAAAATATTTAACTTTAATTACTCATATCAAGTTTATAAATTAATTACTACTTTATTTAACGACTTAACTTGTGCTGTGATTATTTTTCCTGAGCGTTTATTTTCTACAGATATTTGTTGTAATATATTCCCCGAACTTTTTGCTATGCCCTTCGTTTTTATTTGCAGTCCACCTGCTTGTGCAATAATCGTCACGGCATCACCCTTACAAACCATACAAATATCAGTTTGGTTTATTGGTTTTCCTTTTGATAATCTTCTTTTTGATTTTGATCCTATGAGTTGTTCAATGTTTTGAAACTTTAAACCTCTTACCTTATGCTCTGGCAAATATATAACATTAAGATCGTCTTCAGTAATGAGTGTCCCTTTTGCTATTGAGTTAGTTGGAGAAACAACAGCAAATTGCTCTTCAATAGTCGCACTCAAGTACATTTTCCATTGCTTTTTATCAGCACAAAAAACCTCAATATGTTTCTTTTTACTGTTTTTCTTATCTCGCATTTTAAACCTGAGTTTGCTTTCGCAAGCTTTTATTTCAATGCGCGGGTCAATAGGAGATATGTTAAATGATAACCTAGCGTTATCAGGCTCCTTTGTTATTGACTTTATATAATCCAATGCTGATTTTTCTAATGTTTGCTTATCCCATTCAACTGCATTCGCAGGTAAATGGCTTAGCAAAAACAATGTTAGTAATAATAAGTACTTCATAGAAAGCTCTTTTTTACGTTAAAAATTAAAATCATCACATTTTATGGTCTATGCTTATGTCTATGAATGTTCGTGCAAATCTTTTGATAACTGACTTAGAACTAATTTCAAATAGAGCTAATTAAAATTGTCTTATCAAATATGTAAGTTTTTATCTGAATTTTTTATATTTGTACTGTCAACAATTTGTCGCGTCTTTCAATACTTAGGGCATATGCATACTACTCTAATTAGCATTCAAGAATTGTGCCCTTTATATTTTGATGTTTGCTCGTATTTTATAAAAAATTTTAAATAGCATATAAACAAAAATTTTAAACGTAATTTGAGGATGTTATGGCAGGTATTTTAGACTCTGTTAATGATAGAACCCAACTGGTAGGTCAGAATAGGCTTGAGCTTTTGTTGTTCAAACTTGCGAGTGATCAAGTTTTTGGGATAAATGTGTTTAAAGTAAGAGAGGTTTTAAAATGTCCTCATTTAACAATATTGCCTAAGCAGAACCCATTTGTTAGTGGCATTGCTCATATTCGTGGGCAAACAATGTCAATTATTGATTTAAGTAAAGCGATTGGCGCACAAGCCATAACAGATACCGATAAAGCATTTATTATTATTTCTGAATATAACCGCAGTGTGCAAGGTTTTTTAGTTGGAGGGGTTGAACGTATTGTTACGTTAAGTTGGAAGGAAATGATGCCACCTCCTAGCGGTACGGGAAAGTCTAATTATTTGACAGCGGTAACAGAAATAGATGGAAAAATGGTATCAATTTTAGACGTAGAACGTATTCTAAGTGAGATACATCCATTATCTGTAGATATAAGTGAAGACATTGCTGATATGACTGTAGGAGAGCGTTTAGGTGATAAGCTCATTTTGATTGTAGATGATTCAACTGTCGCTAGAAATCAAGTTAAGCGTGCTCTCGAGCCATTAGGGCTTAATATGTTGTTGGCAAATAATGGGCAAGACGCACTCGACAAACTGTTTTCAATTTATGATACCTGTGACGAAAGTATTATAGAAAAAGTTGCCTTAATGATTTCTGATATCGAAATGCCTGAAATGGATGGTTATACATTGACAGCAGAAGTTAAGGGCCATGAAGGCTTAGCTCAAATGCCGGTTATATTGCATACATCACTTAGTGGTGTTTTTAATAATGCGATGGTTAAAAAAGTTGGAGCGAATGACTTTATACCAAAATTTCACCCAGATGAACTGGCCATAGCGGTAAAGAAATGGCTTAATTGTTAAAAGTGTTTTTTTTTCAAAAATAATATAAAGAAGAGTAGCTTATGTCTAAAAACAATCAATCTCAATTCATTTTCTTAGGCTTATGTATTTTGTTAGGCTTATCATCTCTAGGGTATTTACTTGGAGATGCTGCAATTAAAGTGAAGGAGTATGAGCGGACTGTCACCGTAAAAGGGCTTTCTGAACGAGAATTTCAAGCTGATATTGTTATTTGGCCTATTCGTTTTACAACCGCAAGTAATAATTTAAGTGATATGTATAAAACGATTGAGCAAAATACTAAAAAAATCAGCGACTTTTTAATTGAAGCTGGTATTGAACGTGCAGAACTAACCGCTTCATCGCCTGCTATAACGGATAAATCAGCTCAACAATATGGCGGGCAAACTAATGCTCAGTTTCGTTATACAGCGTCACAGTCTGTAACGGTCTATTCAAAAAATATTGAAGCAGTAAGAGGAGTAATGAAAAAAATATCTGTATTAGGAAAAGAAGGTATAGTTTTCAACGCAGATAATTATAACGCTAAAGTAGAATACCTGTTTACCAGATTAAATGAAGTGAAGCCAGACATGATAGAAGAAGCAACAAGAAAAGCACGAGAGGTGGCGCAAAAATTTGCAACAGACTCTAACAGTGCCTTAGGGAAAATTAAGAAAGCATCTCAAGGGCAATTTAGTATATCTTCGAGAGATAAAAACAACCCACATATTAAGAAAGTGCGTGTTGTATCTACCGTGGCTTATTACCTTTCAGATTAACTTCTCGAGTCTTAATTTACTTAGAGTTGTTAGAGAAATATGACTTATAGTCTATCAGGCAATTTACACATAGATTTATTCAATTTGTTTGTTGTTCATCGAGCAATCCCAAACCACTCTAGCTTTTTTTCAATAAATTAATTCGCCTTACTATCGCACATAGCTTTAGTTTAATAGGTTATTTTGCTTAAAGTACGTTATAGCAACGACTAGGCTATTATAGAACCATCACACGATAGATTAGTGATATCAAGCAGTTGTGCTTTTACTCGCTCTAGCGTTTTAATTTGGTTTAGTTGAAGCAATACTTACAATAGTTTCGTATAACAAATGTTTTTACATCAAGCTTTATTCGCTATAGTAGATTCACTATTGCAATGATTCCTCATAAAAAACGTCGAAATATAACAATAAAACTACTAGGGCAAAGGGGCGTAACATGTTCAGAAACACAAAATCATCTTATGGGGTTATCACAATAATTCTGCATTGGGTGATGGCGGTAACAATAATTTCTCTCTTTGGTTTAGGGCTTTATATGGTTGAACTCACTTATTATGACGCCTGGTATATAGGCTCGTTAGATCTTCATAAAAGCATTGGTATGACTTTGTTTATCGTTTTTATTGTGAGAGTGGTTTGGCGAATCGTCAATGTAGTTCCTAAAAGTGCAGATGAAACAGCAAGTAAAATGGAAGTTAAAGCGGCTCATTATGCACATATTATCTTATATATTTTAATGGGCTTACTCATGGTTTCTGGCTACTTGATTTCTACGGCAGATGGCAGAGGAATAGAGGTTTTTGATCTAATAAACATACCTGCGCTTGGAGTTAGTATGACTAATCAAGAAGATATAGCCGGAAATATTCATGAAATACTTGCTTGGACACTCATTTTAATGAGCGCTTTACATGCACTTGCCGCCTTAAAACACCACTTTTTAAACAAGAACAACACATTAAAGAGAATGTTAACCATAAAGGGTTAAAGCGATTAATTTCAAGTAAAAGATCAAACAATAAACTTCATCAATAAGCGTAATCAATAAACTAAGAATACATATTTAATACAGAACAGAACAGAACAGAACAGAAAGGAATACAATATGAAAAGAGCCATCCAAAGCACGTTATTAGCTTCATTACTTTTAACAACCGTTGCAACAACAGCATTGGTTTCAAGTTTAATTGCAACGCCGGTTCAAGCGGCTAATTATAAGGTTGATGTAGAAGGGGCACATGCCTTTGTTCAATTTAAAATAAAACACCTTGGTTACAGCTGGTTATTAGGTCGATTTAATACTTTTGACGGAAGCTTCTCTTTTGATGCTAAATCGGCAAATGATTCAAAAATTAATATTGAAATAGATACCACAAGCTTAGACTCAAATCATGCAGAGCGTGATAAGCACCTTAAAGGAAAAGACTTCTTAAATGTAAGTAGCTTTCCAAAAGCTACGTTTGTAAGTAAAAACATTGAATTTAGCGATGATGTCAATGCGGTGGTAACAGGCGAACTTACTTTAAAAGGAGTGACGAAAAGTATTTCTTTTCCCATTGTTAAAATTGGTGAAGGGCAAGATCCCTGGGGTGGCTATAGAGTTGGTTTTTCAGGAACGACGACTTTTAAGTTAACTGACTTTGATATCACCTATAACTTAGGGCCTACTTCAACGCATGTGGAAATGGGGTTGTTTATAGAAGGTATTCGTCTTTAAAAGCTTTTAAGATTTAGAAGAAACTTAAAAGGTGGGCTTTGTTACTTTTCAAAGTGACAGTTATTAAATATGATTTAATACGTTTGAATCAATCTGGTTAACCTCTTTTCAATACATGCTTGTGTATAAATACTCTTCTGGTACAATCAGTTCATATTAGTTGTCATTAGTAGGTTATAAATTTTGATTAAAGCTCAAAGTCCAGCAGGGTTTGCTGAAGAATATATTGTAAAATCTATCTGGAATGGTGGTTTCCCACCAGGATCAATTTTACCTGCAGAGCGCGAGCTTTCTGAATTAATTGGTGTAACAAGAACAACTTTAAGAGAAGTTCTGCAACGTTTAGCGCGTGATGGTTGGTTAACGATTAAACATGGTAAACCCACCAAAGTGAATAATTTTTGGGAAACATCGGGTCTTAATATCTTAGGGACTTTAGTGCAACTTGACCAAGAAGGTATTCCAGCATTAGTTGATAACCTGTTATCTGCTAGAACAAATATTAGCGCCATTTATGTTCGTGGTGCCTTAAAAAACAATCCAGAAAAAACTATCGAATTATTAAGTGGGTATAAAGACATTGAAGATACGGGTGAAGCGTATGCTGAATTCGATTACCAATTAAATAAAGAGCTTGTTGTTGCATCTGGAAATTCAATTTATTTACTTGTTTTAAACGGTTTTAGAGGCTTATATTCTCGAATTGGTTCTTTATATTTTGCAAATCCTAAGGGAAGAGAGATTTCAAGAGATTACTATGAAAAGCTTATTGAGTTAGCACAAAGTAATAGATTTGATGACTCTATTTACGCTGTTCGTCGTTATGGTGTCGAATCGGGTAAGCTTTGGTTAGAGTTGAAAGATGATATAACGAAAGAGCTTTCTGACGATTAAAATATATTGGAATTTAGATCTAAAAAAACGCAAAGAAGGGCTCCTTCTTTGCGTTTTTTATTTTTTAGTTCTGTTTAAATAAGCAGAACAGTATAGGCGGCGTTTTTTCAAGCTACTTATTGCCAAAATACTGTGTAAGTAAGGCATTAGGCGTACCGTAACGAATATCTGGTGGAGCACAAGGCGTAATAGAACCCTTACAATAAGTTGCAAGAATATCTTCACTTCGATAGCCCGCAATAATTTGTACAAAATAAGGGATGTTATTAGGTTTCAGTGTGGTTTCATTGCTTGTGCCATCATGCTGATACCCTAAACTGTGCATTAGTTCATGAAAACTAAGTGCTGTAGCCTGATTGATATCCCAGGGTTTGGTCGAACCTGCGGCATCACCCATCATTCCAGCCCTTTCGACAAGTAACTTTAATTTATGGCCGTCAGCGTCATACACGTCATGTGCTCCCCATGCTGTTCCCGTGGTATTATCGGAAAGGAAAAACTGAAAAATGTTATGTGAATCAGCAATTGCAGCATTGCTATCTGCAATATATTGATCGTAGCTTGCAGGAAAAGCGATATTTTCAAAACTACCTGGAATAGTGCCTTGATAAGCCGTGTTAAGTAGTGCTACTTGAGCGTCGAAAGCTGCTTTAAATTTTGAAGAATTGACCACAAAGTTAATACGGCCGAAGGCTTTTTTAAAGCGAGTTATATGTCGAGATTCCCAACCTCCAGGAGATAGGTTGTTACTTCTAAAAGTATTAGCACCTGTTGCATTAGGGCCTTTAAACATATCATTTGTTAATGTCACTCCTTTAAATAATCTATTTGTGTTAGCGATTACAGCCTCAGCTTCTGCTTTATGATTATCGACTAAGTTGTGTGCATCTGTACTATCAAGGCCTAAATCAAGTAAGCTTTGGTAAAGGTCAACTTGAACAGTTTGAGTTGGAATAGGAATAATGTTAATACTTACCGTATCAGGAGCACTGTCGGCAGTTCCGTTATTAACAATAAGTTTGAAAACATAGACACCTTCCACGTCAGGTGTGAATTGAGGTGCTTCATCTGTACTTTCGTTAAATGTTAAAGTGCTGGATGTTGGCTGGTGGTTTAAGTGCCAAGAATAGGTAAGTACGGCGTTATTTAAGTCGTGGCTACCTGCGCCATGTAAAGTTACTTGCTGGCCAAGTTGCTCCGAAGCATCTGCACCAGCATTGGCAATTGGTAAGGGGATTTCTTCAACAGAAAGCGTTAATTCTGACACCGTTGAGTCGGTTTCACCATCGTTCACGCTAAGTGATATTTTATAAGTTCCTGCTGTATCAGCGCTAAGTAATGCGTCTGCCATATCCGCATCTTGGATACTTGCAGTGCTTCCTGTTGGCAACGTTTCGAGTGTCCAGGTATATGTAAGAGAGTCACCATCAGCATCTGTACTTAAATGGCCACTTAAATGAATTACTTCTCCAACTTTTGCGCTATGAACACTTTGTATAGCGGCATGAGGAGCGGTATTAATTACAGCAAGTTTAGGGCTACTTGCTGGTGCCTTTTGATCAGGAGGAATAACATCTGGTGTTAAGGCGTCAGGGGTCGATGTATGTGTATTAACAGCAGCCTGTGCTTGGGGTTTAGCATTTTCAGTTACAGGTGTACTTGTTATGGTATAGACAACACTAACGACTTGAGGACCACAGGAAATATCTACACTGGCGTTGTAGTCACCGTCAACATCCGTTTGAATACTTGCAATGGCAGAGTCACTATTTTCTAACACGGAAGTAGAACCACTGGGCTTAGCATCTAGAGACCATGAGTAAGTGACTTTACCATTACTAAGGCAATGAGCAGGGCTGGCATCAAGCTTTGAGGTACTACCTGTTTTTATAGAAAGAGTGTTTTCTTTCGTAACGGTAGATAAGCTAACTAATAAGTCTATTTCCTCTATATCTGGTTTTTCATCGTCGGAGCATGAAAAGGACAAAAATGCTAAAACAATAATTAGCCAGGCATTAAATCTCTTAAATAAAGACATATTTGATTTGTTTTTCATAACTCACCTTAATCGATTAGAAAAAGGGACCCAAAAATATCGTTCAAGTCCCTAAAGGTACTATACCAATTCAACTAAGTTATTGCTCACTTGTACTGGTTAAAATAATTCATGGCTTCGTTCCTCTCAATCCCAATAGCCAGCTATTACTCAATCGAGCGCCTTGCCCTGATTCATTTTTCCTGTCTACAACAAGATCACAAACTTAATGGAACTGGTATTATTTTAAGGCTAGTGCAATATAATTTTTTTGCAAAAAAAAACGAGCTATATGCTCGTTTTTTATAATAGAAATAGGCCTAATTTTTTAAAGGTAATTAGGCTTTATCTGAGGGCTTATGCGAAGTTGCTTTGTGCAAAATCCCAGTTAGCTAGTGCCCAGAATGCTTCCATGTACTTAGGACGTAGGTTACGGTAATCAACGTAGTAAGCGTGTTCCCATAAATCTACAGTAATAAGTGGCGTTACTTGCTCGTCCGTTAAAGGAGTAGCAGCATTTGAAGTATTAACAATAGCTAGGCTACCATCAGCGTTTTTAACTAACCATGTCCAGCTTGAACCAAAGTTGTTAATTGCGCTTTCGTTGAATTTTTCTTGGAATTGCTCAAAAGAACCAAAGCTTGCGTTGATTGCGTCAAGTAGAGCGCCTGAAGGTTGACCACCGCCATTCGGGCTTAAGCTGTTCCAGTAAAAAGTATGGTTCCAAACTTGTGCTGCGTTGTTAAAAACACCAGCAGAAGATGATTTAACAATCTCTTCTAAAGATTTGTTTTCAAACTCTGTACCTTCAATTAAACCATTAAGTTTAACAACGTAGGTGTTATGGTGTTTACCATAGTGGAATGACAGTGTTTCAGCCGAAATATGTGGCTCAAGTGCATTTTGTTCGTAAGGTAATGAAGGTAGTTCAATTGCCATTTTTTTCTCCAATGAAGCGATGTAATAACAAAACAATATAAGTCATGGTATTTTAGGTGATACCCGAGTAAAATACTCAAGTATTTAAACGAGCATTTATTATATACCTAAAAAGCAATGATTGTGTATAAGTAGTTTTCATTTATTTATAATAATTAATACTTATATATAAGCGAAGGTGATTTTTAATAATTTAGCGTATTTTATTACAAAAGAAATTAAAAATAATAAAGAAAGTAACTAAACAGTGTTGAATTTTAGTTTTTTATCACCATAACTGATATACGATATTTAACGCAATTACTCGTTAATAAAAACCAGTTAGCTAAATGTTTTGTCTGGCTCATTGCCTTACGAAACAAGTAAAAACTTTACTAGAAAGTAGAGTTTTAAAAGTTTCAAGAATAAATTTTAGATTCAAATTAAAGAGGTTACCATGGATACAATTGAGCGTATTAAAGAGCAAATTAGTGAAAATACCATTTTACTATATATGAAAGGTTCACCAAAATTACCAAGTTGTGGTTTTTCGTCACAAGCATCGCAAGCTTTAATTGCCTGTGAAGAGCAATTTGCCTATGTAGATATTTTACAAAACCCAGATATTCGCTCAGAGCTTCCTAAATATGCTGATTGGCCAACTTTCCCTCAATTGTGGGTTGAAGGTGAGCTTGTAGGCGGTTGTGACATTATTATGGAAATGTACCAACAAGGTGAGTTACAAACTTTAGTTAAAGAAGCTGCAGCAAAAGCTTCACCAGCTGAATCGTAAGCTTTTAAAACAAAAAAATTCAATTTTTAAGAACTAATTTATATATCGTAGAATTAGTTTTTGATATCATTTTAAGTAAATATAATAAACGGAGAATAAAATGAGTGTATTAGTTGGTCGTCAAGCCCCAGATTTTACAGCTGCAGCAGTATTAGGTAGTGGTGAAATTGTAGATACTTTTTCTTTAAGTGAAGCAATTAAAGGTAAAAAAGCCGTAGTGTTTTTCTACCCATTAGATTTTACTTTCGTATGTCCTTCAGAGCTTCTTGCTTTTGATCACCGTATGGATGAGTTTAAAAGCCGTGGCGTTGAAGTTATCGGTGTTTCAATTGATTCTCAATTTTCTCACAACGCATGGCGTAATACGCCAGTAAACGAAGGTGGTATTGGTCCAGTTCAATACACTTTAGTTGCTGACGTTAAACATGAAATCTGTCAAGCATATGATGTTGAGCATCCTGAAGCTGGTGTTGCATTCCGTGGTTCATTCTTAATTGATGAAGAAGGTAATGTTCGTCACCAAGTAGTAAACGATTTACCATTAGGCCGTAACGTTGATGAAATGTTACGTATGGTAGATGCATTACAATTCCACCAAGATCACGGTGAAGTTTGTCCTGCAGGTTGGAACAAAGGTGATTCAGGTATGACTGCAACGACTGAAGGTGTTGCTTCTTACCTTAGCGATAACGCTGATAAATTATAATCTTTTAAGATTTTAATAAATATCAAGCACAAAAAAACCGCGAAAGCGGTTTTTTTATGTCTGTTAGAAAAGTTTAGACTCGAGAAAGGTCAAGACAAAAACTGGTACAGTGATTAGGAACTAGCCCATTTTTCCCACAGATGACAGGAGAATATGCGTCCTGCATTCTCTAATAAGTCACATCCATGTGACGTGCAGATTAGACAAAGCCCCAATGAGACATAGTAAAGGGTAAGGTCAAGACATAACCCCAGTTTTACCACAGAGCTCACTGAGCCGCTTCGCTACACAGAGAAAGTTCAGAGTAAAATATTTTATTGTTTCTGTGTAATACCAATTGAATTAAATATGTGATCTACTTTATACGTAGAGAAAATTGCCA
>JBMYWR010000045.1:0-20481 GCA_049607625.1 Colwellia sp.
TGTTGATATTAGTCGTTAAGCTGTAGGCTTATATTAATTCAACTGCTCTAAAACAAAAAACACTTTTTAAGGCGCGCTTAAAAAGTGTTTTTTTATGTTCTAATTTCACCAAATTTTACGCTTAACGTAACATGGTAAACCAGCCCATCAGCATAGGTAGTAAAGGAAAAGCGACAATTGCTGTAATTACTAATGATACTAAACCTGTTGAAGTACTGTCTTTAAACTCTTCATTGTGAGACATGAATGCATTCCTAATAAAAATATGAGGAGGCATTTTAATGGGATAAACACTTTTTACAACCTAAAGTTGATCTAGATCAACAATAACGAACCGTTCGAACAAAAAACAAGCTTAACGCTCTGTTTTTAACCGTTTTGTATATTGAAATAAATAGAAAATTCGCTACCTTCGCCCCACTCGCTTTTAATATCCAATTCGGCTTTATGATGCAGCAAAACATGCTTTACAATAGCTAAACCTAAACCAGAGCCACCTGTCTCTCTTGAACGTGACTTATCAATTCGGTAAAAGCGCTCTGTAAGTCTATTTAAATGTTCGGCTTTAATACCTTCACCATTATCTTTTACGCTAAAAATGGCTTTGTTGCCTTCTCGTCTCCATGACATATCAATAACACCGCCTTGTGGGGTGTAAGTGATCGCGTTAGCGATTAAGTTGGCACAAGCACTTTTGATCTCCGTTTCCATCCCTAAAACCTCAATCCCCTTTGCTAAACGGGTATTGAAGACATGTTTTTTTTCTTGATTTAACCAATAAGCATCTTCAACAAGGTTCTCAATTAAAGTGCGCATATCAATGGGCTTCATATCAAAGTCATCACGATTATTTTCTACTTTTGACAAACTCAGTAATTGTTCAATTAAGCGTTCCATTCGTGATACCTGCCCTTCAATGGTATTGAATGCTTTGTACCAATGAGGAGCAAGTTCATTCTCTGTCTCTTGAATCATTTCAACATAACCGCGTACAACGGTTAACGGGGTTTTCAGCTCGTGCGATACATTGGCAACAAATTCACGACGAAGCTTTTTCATTCGATGGTACTTAGAATTAGCTCTGGCCATTAGAATAACTCGCTCACTGCCAAATGCCATGACCGATATCTCTAATTGCAGTTCATTGTTTAACGGAGAAATAATGATACAAGGACTGTCAAACGTATTGGCATTTAAATACTGTTTAAAATCAGGATCGCGAATTAAGTCTGTAATGGGTTTATCTATATCATCAGGAAGGTTTAACCCCAACAAACGCTTAGCTTTTTTATTACCAGAGATTATTTTTAATTCTGGCGATAAAATAATGGCTGCATCGGGAGAAGCTTCGATACCCGCTTTAAATCGAAAATTATCATTACGTGTTTCTATCATGGTGCTTTTCTATTTAAAGGCCGATTAAGCGTATTAGTTGTATTATTTGAATTTTATTTAAATAGAATAGTGTCATTAGCTGATTTATTTGAAAATCAACTAATGGTAACTATTCTAAAGAATTAGAGGTTTAGAGCTAAGATTGAACACGCATTTTTTTACCTGAAAAGCGATAACCTGCGCCTCTCACGGTTTGAATAAAGTCTTCATGACCATCACCTGCAATGGCTTTTCTTAAACGTCGAATATGAACATCAACCGTTCTATCTTCAACATAAACGTTTGTCCCCCAAACATTATCTAGCAGTTGTTCGCGCGTAAATACACGTTCAGTATGGGTCATAAAGAAATGAAGCAATCTAAATTCAGTTGGCCCTAGCGCTAAAACATTGTCGTTAATACTTACATGATGTGCTATTGGATCAAGCTTCATTCCATGAAATTCAATGCTGTCTGACAATAAGGTGGGTGAAACTCTTCTGATTACCGCTTTTATGCGCGCTATTAGCTCTTTTGGAGAGAATGGTTTGGTGACATAATCATCTACGCCCGCATCTAGCCCTTTTACTTTGTCATCTTCATCGGCACGTGCGGTTAGCATAATAATAGGAATATTACGTGTAAACTCATCTTGTTTTAACTTTTTAGCTAATGATACACCTGAGCCACCTGGAAGCATCCAGTCAAGTAGAATAAGATCTGGGTAGGGTTCAACTAACTTCTCTTTAGCTTCTTTGATGTCAGCTGCTTCTACCGATCTAAATCCATTTTGCTCAAGTACAAAACAAATCATCTCACGAATAGGCGTTTCATCTTCTACAACTAAAATGTAGCCACTCATACGTTACCTTTCCTTTTGTTTATTTATATAACTTAATTAAATTATAACCCAGTTCTTTTGGCTATAAATTCATGTAAAAATTTAATAACAACCAAATTTAATAAAACCAAATTGAATATCAAGCAAAGTAGAAAATCTTCTGGCTTAAATAATAAATCTCCAGTAAAAACTCGCTCTTCATACCGAGCTTTTAACAGGAGATCTTTACCTAAGCATAATACTCAAGCATACGAATAATGATTAAAACTTTTGTTCCATACCTATCGCTAAGTATGTCCCTTCGTTAGCCGCTTTAACAGTTTCTCCATTAAAGTCTAAGCCTTCACGGTCTGTATACCACGCAAATACTTTAGTGTTTTTACCTAATTTGTAATCAACACCTAAGTTGATTGCATCAGCACCTGCAAATGTTTGATACTGAACTTTGGTTAAAAAGTTACCCATTTTATAAGACGCGTTTACAGCATAACCGTTTTCACTTGCACCAACAAATGTAGGATCTGTCTCATATTCAACAATTTCACTTTCCGTTAAGATACCACCAATACGTAAATCGCCGAATTTATACATACCCACTAATCGAGTTGTGTCATAAATAGAGCTTTTACCTGGCATTTTACTATCATGAGAAAGAGACACAAAAAAGTCTGTTTTCTTCAACGAACCATCACCGAATTGAACACCTACAGAGAAAGGGTTGTTATCTTCTTTATCAACAATAACACTTCCTAGGAAACGAAAGTTATTAAAAGATGGTGATTTATACGTTAAAGAGTCTGTAACACGGTTTTCACCGATAAATAAGTGTTTTAAGTCACCTTCGTAATCATTAAATAAATCAAACTTACCTTGAGAAACTTTTAACGGCGTATCATCGCGACCTACGGTTAGTTCACCAAAGTTACCTTTAATGCCAACCCACTGGCTTCTTGCTGTTAATGTGTCTTTACTATCGTCATTTACATTAACTTGCCATTCAAGTTTGTAAATTGCTGTTAAACCGTGATCTAACTTATAACCACCTTTCACACCAACGCGAGAAGCGTTACTTTTAAGTTCGCTAAATGTGTCGCCACCTTCATCTGTTGATTGTACTGTTACGTTAAGTTTCCCGTAAAAGTCAATAAACTCTGGGTTTTCTGCTTTGTCTTCTGCAAGAACTGGTAATGCTAATAAAGTGCTTAGTGATAAAGCAAGTGGTGTTTTGTTCAGTTTCATATATTAACCTATAAATGTTTCAGTATGATTTCTATTTAAATTTCTATTTAAATTTCTATTAAACTTTCAGCTTAACAGAAGCAAGCACTCTTGTGAGGTGCTTTTATTTAATTTCTGAAGCGATCATAGACAGCTTTTATGACAGTAATGTGACAAAAAGAGCATGTTTTAAAAGTTATTTAAAAAAGTATCATCTTTTATAAACATATTCTTGCGCGTTTAACCCTGTAATCTAAGGGTGTTATTAATACCCCCCATTAATTACCTATTGACTTTTAATGTCCAAAATAAATAACTACAGTGTTATCTAATATAAAAGTCGCACACTTATTTAATGCAATTGGTATAACTTTGTTTAGAGTGACGAAGCGAAGAGTATTAAATTTTAAAATCCATGATTTAACCTGTAAACAATATGCTATGATAACTTTTTTAATTTTTTGTATTTTAGGACTCCTCTTATGTGGTTTAAAAACCTTTACTTTTTTGCTTTTACCCGCCCATTTAAATTATCCGAAGAAGAATTAGAAAAACATCTTTCAGAACATTTATTTACACCTTGTGGCTCCACTGAAATGTCTCATTTTGGTTGGGTGAATGCATTAGGTAAGCTAGGTAGTTCTCCTGTTCATTGTGCTAATGGCGATTTTTTAGTTTGCGCAAGAAAAGAAGAAAAAATCCTTCCTGCACCTGTTATTAAAGAAATGATCGAAGAAAAGGTTAATCTTTTAGAGCAAGAACAAGGTCGTGGCGCAACCAAGAAAGAAAAAGAACAATTTAAAGAAGATATTATTTTTGAATTACTACCGAGAGCTTTTTCACGCATAACAGATACACATGCTTATATTAGCCCTGAACATAACATAGTTGTCGTTAACTCAAGTTCTCGAGGCAAAGCAGAAGACTTACTTGCGTTATTGCGTAAAGTCATAGGTACGTTACCGGTAACAAGTTTTAACCCTGAAACTGCCGTAGATGAAACCATGACCGATTGGCTTGTTGAGCATAACTTAGGCGATGAGTTTAAGTTAGGTATGGAAGCAGAATTTAATGCTGTGGGAGATGATGGCGCAGTTATTCGAGTTAAAAACCAAGATTTAACAACAGATGAAATCAAATCTCATTTAGATGCCGACAAGTATGTTGTAAAACTAGCCCTTGAATGGGACGATTGTTTATCATTTATTTTATGTGACGATTTAGCCATTAAAAGATTGAAGTTTTTTGATGTATTACATGAACAAAATGATGATATTGACAGCGATGATCCGATGGCAAAATTAGATGCAGACTTTGCTTTAATGGCCGGTGAAATTAACCGCTTAATTGTTTCTCTACTTAACGAGTTCTCTTTAAAAACTAGCGATCCATTAGAAAAAGATTAACACACGTTAAAACAAATAAAGCGAAATAGAATAAAGCCTAAGTAAAATAAGTCACTTAGGCTTTTCATTATCTAAACCTCCAATTTCTTCAGCTTTATACCAGTTCAATTAAGTTTGGGATCTTGTTGTACGAAGGAAAAATGAATCAGGGCAAGGCGCTCGATTGAGTAATAGCTGGCTATTGGGATTGAGAGGAACGTAGCCATGAATTATTTTAACCAGTACAAGTGAGCAATAACTTAATTGAATTGGTATTAGACAATAAAAGTTTTCTTTAACGCTTCAAATTCATCAATAAAACCATCACTGTCCATAAAGTCTTCTTCTGGCAGTATGCCTTTATTTACATAACTATTTAATAAAACCTTTTGCGTGTTTGGATTTTTAAAAACACCTTCTCTAATGGCGCCAGCGCGAATAAAGTCTAAATAGTGTACTTCTTTAGGTATCACTTTTAAATTACTCCACTGCTCTGCTAGTTCAGAAAACTCTGCTGAAAAGCCCCACGCTCTTGTGATGCTGCCACCGAGTTCACCTGAAAATTTGGCAATAGCCTGTTGTAGAAAGGTTGGATTAGCAAAAACTTCTGTATGATTTTCAGCTTCAGTTAAAATAGGTAAAACACCAATGTTATGTACCAATGCTGCTAGCGCTAAAGTATCTATTGATAAGTTTGCGTGTTTATTCTCTTGTAAATATCGATTTAATAAAATCATCGCTACACAAGCTACATGAATACTTTTCATCCAGTATTTATTCATATACATAGCAACAGTTTCATTTTTTGACACAAATACTTGCTCTAATACAACCGCTGTCGCAAGACTTTTTATTTGTCTTAGACCGATTCGTGTTACGGCTTGAGAAACCGTTTCAACTTTTACACTTCTGCCTAAAAGAGCACTATTTGCGAATCGAATAACCCCAAGGGATAAGGAAGGATCTTGAATGATCAGATCACTCATTTGATTTAAATGTATTTCTGGATCATCAGCCGCTTTTCTTACTTTGTAAGCTATTTCTGGCAATGTTGGAAGTACAAGCGTATTTTGTTTTATTTTTTCGCTTAACAAAGTATACAAAGAGTTTTCGGCCGACATTCATTACTCCTACAAACTATCTCTATAATAAAAATAGCACACTCTGTGAGTAACCATATTATTATCGCTAAAATTATTGAAATAAATGAGAGGTAATACCATTTGCATTGGTGTAAATATTAAGACAAAAAAAATGCGACCAGAAGGCCGCATTATTTAAACTAGCTGTGTGCATCCTGCACTCACGTTTTCGTATTCAAATTATCCGTAACAACCATTCCTTTGTACATCCTAATGAGTCCACTCATTTCCTTGTTTTGTCTTCCTGACAATAATTAAACCTAATTAATCGCATACCTGCTTTTAAATCCTTAGCGACATCCTGCCACTTGACTAACCCCTTTTAGTCTCCCTTAACAAAGTTCCACTTTGCTTTTCCGTATCTTTAACATTCCTTTAAGCTTATCCTAAGCTTTTCGCATATCCGTAGCGCGGTTTAACTTCCACTTATGGCTTCTTGCCTTACTTCCTTTTACGCTGTCTATATTACCTAATCTTTTTATTAATAGTTATTTGTAAACATTTTTTTTACATTTATTTAGTTTTAATTTTCTAGCAAAGAAGCAAAAAAAGCAAAAGCCTTTAATAACAAGGATATAAACCTGTGTCATCATTTGATGACAGGATAATTTTAAACGGTGTTTTCAGTGAAATGTAAGACATATCTCACCTAAGCTTTTTTAAAAAGCGCAACGTAAATGTCTTGTTTCACATTTTTATCGCTTTTTCAGCGCTCATTTGAATATCTGTGCAAACACGCGGTTAAAAAACTAAAAATAACAATACCTAGTATATCGGCCAGTAAATCGAAAATGTCTAAGGTTCTGTTCGCTATAAAGAACTGACTTAGCTCTTCTGTCAAAGCAAAGAGAAACACAAGCATAGAACCAACGTATAGGTTTAGCTCTTTATTTGATACAAAAGTAAACGTCAGGGTTTTACACTTTAGGAGAAAATTAGCCGCTAAGGTTAGTACACCAAAAATACAAAAATGCCCAACCTTATCACCATAGGGAATACTTGCCACAAATTTAAAAAAAACACTACTTTGTCCAGTATTTGCAAGGTATATAATCCACAGAATAAAAACAAAGAAAGTAAAGGAGACTATTTTAAGGAAATTTATTATTGTCATTATCTTCTCATTTTTTATTATTCGTTGTTAAAGACTTCAATCAGTATTTTACCTTCACTTGCCGATGGCGCCTTTATGCTTAATATTGCAGAAAGTGTTGGCGCAATATCAATGGTTTCTATTTGTCTGTATATCTGTTGAGAAGGAATGTTCATACCAGCAAATATAACAGGTACAAAAGTATCATACACCCATGGAGAGCCATGAACACTTGGTACAACAAGCCCTTCTAAATCATTAATAAAATTCTGAGGTTTAAAAATTAAATAAATATCACCTGAACGACTCGGAAAATAATTATTAATGACCGCTTGATGTATTTTTGAGTTATTTAAAGCGCCACTTTCTATTTGGTTACTGGCAACCGTTTGATAGACATCTTTAACCTTTAAAAGCGCATTTGCTACTTGATTTTGTAGCTGTGCTAAGTTCAGATTCTTTTCGCTAAGAAGCTCCCTATCTAAATAAATATAAGGATGGTGATAGCCCGTTATAAGAGGCTCTTTTAATCCAAGTGACTTTTTCAGAGCCTCAATGGGCGCTGACTCATCCCAGTCTTTTGGAGAAACATATTGTCCTTGAAGTTTTTTTTCATTTAAATACCCAGGTATTTCTGGAGAACCATGATCCGCAGAAAGTACAACAACGGTATTCTCCAGGCCTACTTTTTCATCAATAAAAGTTAATAAATCAGCTAAGGTTTTATCTAATCTAAGTAAATTATCTTCAATCTCGAGGCTTGAAGCACCAAAAAAGTGTCCAATATAATCAGTGGAAGAGAAACTGACCGCTAAATAGTCTGTTATTTTATCCTCACCTATTTTTTCATTCTCAATAAGCGTTTTTGTAAAATTAAGTGTGAGTTCATCACCTACCGGACTAATGGTTAAAAAGGTACTGAAATAAGGCGATGAACTTTCTCCGAATGGATGCGGAAAGGTTCTACCGTAACCCGCTAAATCTGCTTCCCATGCCTTATCATCATCTTCTGCATATAAGTAGCTTGACTTATCGTGTAGCAACTCCCATTTTTTATTGGCATATTGTGCTGGAATATTTTTATCATTCCACTGACTCACCCATTTAGGATAAGCTTTATAGTAATAGTTACTAGTAACAAAGTCTTGTGTTGCTTTAGAAAACCAAAAAGCCTTACCACCATGCCCTGCCATAGAAACTGCGCCTCGATCTTTCACTGAAACAGAAAATACTTTGGCTTTACCGTTACTTGCAATAACCATTTCATCACTAAAGGTAGAAGCTGCAATGGTATTAGGTGAACGTCCATCTACATTGGCTTGTTTTTGTGTGGGGTCAATTTCAGTATCTTTATCTACATCAGCGCCTTTTGTTAAGAGTTTATATTTTGCATCTTCGATATTATAAACCGTTGTATTAGCTTGTCGATCGAACCAAACATTACCAACCAACCCATGACTTGAAGGATGCGTTCCTGTTGCTAAACTAACATGCCCTACAATTGTCTCTGTATTGGCATGCTCATGATGTGCATCACGATAAACCGTTCCGTTATTTAAAAGGTAGTTAAATCCGTTTTTAACAAACCTGTCTCGGTATCTAAAAGGTAAATCACCGCGAAGTTGGTCTACCGTTATTTGAAGAATAAGTTTTGGTTTTTTAGCATGCTTTTCTGCTAACTTCTGCGCTTGCAGCGGATTACTTACAATAGATAGCCCCATAATGAATAGGCTTATTATCGTTGTAGGGAAGACTTTATGGAGTTTTTTATTTATTTTCATTAGATGCTTTCCTTTGATGAGTGTTCAAATATATCACGATGCTATATAGCGCTTTCATCTAAATTGTAAACCAACAAAGCCTTTAATGACAATAAGTTAAATAATTTCTATGTACTTGTCTTCGCTAGAGTATATTTTGTAACATAATGAGCATTAAACAAATAATTATAACTAAGTATAGATATAAATTTTCATTAAATATGTTTACACTGTTTTATATTTTCCTTTATGTACACCTTGATATGTACGTACTTAAAATTCGCAAAGATGACCACTTACCATGATTGATTTTTTAAATTATTTTGCTTTTACACAAATGATCACCTGTGTGTTATTTTTATTTCCGTATCGAAAACATAGTTTATCAATCATTTTTTATCAGCTTCTCATGGTCGCAGGTAGTTGTCATTTACTTGCTAGTTTACTACAACCTGAACAAAAAAACCTTCTAACTTGGTGGATAGGTAGCCTTGGCAGTAATGCCCTGCCTGGTTTATTTTGGTTGGTGAGTTTAAGTGTATTTGGTAATAACTTTATCATTAGGCCTTGGCAGTACGCAGTTGCCTCGTTTACTTTGGTTATCAACCTTTGCCTTCAATTCATTAGATTTTCGGGCTTTGTAGAGTTAGATGAATCAACAACAAGCTTTCTTAAGTACTTTTTAATCTTTATCGAATTATCGCTTGTAGGTCATGCTTTAAAAACAGCGCTTAAATACTGGCGTGATGATTTAGTGCAAGAGCGTCGTTATATTCGTGGTGGTGTTATATCGATTGTCGCGCTCTATATTGCTTTAGTTATTGTGATTGAACAGCTACTCCATATAGACTCTTATAGTATTAGTCTAATGAAAGCCTCCTGTTTAGCGTTTCTTGTGACCGCTATAAATTTTTTAATTTTTACTTTAAGACCTTCTAGCCTTTTCCAAACGGTTATCCCTTCTATTGATCTAAAGATAAAAGAAAAATCAACTGTACAGAGTATGCAAAAGGATATGGATCAAGTTAACCAAGCAAACACCTCTTCTAATAGTGCCAAGAACGAAAAATTAGATCGTATTATTCACCTTATGAAAGTCGATAAGTTTTATCAACAAGAAGAAGCAACGATTGCTAACTTAGCTTTACAGGTTCCAATGCAAGAATATAAATTACGCAAGCTAATTAATGGGGAAATGAATTTTAGAAATTTTAACGATTTTTTAAATTATTATCGTATTAAAGAGATATCAATTAAGCTGCAAGAACCTTCTTCATCTCATATCCCTATTCTAACTTTTGCTTTAGAGAGTGGCTTTAGAAGTTTAAGCACGTTCAATAAAGCCTTTAAAGAAACCCATGGAGTTACGCCGACAGAGTATAGAAAAAAGGCTATGGACCTTGAGTAATAAGAATTGACCTGAGCTCGTCTTAACACATACTTCTCTAGTAACTATTTTTCCAAGCTACTGCGTTAGGCTATATAATAAATAAGTGGCTGGGTCTTTTTCCGTAGCTCACTTATTCAAGGCATAAAAAAACGCCTTTCGGCGTTTTTTCATATTAATTCACAACGTATTAAGACAATAGCCCTTAAACGCCGTGGACAATGCGTTTAGAGATTAAGTCATCAACAACACTAGGGTCGGCAAGTGTTGAAGTATCACCTAAGCTGTCCACTTCATTTTCAGCAATTTTACGTAAAATACGACGCATAATTTTACCTGAACGAGTTTTTGGTAAACCTGGCGCCCACTGTAGGTAATCTGGCTTAGCAAAACGACCTAACTCTTTGGCAACAAACTCTTTAAGCTCTGTATTTAGCTCATCAGACTCCGTAGCACTCGCCATCAAAGTAACATAACAATATACGCCTTGGCCTTTGATTTCATGTGGGTAACCAACAACAGCCGCTTCAGCAACTGCAGGGTGAAGTACTAACGCACTTTCAATTTCAGCTGTACCTAAACGATGTCCTGAAACGTTTAGTACATCGTCAACACGACCTGTTATCCAGTAGAAACCATCCTCATCACGTTTAGCGCCGTCTCCGGTAAAATAATTTCCAGGGTACTGACTTAAATAGGTTTGATAGAATCTGTCATGATCGCCGTAAACGGTACGTAACTGACCAGGCCAGCTTGCAGTCATAACCAATAAACCTTGGTTTTCACCTTCAAGCGTATTACCGTCTTTATCAAATAATGCCGGTTGAACACCAAAGAATGGCTTACCGGCACAACCAGGTTTCATATCAACTGAGCCAGGTAAAGAAGTAATTAAAATACCACCTGTCTCTGTTTGCCACCAAGTATCAACGATAGGGCAATTACTTTTACCAACCACTTCATAATACCAGTGCCAAGCTTCAGGGTTAATTGGTTCACCAACAGTTCCTAAAATCCTTAATGATGATAAATCTGCTTTTTCAACAAGTTCATCACCTAAGCTCATTAATGCTCTAATCGCAGTTGGAGCTGTGTAAAAAACATTAACTTTATGTTTTTCACATACTTGCCAGAAACGACCTGCGTCTGGGTAAGTTGGCACACCTTCAAACACAAGTGTTGTTGCACCATTTGCTAGTGGGCCATAAAAAATATAAGAGTGACCTGTTATCCAACCAGCATCTGCAGTACACCAATAAATTTCGTCATCTTTATAATCGAAAACATATTTGTGCGTCATGGCGGCATATAAAATGTACCCACCACAGGTATGAACAACACCTTTTGGTGTTCCTGTAGAGCCAGAGGTATATAAAATAAATAGTGGATCTTCTGCATCCATTACCTCTGGTTCACAAACAGCTGACATATTAGCCACTGAGCTAGAGTAATCAATATCTATTTTGTCATTCCAAGCAATATCGCCACCTGTGCGTGTTACAACCACAACCGTATTTACATTAGGGCAGTCGGCAATAGCTGCGTCTACATTTGATTTAAGCGGAATACGCTTTCCGCCACGAACAGATTCATCTGCCGTGATAACCACTTTACAATCAGCATCTAAAATACGTGCTTTAATTGATTCGGTAGAAAAACCACCAAAAACAACAGAGTGAATAGCACCAATACGTGCACAAGCTAACATTGCGTAGCCAACTTCAACGATCATTGGCATGTAAATACAAACACGATCACCCTTTTTAACGCCACGCTCTTTTAATAAGTTAGCAAAGCGACAAACATTATCATGTAGTTCTTGGTATGTAACTTTAGCATCATCAGTAGGATCATCGCCTTCAAAAATAATAGCTGTGCTGTTGGCTTTAGCCGGCAGGTGTCTATCAATACAATTATAACTCACGTTAAGTTTTGCACCAGTAAACCAGTTAATGTCTGAAGTTTTTAAATCAACTTTACTGACACTATCCCACGGCTTATACCAGTCTATAAACTCTTCAGCTTGTTCGCCCCAAAATGCTTCTGGTTGCTCAATAGATTTTTTATACATTTCATCGTACTTAGCTGAGTCGATAAAAGTATGAGCTTTAGCCTTTTCTGATACTGGGTACTTGCTTTGTAATGGTTTCATTGCGATTCCTTGAAATTGCGCTTAATTTACAACGTAGCATAATGTTGCTACGTCATAATTATTATTTTTTATTGTAAATTGCTTGTTTTGTAATGATTTATCTTGTTTTATTAGCTCAGCAGTTGTTGAGCTAGTTGTTCAATAACTATTTGTCGCTTTTTTTGTTCGTGATCTGTCATAGCTAGATTCACAAACACATGGCTTATAGATGCAAATAAGCTACTACGAAAAACTTTAAAATTTTTATACCACATTTTCAATACGACTTTAGTCTTCTTGTTGTAATACTTTTATGCTTTTATGTAAAAAAGTAATACTCACTTTAACATTGAAAACCCAATATGACAACGCTGTCATATTGGGTTTATTTAGATAACGCTTCTCAATGCAAAAAATGATCAATTAACGATACTTAAGTTAAACTAAGGACCATGTTTAATGAACTTATCTGCTTGTTTAATTTTTCTAACTTTCCCCCTGATAACGAGCGTATCATTTTCGTTAAGCACCATCTCATCACTAGGGTCTACTATCTCTTTATCTTGACGTCTAATGCTAACCACATCAACTTTTTTATCTTTCAGTTGCAGAGAAGCAATTGATTTTCCACATGCATAACTCTTCAGGCGAATAGTTAAAGCATGGGCTATTTCTACCTCGTTCATACCAGTAGCACTTAAATCAGCATCTTCACCTTGAAAAAAACCATGTAAATGATTGTAATGGTTTTTACGTTCTTTTTGTACGCGACGTATTACACGCGCAAAAGGCACTCCAGTAAGTGCTAAAACCTGTGAAACAAGCATTAAACTGCCTTCTAAACTTTCTGGAACCACTTCATTAGCACCCGCATTTTTGATGGCTTCAAACTGGTCATCATTTCGTGTCCTAACTAAAATAGGTACTGTTTCAGACAATGAGCGTACTTTTTTAATTACCTCAATTGACTGTCGGTCTTCACCAAAGGCAATCACCACTAACTTCGCTTTATCTAGACATGCTGCCTTTAATAATTCTGTTTGTCTTGACGAGCCAAATAATACATGTTCACCCGCATCCCTTGCTTTACTTGTTCTTAAAGGATCGGTATCAATGGCAACGAAAGGAATATTGTCTTGTTTTAAAAAGCGGCTAACTGTTTGCCCTACTCGGCCAAAACCACAAATAATAACATGGTCGCTTAGTTTTTCATTCGAAGGAAGGGTCTCTAGGTCTTGATGTTCCTCTGACTTTTTTTGGCTTAAAAAGCTTCCCCAAGAACGAGCATGCTCAACCATATAGGGTGTTATCGCCATAGAAATTACGCCAGCACCTAACAGCATCGCTGATACATTTTCCGGTAAAATATCTGACTGATTTGCCAACGCTATAAGCACAAAACCAAACTCGCCCATTTGCGCTAGCATAATACCGGAGGCCCAAGCATCCTTTTCTATTTGGCCAGCTCTAATGGCAAGAGTTTTTATGATAAAAATTTTAATTAACATAAAGCTAGCCATAAAAAACATTAAGCTAAATGGTGATGATAAAAGGAAAAATATATCTAACTTCATGCCTACCGTGATAAAGAAAAGTCCGAGTAATATATCTCTATAGGGTCGAATGTCTGCTTCTAATTGATATTTATACTCACTTTCTCCAAGCATCATTCCTGCTAAAAAAGCCCCTAACGCCATAGACAAACCAAACCATTGAGTAATAGCAGAAGCTAACAAAATAACGAGTAAAGTCGTTAAAACAAAGAGTTCATCGGTTCTAACTTGAGCAATAACATCGAAAATTTTAGGTAACAGCCATTTACCAATCAACAGCAGTAAAATGACAACACTAACGCCTTTGAACATAGCAAATGCTAAAGTACTTAATAAAGAACTTTCGCCCTGCACTGCTAACATAGGAATAATAATAAGCAGAGGAACTACGGCTACATCTTGAAATAATAAAATAGCGACTGACAACTGACCAGATTTGCGCTTCATTGCCCCCGTTTCACTTAACTGACGAATAACAATGGCCGTAGAAGAAAGCGCCAAAATACTCCCTACGACGAAAGCAGAAGAAAAACTTAAATTAAAAAACAGAGCGAGTAATGTGAACACTAGAAGCGAGACAGCTACTTGTAAACTGCCCACCGCAAAAACTAAGCGCTTCATTGCCATCAAGCGGGGTAAAGAGAACTCTAAGCCTAATGTAAAAAGTAAAAAGACGATTCCTAACTCAGCAAAATGCTCATAATTACTGTCCGCTTTTACCAAACCCAAACCGAATTCACCTACCAAAATACCTGCGGCAAGGTACGCTAATATTGTCGGTAATTTTAGCTTTCTAAAAAACCAAACAATAATCACTGCAGTGGTAAAAATAAGTAATATTTCAACGTGATTTATCAAAAATTATCCTAAGCAAATTAGAGAGGGTAAAACATGGGCAATGATTTGCCGTTTATTCTAAAGAGTACAAAAATAATAACGCTACATGCTGTATTTTTATCATCTTTATTTGTTAAAGCTACATTTAATATAAAACACTTCTGCATAAAATGTAATCTATTTAAAAACCAATCTATACAATTAATCAACGGCTTACTTAATTGAGGCCTTAGTTGAGTGCTTAGTTGATACATTAATTATGACATGCTTTTGGCCGTTATTGACAATTCTATCGTATCCAGCTCTGGGCTATTGGAATGAAATTTGCTAATTAGATTGAACTTGAATATACAAATCTGAATATTTAAAAGATTTGGCTTTTCTTAATACCGCACAATTAATTAACAAAGGTGACTCATGCAAACATCAAATTCGCTTTATGATAGTGGCATACCTGAACAGAACGTTAATAACCCGCTAGACGCTATCGATAGTGATAGTCTAACCGTTGAAGAAAAAAGACAGGTGACGCAGCAAGGGCTTGTTTTATTACAGCAATTGCAAATGACCTTAGACATTGATAAGCAGCTTAAACTTTTTTCTCTTCAAGCAGCAAGGTATCTCAATTTTTCAAGTCTTTACTTTAAAAGTAAGCAGATAAATAGAACACTTTTAGCCAGTAAGAAAGCAACTAAAGAGCGTCAATTTGATCTTAAACTCAATAATGAATTTATCGGAACGCTAAGTTATGGCATGACTGATTCATCTAATGAAGCTGATTGCCAACAGATAAATGTATTACATCAATATTTAATGCCACCATTAAAAAATGCACTGCAGTATAACAAAGCAATTGAACTTGCTATGCATGACTCACTCACCTGTTTAGGAAACCGTCGTTATTTTGACGAACAGTTAAAAAGAGCAATGCATAATGCTACAAGACAAAAAACTACACTCGGCTTAATTCTCGCTGATTTAAATGAATTTAAAAGCATCAATGATAAACATGGCCACTTAGTTGGCGACAATGTGTTAAAAAAATTCGCTAAAATTGCTAAAAAATGTGTAAGAGATTCTGACAGTATATTTAGATTTGGGGGAGATGAGTTTGCTATATTAGTTGAAAATGCAGACGATAACGCGCTCATTATTATTGAAAATAGACTTCATAAAGCTCTAAAATCTAACGCACTAATGTCTAAGTATAATGTGTCATCTAGCTTAGGCAGCACTTATATGAATAGCGGTGACAATAAGACTTCTATTTTTAATCGAGCCGACAGCGCACTGTATCAACATAAAGCAACTTATCCATGTAAATTAAAAGTTGTTTAATCGCTTTTTATTTAATAAACGGACTTTATATTATTCTACTTGTGCTATATCACAGGGAATGAAAGCAATATGATGATGGCAGGAAAGATTACCTTAAGTTGATTCTTCCATCGTCGATTGCAGTTCTTTGAGTGCCGTCTGTTTTTCTTGATAGGTTGCATTGATTAATAATCGACTAAAACGAACCGCCTGAGAAAATTTCGCTTCACCTAAACACTGTACAACTTTTCTAAAATAGTCTGGTTGTAGAGAAAATGTTTGTGCATAATGCCTGATCGCAGCTTCAATATTCTCAAACTCAACGCCATCAAAGCAAAATAGTTGCAATGGCTCTTCATCAGAAAGTGTTTTTCCATCAACAACTAAAGGCCAACCTTTAAAGTTTAACCGCCCTTTAGCCACTTCATACATAAACCAAGCACTTTTTTTAAAACCTGCAAAATTACCCGACTCAAACTCACTTTCTTCTAACTCTTTTTTAGTCCAGTTTACACCTATAGCAAGGTCTTTTCGATAATGAGTTAACAGATAATCTTTCACCGCTTTATGCAGGTCCCAAATAGTATAACGACCATCAGATTGAGCAACTGACAACGACACTGGTGGGTTAAAATGTTGGTAGTTCTTTTTATACTTAGCTTTGTTTTTAGCACTTGTTGCTACACTATGACACTCTTTACAGCTTGGTACTGATAATGTTTTGCCATATTCGATCGCTTCTTGCGCAAACAGTTCCCAATGAAAGACGCTGTCATTGGGTTCTCCGCAAAACCAACAAAAACGCCTTTGGTTAAATGGCGTTTCTGTAGAAATAACCGCTAGAGGAGTATCGGTATCTTTGTTTTTCATAAGAGTCTAACGCGTATTATTAACGCTTCTTTTTAATTTTATTGTTATATTTTTTAGTACTGCTTTTTGTTGCTATGCGCTTTTTCGCTATTGCTTGGTTTTTTTCTTGGCTTGCTCGGTAGCGATTTTTACTTACTCTTTTTTCAGTAAATTTTTTGTAAGCTTCTTGTTCGTCATGCTTTAATTCATAGCCAGGCACGACAATACGGTTAAATTGACGACCAATAAGTGTTTCAATATTTTCTAAAAATTTTTCATCTTTAGGGCTAACTAAAGAAATAGCTGTGCCTGATTTACCCGCTCTCCCCGTACGTCCAATACGGTGCACATAATCTTCAGCTAAAAATGGTAGATGAAAATTAACCACATAGGCTAAGTCTTCAATATCAAGCCCTCGTGCTGCGACATCGGTTGCAACGAGCACTCTTACTTTCCCTTCGGTAAAGTCACTAAGGGCTTTATTTCTTGCTCCTTGTGCTTTATCACCATGACATAAGGCTGATTTAATACCGTCGAGTTTTAATTCTTTAGCAAGGAGGTTAGCGCTTTCTTTAGTACCAGCAAAAACCAGTACCTGCTGCCAATTATTAACACCAATAAGCTCTGAAAGTAGCTCGCGTTTTCTTTGTTCACTTACCCAATAAACACTTTGCTTTACTTTACCTGATGTTGAGTTTTCTTTTGAAATACTAATTGTTTGCGGTGTCTTTAAGATGGTTGTCGCTAAAGATTTTACTTTATGAGAGAAAGTTGCTGAAAACATTAAGGTTTGGTGATGCTTTTTCATTGCTTGCATCAGTTTTTCAATATCAGTCAAAAAACCCATATCAAGCATTCTATCTGCTTCATCAAGTACTAAAAACTTTATCTGAGATAAATCTACATTACGAAGTACAAGATGTTCAATTAAACGCCCAGGTGTGGCAATTAAAATATCCAAACCTGCCTTTAGCATATTTGCTTGAGCCGCCATTTTTCCACCACCGTAAACAGCACCAGACTTTAAAGGCAAAAATTCACTATAACTTTCTATATTTTTAGCAACTTGCTGTGCTAGTTCACGAGTAGGCGTTAAGATTAAAGCACGTAAATGATGCTGCTCATTAGTTGAAGAACCATCTTCATCAACATTTTTCGCCAAAGCGTCTAATATAGGTAAGCTAAAGGCTGCTGTTTTACCCGTACCAGTATGAGCACTTGCTAAAAGATCACGTCCTGAGCGGATCACCGGGATCGCCTTTTGTTGGATAGGGGTTAAGTTTTTATACCCACATGCTTTAACTGCTTTTAATAAATTAGCCGACAGACCAATTGAATCAACACTCATAGTTCACCTTAACTTACGTTTTATTTGGTTATAGGAAGCTTTATTCCTATAACTGGAGATTAGCTCTACATATAAATAAAACGTGTTTTATCTAAATAGAAATTTAACGAACCTTATTTTGTATCTGAACACTTTTAACTAAGAAATTAGGGCTTATCTGCAGGTTGCGTGATAAGGAAATTTAAATAAAAATGTATAAATAAATTTTCTAAAAATAAGAGGTATCGTTTTAAACGAGCCGTATTATAATACATTTATACTTAATTAGCTCTTTGTAAGGAAAAATCATGCTGAAAATGGGAAAATACCAACATTTTAAAGGGAGTTTTTACAACGTGTTGCATGTTGCAAGAGACAGCGAGACTGAAGAGTACTTTGTTGTTTATCATCCTGCTCTGTCAAAAGATGATATTTGGATCCGACCTTTATCAATGTTCACAGAAACGATTGTACGAGATGGTAAGGAGTTTAAGCGCTTTCAGTATATCGAATAGCGCACAAAGCCGTTAAAGCGATAAAGTTGAAATTACTCTACTGAAAAAAAGTTAGGTACAGGGACTTTGACTTCATGATGTTCAACCGCTGTTACATCTGCATCCTCAGGCCCTTGCGATAGCCACTCGAGCATTTTGTCAACATTACTCCGGTCTCCGCACATTAATACTTCTACGTCACCAGAATCTAGGTTTTTAGCATAACCGCTCAAACTATAGTCAATCGCTTTCTCTTGGCTCGATATACGAAACATAACACCTTGAACTTTACCTTTAACTCTAGCAATTTCGCTAACATTCATAAGCTTCTCTTTTTATTTTTTATCCGTTTTTGACAAAGTTAATTCTCACTACCATCTCACTATTTTACTATTTCACTCCAAGTAAATAGACATTTAAGGACACAGAATTAATGTATTTGAATTAAGTATAGACAGTTTTTTTTAAAGGAGGAGGTTTGTGCTATTTATTTTTAACATTATCCTAAAATGAATAGAGATTGATTAATTTTAATCGGGTATATTGAGGTTTCATCTAAAAATAAACGCGATATTATTTTTGCGGGTCACTATTTATCAGTGTGTTTTTTAAGTGCTTGAGAGAGGGCTTTATCTTGTTTTTCTTTTTCACTTTTACATCTATTTCTTTCATATTCGTATGGGTGATTACAATGTGCATCTGCACCAAAACCAATAATTAAAGCTTGCTCTTGTTCCTCACATTTCATTTTTTGTGCTGGTTCCATATTTTTGCACTGAGATTCTTTTTTGCCTACCTGGGAGCTTTCATCCCCGTTACCATAATCTTCAACACTATAAGATGAACAACTCGTCGTGCAAACAAGTGCTGCAAGGAAAAAAGTACTTTTTAGGCTAAGGTTAAGGTTAATCAATTAGCACACTTCATCAATCGCAATACCAATTAGGTAACAGGACTTTTCTTCTTCATCAACACGGACAACTTTACCTTCCATACAAAGCGATTGTACATGTTCGGAAGCAGAGTCTATTTTAACGCGTAAATGAGTAGAAAGTTCAATCGGATGATCCATTTCTATAGCCATACCTGTAGCACTTAAGTCCCTACACGTTGCATGTAAATGATGGTTAGCTTCGCTGTCTAGAATCGTAACACTCACTTCACTATTGAGCATCATACGATAGTAATCACGTTTATCATCAAAGCCATTCATTTTAAGTTCCTACATCTTGCTTAATTTTTATATTTGTCTTTAGTTTTACTTATCTTATATTTCACTAAATAGGACATGCTTATACCAATGTCAGTTAAATCATGTACCATTCTAAGTTCATTATTTATACGGTGCTAAGTTGGTACTGTCAATAGAATCTTTTTTAAGTAATCTGTATTAACCTTCTAACGCCTTTAAATGATTCATAATACGCTTTAACGATATAGGTTGCGAAGTGCCTAGGTTTTGGGCAAACAACGATATACGTAACTCCTCGATAAGCCATCGTGATTGAGCAATTTCTTGTGGTAATGGTAAGTCTTTTCTTTGCTTCGCTACCAACCCAGCTAAAGCATCTTCGGCTTTATTTATATCTATTAGTTTTAATCTGTCTTGATTAGGGTCGATATTTAACTTTTCTAAACGTCTTAAAATGCCCTGCAAATAGCGAATAATATCATCCAGCTTAGCTATTCCCGATTGACTAACAAAACCTTTATAAATGAGACTTTCGTGATGTTTTTTTATATCGCCATGAGCTTGAATAACATTAAGTGATA
>JBMYWR010000046.1:0-20233 GCA_049607625.1 Colwellia sp.
TAAGGCTTCTTTCAGCCTATCGGGTTTGCCAGCTTCGCTGGGCAAACAAAAAAAGGAACAACTTACAAAATAAATTATTCCTTTTTATTAATCTTATTAAGATGTTAAAAATATTTATTGACGATATTCAACTTCGACATCGTAATCATCTTCATCCCAGTCATCATCATCTAGGTCATCAAAACCATTAGCATCTGCAATTGCATCTTCGTGGTAAGTATCCCACTTAAATTCAACCGCTTTACTGTCAATCGACTCTTCCTCTTCTGGCGGAAGCTCTTCGATAAAGGTCATAACTTTTTGAGTCAGTTCTTCTGTACCGATTTTACTGAACGCTGAAATAGCATGCACTTGGCCTTTCCAGTCTAAACCTTCGATAATGCGATCCATGATTTCTTGCGCTTCATCTTCAAACATTAAATCTAACTTGTTAAATACCAACCAACGTGGCTTATTAGCAAGTTTATCATTATGCTGCTCTAGTTCACCGATAATGGTTTTAGCATTTTCAAGTGGATCAGAGCCGTCTGCTGGTAAAATATCAACAACATGAAGCAAGATACGACAACGCTCTAAATGCTTCAAGAATTGCATACCTAAACCTGCACCATCTGCAGCACCTTCGATGATCCCTGGGATATCTGCAATAACAAAACTACGTTGTGAGTCTAAACGTACAACACCTAAGTTAGGAACTAAGGTGGTAAATGGGTAATCGGCTACTTTAGGTTTAGCTGCTGAAACACTTCTGATAAGCGTAGACTTACCGGCATTAGGTAAACCAAGTAGGCCTACATCTGCAAGTAATAATAACTCTAAGCTTAAGTTACGTATTTCACCCGGAGTACCGTCAGTTTTCTGCTTTGGTGCTCGGTTAGTACTACTTTTAAATCGGCTATTACCTAAACCATGCCAACCGCCTTTAGCTACCAATAGTTTTTGCCCTTTAAAAGTTAAATCGCCTAACTGTTCACCCGTGTCAACATCAACAACGCGTGTACCAATCGGTACAGGTAATGTTAAGTCATCACTGCTTTTACCAGTACAATCTCTACTTTGTCCATTTTGACCGCGTTTAGCACGGTGAAAACGCTCGAAACGGTAATCAATTAAGGTATTTAAACTTTCATGAGCTTCAAGATAAACATCGCCGCCATCGCCGCCGTCACCGCCGTCTGGTCCACCGTATTCAATAAATTTTTCTTTACGAAAACTGATACAGCCATTACCGCCATCGCCAGCTTCAACTCTGATTTCAACTTCATCAACGAATTTCATGGTGCTTACATACCTTATGTACAAGTGTCACTGACACTAGTATAAACCATTTTCACTTTTTCTAGCACGAATCTTTATGCTAAAAAGAATGAGACAAAAAAAAACCTCGCTAATAAGCGAGGCTTTTATAATAAAGAACCTGTTTATTAGTCAGCGATGATGCTAACAAATTTACGGTTTTTAGGACCTTTAACTTCAAACTGAACTTTACCGTCAGTTAAAGCAAATAATGTGTGATCCTTGCCGATACCCATGTTAGTTCCAGGGTGGAATCTAGTTCCACGCTGACGAACAATGATGTTACCTGCTAAAATTGACTCGCCACCAAAACGCTTAACGCCTAAACGTTTAGCTTCTGAATCGCGACCATTTCGTGTACTACCCGCAGCTTTCTTATGTGCCATTTCAAATGCTCCTAATTAGCCGTTAATACCAGTAATTTTCACTTCAGTGAACCATTGACGATGGCCCGCTTGCTTGCGTGAATGCTTACGACGTTTGAATTTAACGATAGTGACTTTATCAGCACGACCTTGTGTTACCACTTCAGCCACAACTTTACCACCTTCAACATAAGGCGCGCCTACATTGATTTTCTCGCCATCAGCGATCATTAAAACGTTATCAAATTCTACTTTTGCGCCTACTTCAAGCTCTAGCTTTTCTAGACGAACTGTTTGTCCTTCGGTTACACGATGCTGTTTACCACCGCTTTGGAATACCGCGTACATAGCTACTCCGTACTGCGTCATCATTATTGACGCTAAATTTAAAAATATAGGGCGCGAATTCTACGCGAAGAATTAAGATAGGGCAAGCCTAATAACGATCATTTTTTTATTATTTACTATTTTTTATTTTTTAAGTATAAATTTACTACAAATAACAAAGTTATCGTCTTGAAATGCTAGTTTGATATGTAAATTAGTGTAGAATTTACACTAATTAAGATGATGGAATTCCAACCAGCTGAAAAACTTATAATAATGAGCAATTACGTGTCATGAATATTGAAGCAATACAAGATTTAACAAAAAACGACATGGCGCAAGTCAATGAACTAATATATCAACAACTTCAGTCAGATGTTGCCTTAATAAACCAGCTTGGAATATATATAGTTAATGCCGGTGGCAAGCGAATGCGCCCTATGCTGACCATATTAGCCGCAAATGCATTAAATTATACCGGAGATAAGCATTATAGTATTGCAGGTATTATTGAGTTTATTCACACTGCAACTTTACTTCATGATGACGTTGTAGATGAATCAAATATGCGTCGAGGTCGTGAAACCGCTAATGCCTTATTTGGTAATAGTGCCAGTGTATTAGTTGGCGATTTTCTTTATACTCGCTCTTTTCAAATGATGACCAAACTAAATGATATGCGCATCATGGATATTTTGTCTGACGCTACCAATATAGTAGCTGAAGGTGAAGTACTGCAATTAATGAATTGTAACGACCCTGATACGACTGAAGAAAGTTATATGCAGGTGATTTATTGTAAAACCGCAAAGCTTTTTGAAGCGGCCACTCGCCTTGCTGCTATAGTTGCTAATCAAGACGTTAAAATTGAGCAAGCGCTTACCGATTACGGCAAATACTTAGGGACAGCCTTCCAGCTTGTTGATGATATTATGGATTACACCGCTGATGCCAAAGAAATGGGTAAAAATGTAGGTGACGATCTAGCTGAAGGTAAACCAACACTCCCCCTTATTTATACCATGGCTCATGGTAACGAAAAGCAAAAGTCTTTAGTAAGAAATGCAATCGAGCATGGCGATGGTATGGAGCATCTCGAGGAAATACTTAGCGCTATGGAACAAACCGGCGCTTTAACTTATACCCAGAAGAAAGCAGAAGAAGAAGCTGACAAAGCCATACAAGCCCTATCTATATTGCCAAGTAGTGATGCTAAATCAGCACTTATTGCTTTAGCGCATATCGCGGCGAATAGAACCGCCTAATATTCCGGGTTACTCGGATTACGCTAATTAAGAAACTCTTTTGGTAAGGTCAAGAAACTAGCCAGTTTTGCCCGCAGATGGACAGGATAAGAACGGATGAGAAACTAGTTAAAAGTTTCAAGCTGCAAGTTATAAGCTCAAAACAAGCAAAGTGCACCCTACTCCCCTTACGAAGCAATGAATAAAACAGGTAGCAAATAAAAGTAAATTCGAGACGGGGATGTCGAGAACTGCTGCTGTTCAGGGACGATAAATCAGCAGGTATTTGCTTTTATGCTTCATGTTTTATGAATGCTCTGCTGAGTTGGGGCTCCGAGGGATTCCAAAGGGAGGCCGGAGGCAGTTTCCCTTTGGGTGCTGTCGCCACCGCGACCCCAAAGTTCAAAAAACACATAACCGTTTTTAAGGTAGTAAAGGGGATTAACAAGGACTGTCACTAAAGCTCTAGAAACTAGCCCGTTTTGTAGATAAGAGCGAATGAGTGACTAGAGCTTTTTAGGATAAGGGTAAAAAACACAAACCCTCTTTTATTAAAAACACTCTGCGCTACGCTTGTAAGCCTGAAGGCTCACATACAACAGCAACAAACACCGCGGCAAATAACTTTTGTAGGAGCGTGCTTTAGCCGCGATCTTTTTGTCCTCGTCTATGTAGCGCAGCTACTCGGTGATCTCGGTGATAAAAACGTTCTTATGCCTTGACCAACTAGAACCACAGCTTCGTGGCTAAAGCCGAGAATAACAAGATCTCGTTTCCTGTTTTAACACTTTTAAACTCCCAAAAAAAACGCAACTTACCAAAAGGCAATGTTGCGTTTTATTAGCTAAGGCTTTCAAACCATAACAATAGGCATTAAGCCATAAAGTCGATACCTTCTTGGATATCAGCTTTTAATGTGTCTAACATGTCTTGTTTAGCTTTTTCTTCGAATGCGCTTAATTCACCGTAAGGTAAAATTTCGCTAACACCGTTTACACCTAAACGTACAGGTTGAGCAAAGAATAAAGCATCTTCACCGTTGCCTTCAATATATGCGTAATCTACAACATCTTCACCTTGTAAACCTTTAACTAAAGACATACAAAAACGTGCTGCTGCTGCGCCCATAGATAGTGTAGCACTACCGCCACCCGCTTTAGCTAATACAACTTCAGTACCTGCATTTTGAATGCGAGGTGTAAGTGCTGCAACTTCTTCATCTGAGAATTCAACACCTTCAACTTGTGAAAGAAGTGGTAAAATAGTTGTACCTGAATGGCCACCAATTACTGGTACTACCGTTTCAGCAACATTTAAGCCTTTTAATTCAGCAACAAATGCTTCGCTACGAATAACATCTAGTGTAGTTACACCAAATAAACGTGCTGCATCATAAGTACCCGCTTTTTTGAATACTTCAGCAACGATAGGAACCGTGCCGTTTACAGGGTTAGTGATAACACCAACTAAAGCTTTTGGACAGTTTGCCGCAATGCCTTCTGCTAAAGTACGGATGATACCTGCGTTTACATTAAATAAATCTGCACGATCCATACCTGGCTTACGTGGCATACCAGCTGGAATAAGTACAATATCACAACCTGTTAAAGCATCGCTTAAGTCGTCTGCGCCAAAACCTGCAACTTTAACATCTGTTGGGATGTGAGATAAATCTACTGCAACACCTGGAACAACTGGTGCTACATCATAAAGTGATAACTCACTACCTGCAGGCAGTTGAGTTTTTAATAATAACGATAAAGCTTGTCCAATACCGCCAGCAGCGCCTAAAACAGCAACTTTCATGTGACTTCTCCAATTTTAAGAGGACCAATTAAAATAATTGGTATAAATGTTTAAACAACGCACAAAGCCATTAAGTCGTTATAGAAATTAAAGGATTCGGCATTATTCGAGTAATTACGTTAATTCTAGAAAGAAGATATAGCATTGTACCCAAAAAAACAATCGAAATCGTTTTTATCGTGTATAAAATGACCATATATTTTCTTTTTTAATGAATAAAAATTCATCTCAGTCTAGATGATATTCACTTTCTCATGTAATATAGCTGAAAGTGTCAGTTGGTGATGGCGCGATTATAGATATAGCCGGCAAAACTAGTAGTTTAATAGAATTAAGAACTTACTAAAGTACTATATTTTATAACCCGCAGCATTTAACGTACGTGAATGAATTTTTATTAATTATGCATTCATGTCTACAGAGATTTAAAAAGGTTGTATTTATCACAATGAATGTTCAGCAAAAACAAGAAAATTTAATTCAAGCTTTTAAAGACTTATTAAAAGAAGAGCAACTGGGTTCGCAAAGCGATATTGTCGAAGCCTTAAAGGGTTTAGGTTTTGATAACATAAGCCAGTCAAAAGTGTCGAGAATGCTTACTAAATTTGGTGCCGTGCGCACACGTAATGCGCGTTCAGAAATGGTGTATTGCTTACCTGCAGAACTTGGCATGCCTACCGCTCAAAGTCCATTGAAACAACTCGTATTAGAAATAGAGCACAATCAAAACATGATTATTGTGCAAACTAGTCCAGGTGCAGCTCAGTTAATAGCGCGTTTGTTAGATAGCGTAAGTAAGTCTGATGGTGTACTAGGTACCATTGCTGGTGACGACACTATTTTTATTGCCCCAACCGACATAAACAATATCGATGAAACCATTAAAAAGCTAGAAGACTTATTCTCTAAAAATTTAGCTGCATAGTTTTGTATTGACGTTTTACCCAACTTAAAAAAAAGCCAAAAAAAAACGCTTACCAAAAGTAAGCGTATAAACATGAAACATTAAGGGAATAACATAACTATTAAGTAAGAGTCTGCTATTTCGATAAAGTTCAATAAATTTTCAAAATAATTTAAATTATTTATTTAAAGAAACTAACAAAGTAAACATAAACGTTAATAATCAACGAGTTAAAAATAAAACAGAGTAATAGCTAGTGTGGATACTGAACATAGCAATAACGAAGAAGAAACTTTACAGCCTGCATTGAAACCAACAAAAGAGATCTTAAAGCAAACTCCCCCAGGTAACATTGATCCTGTAAACAGTAGTGTCGACGCTATAGATGTCCTCAAAAATATCTACTCGTTTATTTTTAGCAGATAAGCTTTAAATGGAAGCGACGCTAGAAAACTCAAAAATAAGCAAAAAAAAACGCCTACTAAAAGTAAGCGTATAAACATGAAACATTAAGGGAATAACATAACTATTAAGTAAGAGTGTAATATCTAGATTAAGTTCAATTTAATTTTAAATAATTTCAGATAATTTAAAATCCCCTGAATACAAAGGTTCTGTTCCGCTTTATGTTTAAGACTTTGTAACAATATAATCACTCTAATACCAATTCAACTAAGTTATTGCTCACTTGTACTGGTTAAAATAATTCATGGCTTCGTTCCCCTCAATCCCAATAGCCAGCTATTACTCAATCGCGCGCCTTGCCCTGGTTCATTTTTCCTTCGTACAACAAGATCACAAACTTAATGGAACGGGTATAATTGAAGGCCTCAGAATCTCTAAAAAAAGCAAAAAAAAACGCTTACTAAGAGTAAGCGCATAAACATGAAACATTAAGGGAATAACATAACTATTAAGTAAGAGTCTTATATTGTTAAAAAGTTCATTTTATTTTTATATTTTTTTATCTTCCTTCCTCAAGCCTTATTTTCTTATGCTAATGACGTCCAAAATACTTTTTGATAACAACTCGCTAGTAACAGGTTTTGCAATATGAATATCCATTCCTGCTTCTAAGCTTTGCTTTTCATCTTCATCCCGAGCATGTGCTGTCATCGCAATAATAGGTAAGTTGTTATGTTTAGGGTTACTTCTTATTTTTTTAGCCGCTGTTAGCCCATCCATAATAGGCATTTGAATATCCATCAAAACCACATCAAATATTGCATTATTAGCGTTATCCATATCAATGTTATCCGCATTAACGTTATCTATAAACTCAACCGCCTCTGCACCATTCTCTGCTAAGGTAACCTTTGCGCCCAACTCTAATAATAACTCTTCTTCAACCAACTGATTAACAAGATTGTCCTCAACAAGTAAAACATGCAGTCCGCTCAAGGCTTTTTGCTCGCTAACTTCATTTTCTATCAATACTACCGGTTTTTCTTCTATCACTTCACTAAGCAGTTCTTCTTTACGGATTAAGTGCTGAATTGTTTTATCTTTAGCTTTTTTACCGAAATTTGCGTCATATTTATGATGAACTATTGCCGCTAAGGTATTATTAATTTCAAGTAATGCATAACGATATAGCGGCAGGTCCAATAGCATATTAGGTATACTCATGGCTGTAAAATAATCGAAAAAGTCAGTGGGTAATGCAGTCATTGCATTTTGACATAAAGCCACCAAAGCTACACGACGGTGCCATTCATATTTCGATTTTATGCCCTGCTCATCAAACTCATTTGACGTGACAAACTCTATATAACCTTCCTGAATCATCAACTCTTGCGGTTCTATAAGTAATACCACGTTAAGTAAGCGACTTTGATTAAATGCTTCAAAACTAGAAAAGTTTTCTATATGCCAACCTAAACTCTTTACACTATCTACAAAGTTAGTTGTTAGTGCTTGGTTAATAACACACAAGGTTATAGGTGTTTTCTCCTGCTTTTCTTGCATTTCATTTTCTAATTTATCATCTGCTTTGAGTGGCAAATTTTTAATTAAACCGTTATTAAACGCTTCTTCTTGTGCTTCGCATCGCGCAAAGTCTAGAGAAAAAGAAAAACAACTCCCTTGGCCCAGTTCACTTGCAATCGTTATCTCACCGCCGAACAAGTTTACTATTTGCTGGCAAATAGATAAGCCTAAGCCTGAACCTCCGTATAATCGAGTCATTGACTCATCAGCCTGACTAAATGCTTTAAATAAATGTACTTGCTTTGCAGGGTCAATACCAATTCCACTGTCTTTTACACCGAAGCTTATCGACACCGTATTGTCATCGCTTGCTGTTAGTAAAATATCTAGTTCTACAACGCCATGCTCTGTAAATTTTGCGGCGTTATTCAATAAATTTGAAATAACTTGTACTAAGCGCATTTCATCACACAAAATAAAATGTGGTATTTGAGGGTCTAACATAATGTTAAAGCTTAACGCTTTTTGAATAAGTGTACCGATATTAAGCTTTATCGCTTTATCCACTAATTTACTGAGGTTAACAGGCTCTTTATAAAGCACCATTTTTCCTGCTTCAATTTTTGACAGATCTAATAATTCATCAACTAAATGAAGTAAAGAAACTGAAGCTGTTTGAGCATTGCTTAAATAATGGTATTGACGCGAATTATCAAGTGTCTTTTCGAGTAGTTCCATCATTCCCTGCATCGCATTAATAGGAGTTCTTATCTCATGACTCATATTTGCAAGAAATTGTATTTTAACTTTATTGGCGTTTTCCGCCGTGTTTTTTGCTAACTCAAGCGCTTCTTGGGTTTCTTGCTGTTGAGTAACATCTTGTAAAATGATGATAGTGCCCAGTATCTCGTTTTGTTGGTTTTTAATTTGATTACAATAACCTTGATAAATAAACTTACCTGAGTGTATTAAAGCCTGTTTAGGGAAATGTCCTTGTGTTACTAGACTAAGTTTATCAAGTTCTTGAGAAAGGTCCTTAGGTAAATACTGATGTACATCTTTACCCAACATTTGCATTTCAGAGTGATGTGTTAAAGATTCAAATTCTTGGTTACAGCCCATTAATAAGCCATTCGGATCATTAAAAATTATAAGTTCAGGGATTGCATTCATTACAGAGCGAAGCTGAACATAGTCTCGTTGATGCTTTTCGCTCGACTCTCTTAATGCTTGTGTTTTTTCATTTACTCTTGCATCTAATACGCTATTTTGATCTTTTAATTGTTGAAAAAAACTACGGTTCTCAATGAAGATATCTTCAACTAAATAAAACCAAGGGAGCCAATCGCTACTAGGTTTAATTTTACCGGGATCACCTTTAGCGCAATGTTCAATATGCTCAATAAAATTTTGAGTTGGCTGGATAAAACTACGTCTTGTTAAGCTGTTTACTAAGAAAAGAAAGGCGAGAAAACCAAAAAACAACAAGACAAACAGAAATATAATTTGCGACTTTAACGGTGAAGAAAATTCATCATATGATTGAAAACGTGCTATTTTCCATCCATTCACTGGGATTATATCTTGCTCGACTAACCAACCATTATAATGCGAAGTTGTAGATTGTTCGAAGTCGCTAAGCGATGCAAGAAATTGAGCATCAAGTTCTGTAAAATTTTCAGGCCTTATCATATCCCAGGTCGTATTGGGTGATAATGCATCGTCGCCAAGCTGCTTGAAGAGGATAATATCACCTCTTTCGTTATAAACAATAACTCCCTCTTGAGCCGAAGTTAATTCTTCAAGACCCTCTTGCAATGACGATAAATCTATATCTATCATGATAGCGCCAATAAGTTCATTTTTTCGATACAAGCCAAGACCTATTGATGTGTTCATTCCTGTACCAGCAGCGTCAATATAAGGGGGTGACCAAGCCAAATCATTATGAGTCGACTTTAATGGTGAATAGACTAATTTATCCATAATATTATGGCGATATTTTGTTAAAAAACGCTCAGTGTAATGCCAACTGTTTCGATTGATCCACGGGTAAATATTAACGAACTTTTCTAAAGAAACGTAAAAGAACCAATTCGATTCTTTAAGTACATTCTTGCCTGTAATAAAGGAAGGAAGTAATAGATTAGCCATTGCAATTTCTTGCTGTTTTGCCAAAGAAAAGGATTTAATATCACCAATACCGGTAATATTAGAATGCATATCATGATTAATATCTAACTTGCTGTGGTATGAAGCATCTAAAAAGAAATTTTTTCCTTCTTGCTCTAGCAAAGGCATCGTTAAATTGAATTCATCAGGGTTATCTAATATATACTGACCATATTGCTGAATGGATGTAATTGTTTTAACGCTAGTTTCAAGCGTTGTATTTAACTTTTGTGCTTGATTAGTCAAGTTGTTCAAGCTTTGTTTTTTTAAATCACTTAGCCCCGTAATATATTGAATAGATGCTACAGATAATGCGATTAACACGATCACAAAAAATGCCACCAAAAGAGCTGCATTGTAGCGTTTAAAAACGGTTTTATGGGCTGAAGGAAATAACAACGAGTTACCTTAACGAATTTAAGAATACATGTATGTTATTAATATAGCATGAACAGCGATTTATATTAATTTGAAAAAAGACTAGCGCTGGTTTAAGCATTTTATTGATTCAAAAAAAATGGCTACGTAGTGAAATTACAGTACAACTTTATTAGCCATTGCCGAAAACAAAAAAAGCCAAGCGAATACTTAAATGTATACCCCTTGGCTTTTATTATGAGTACTGCTTAATGCGTGTTAAAAAACATTAAACACAGTAATTTGGCTAATAATTAAGCGCGTTCAAATACCGTCGCAATACCTTGACCTAAACCAATACACATGGTCGCTAAACCTAAGTTTACGTCTTTTCCTTCCATAAGGTTTATCAACGTACCAGAGATACGAGATCCTGAACAACCAAGTGGGTGACCTAATGCGATTGCGCCACCATTTAAGTTGATATCATCCATACGATCTTCAACTTTTAAAGATCTTACACATGAAAGTGCTTGAGCGGCAAAAGCTTCGTTGAATTCAAATAGCTCAATATCCTCAATCGCTAAACCGGCACGTTTTAATGCCTTTTTAGTTGCTGGCACAGGACCAAAGCCCATTGTCGCTGGATCGCAACCTGCTACCGCCATACCACGAATTTTAACTCTTGGCGTTAAACCTAGCTCTTTCGCTTTATCAGCAGACATGACTAACATAGCAGAAGCACCATCAGATAATGCTGATGAAGTACCTGCCGTAACCGTACCATTTACTGGGTCGAAAACAGGGCGTAAATTAGCTAAGCCTTCAGCTGTTGTTTCAGGACGAATCACTTCATCATGCTCAACAAGAATTAAGCTACCGTCTGCATCATGACCTTCGGTAGCAACAATTTCATTATCCCAACGACCCGCTAATGTCGCTTCGTGTGCTTTTTGATGAGAGCGCGCGCCAAAAGCATCTTGCATTTCACGTGTAATACCATGCTGCTTACCGAGCAATTCAGCAGTTAAACCCATGTTGCCTGATGCTCTTGCGATATGCTTGCTTAACGCTGGATCAAAATCAATGTCGTACATCATAGGTACATGACCCATATGCTCAACACCACCAATTAAGAATACATCACCTTGACCTGCCATAATGCTTGTAGAAGCATCATGCAGTGCTTGCATTGATGAACCACATAAACGGTTAACCGTTACGCCGCCAATAGACTTTGGTAAGCCCGCAAGTAATGAAGCATTACGAGCAATATTAAAACCTTGCTCCTTGGTTTGCTTCACACAACCCCAAATAACATCTTCAATGTCGTTAGGGTCTAGCTTAGGGTTACGCTTTAAGATTTGCTCCATTAAGTGAGCAGATAATTTTTCTGCACGTACATTGCGAAAAACACCAGCTTTAGAACGTCCCATAGGAGTTCTGATACAATCAATAATTACGACTTCTTTCATAAGTTTCTCCTAGGTTAAGCTTGTTGGTTAAAAAAAGATTTGCCAGATTTAGCCATTTCTCTTAAGCCATCTGTTACTTGATAAATTTCACCTAAATCAGCATATTTATCAGCCATTGCAATAAAGTTTTCTAAGCCTAACGTCTCTAAATAACGAATTGCACCACCTCTAAATGGAGGGAATCCAATACCGTAAATTAAGCCCATGTCAGCTTCTTCTGCTGTAGCAACAACACCTTCTTCAATACACCTAACCACTTCGTTAACCATAGGAATCATTAAGCGTGCAATAATTTCATCACTTGAGAAGTCTTTTTTCGCTGCACAATGCTCACTAAACAAATCGTAAGCTGTTTGCGCTGGTACTTTCATTGGACGACCGCGCTTGTCTTTAACATGGTCGTAGAAACCTTTACCATTTTTCTGTCCAAGACGTTCATTTTTATATAAAACTGAAACTGGATCGCTATCAATTTTCTTCATGCGTGTTGGGAAGCCTGACGACATAACACCAGTACAATGATCAGCGGTATCTACGCCAACTACATCGAGTAAGTACGCAGGACCCATAGGCCAACCAAATTGTTTTTCCATCACTTTATCAATAGCGACAAAGTCTGCACCTTCAAGAACCAACTGGCTAAAGCCTGCAAAGTACGGAAATAAAACGCGGTTTACATAAAAACCAGGACAGTCATTAACCACAATAGGTGATTTACCCATTTTAGCGGCGTATGCGACAACCGTTGCAATGGTGTTATCTGACGTCTCTTTACCACGAATAATTTCTACCAATGGCATTTTATTTACTGGATTGAAAAAGTGCATACCACAAAAATTTTCAGGGCGTTTAACACTTTCCGCTAGTAAATCAATTGAAATAGTTGACGTGTTTGATGTTAAAATAGCATCCTCACTTAACACCGACTCTACTTCAGCCAGAACCAAACCTTTTACTTTAGGGTTTTCTACAACCGCTTCAACCACAACATCAACATCTTTAACGCTGTCATAGCTTAAGCTAGGTGTAATGTTATTTAATACGCCCGCCATTTTCTTAGCGTTCATACGGCCACGTTCAACCTGCTTAGTTAAAATACCAGCCGCTGTATTAAGACCTAAATCAAGCGCTTGATCATTAATGTCTTTCATTACAATCGGCGTGCCTTTATAGGCTGATTGATAAGCAATACCACCACCCATAATACCAGCACCTAAAACCGCCGCTTTATTTACTGCTTTAGTTGCTTGTTTAGTCGCAACTTTCGCTTTACCTTTTACAACTTGGTCAGCCATAAACAAACCAATTTGTGCTTTAGCTGCATCTGTTTTAGCTAACTTCGCAAAGCCTGAATTTTCAAGTGCTATTGCGCCTGCTCTATCCATGCCTGCTGCTGCTTCTATGGTTTTAACCATTACCATTGGCGCTGGGTAATGTTTACCAGCTTTGGCAGCAATCATGCCCTTACAGGTAGTGAAAGTCATAATGGTTTCTTGTGGACTTAAACCTAACGGAGATAATTTAGGTTGACGTTTTGCACGCCAATCTAACTTACCAGCAATCGCTAATTTCAGCATGTTTATCGCTGAAGACTTTAATTTTTCAGGAGCTACAACAGCATCTACTAGACCTGCTTTTAAAGCTGAATCTGGGCGATGTGCTTTACCAGTAGACATCCATTCAATAGCGTTATCAGCGCCAATAATACGTGGTAAACGAACTGTACCACCAAAGCCAGGCATTAAACCTAACTTAACCTCTGGTAAACCAATACTTGCATTAGTATCTGCAATTCGGTAATCGCATACTAAGGTCATTTCACAGCCACCACCAAGTGCAATACCATTTATGGCTGCAATCGTTGGTAACTCTAGGTCTTCAAAAGAGTCAAATACATCTGACGAACTCTTTACCCATTCAATAAGAGATTCTTCTGTGGCTTCAAATGCGCCAGAGAATTCAGTAATGTCGGCGCCAACAATGAAAGTTGATTTTGCAGAAGTTACTACAACACCTTTTGCTTCATCACAATTTTTTATGGCTGCAACAGCTGCTTTATAGTCTTCAAAAGTTACACTGTCGAACTTATTAACGGAACCTTTTGCATCGAAGCTTAATTCTACAATGCCATCTTCTAATAGCTGAACGCTTAGGCTTTTGCCTTGATATATCATACTTGGTCTCCTTCACCTAAAGTGGTGTTGATGTTTGATGATTTCTATAGGGAATTTTTTTTCAGGAATGATTCTGCCTTGAATAATATTGAATAGCAAATTTATTTAAACACCCGTTTAAATTGCCCGTATAAATTATACTTTTTAATGTGTAGATTTAAGTTTACAACATAGCAATACTTAGAATAGATTAGCTTTGTAACTGCTTATCTTTTAATTGTTATAAATAGCCCACCTAATAAACCTTAATTTAACACTCCAAGCATAGTATAAAAATTAAGCTACACTTAGAATTATCTACCCCTTTCTTATAAAATGGGGTCAGAGTCAAATTAAAAAATTATAAGACAGTAATAATTAACCATGATGGCAAGCCTTTATCGAGGAAACATCAAGCAACAATTAAATTGACCTGACCCCTTTCGTTTACTTGGTTAGCTAATGGAAATGTAAGATGTCTGAAAATCATAAGCAATTACTGCCTAAAGCAACAAAAGAAAAACATGATACAGCGCCTGAAAAAGCCAGTGAACTTATTAGCGCGCAATCTACAAATAAAGCACACAAACCTACTTCATCACAGCAGTTTTTACAGCTAGCTAAAATGTTCTCTATAGACGGTGCGCTACTCCCTGAAGACAAGCAACTAGTTATAGCTGACAGAGTTAGTAGAAGAGCACGCAATGAAGGCATTACTAAACAAAACAACATTGAAAATATTATCAAGAAAACGGTGCCCTACTGCGCAAATAAAGATATTTCAACTAAGTTAGACTATGACTGGCTTGGCCGATATATTGAATTAGCAGAAGGTATCAGCAACACCACGATGCAAGATTTATGGGCAAAAATTCTGGCTGGAGAAATATTAAGACCTGGATCTTACTCCTATAAAACCATTAAATTATTTAAAGAGATGAGTATTTTTGATGCCAAATTACTTGCTAAAGCTTGTAGTTTTTCGGTTAAAGATTTGAATAATAAAGGCGTGAGAATTATTTCGGGTGCTTATCAACAAACAAGTTTGTTTAATTTTTTGAATCGAGATAGAGAGGTTAGCCTCGATCTGAGTAAACTAGGCTTAAGTTATACAGATATACTATCATTATCACAAAATCAGTTGATTTATAAACAAGAGAGCGAATCGACTAGCTTATCTAAAGGCGAAAGCTTAACTTTTAATTACAGCGGGCAAAACTTATCTTTAGTAAGTAAAAAGTCTGCAGTAAGCCTTCAATTTTATAAATTTACCCCTATTGGTACAGAATTAGTCCAGCTGATTAATAGTAAAAAAGATGAAGAATACTTGAAGGCATTAAAACATAGTTTATCCGCACACTTTCAAGTACTTTCAAGCAATTAATACCCGTTTCACTGGTAAAAAATTACCGCTAAATTCCGTCACCATCTACATGTAAGCCGCACTCTCTTTGGCCCTCACCAAAGCGGGTATCGCTCTCTGACATACCTAAAGTCATTGGCTTAGTACTATGCGTATCCCCTACCGAAACATAACCTTCTTCCCATAAAGGATGGTAAGGTAAATTATGCTTTTGCAAATACTGATAAATATCTTTGTTGGTCCAATCAATAATAGGGTGCACTTTAAAACGCCCTCTTAGTACACTTACTACAGGGATATTTTTACGATGCTCTGTTTGCTGACGACGAATACCTGAAAACCAAGTATTAGCACCCAACTCTGTAAGGCCACGCTCTAAAGGTTCAACCTTATTGAGCTTATTATAAGCCTTTAATGCTTCCTCACCTTGCTCCCACTGCTCGCCATATTTAGCTAATTGCCAAGCGGCACTTTCTTTTGCGCTATAAACTTGCAGGTTTAACTGTAGTCGCTCTGTTAACTCATCAATGAAGCGATAAGTTTCTGGGAAAAGGTGACCAGTATCCGTTAATAATACTGGCATATCAGGTTGTATCTGCGTCATCATATGCAGCATAACCGCTGACTGAATACCAAAACTAGAAGAGAGCACAAAGGCATTAGGCAAGTTAGCCATAGCCCATTCTGCTCGCTCTATTGCCGTATTCTTTTCCAACGAATTATTCCATTCAGCCAACCAGGCTTTAGGAAAAGTAGCAGGGAAACTACTTTTATTTCCAATGCCATCATTAACCTGCTGATTGATAGCAGAAAGATTAGTCATGATAAAAGTCTCTTTTACTTACTTTAATTTCTGGCACAATTTGAGTTCTAACGGTGAAATCACCAAAAGCTTCATTTTCTAAACGATTTTTAGACCACAGCGTGGTTAATTCATCAATTTCTTGAAGAATATCGGCTTCACTTAAATTTTCTTTATAAGGTGCAGGAACACGGGTACCCGCTTGGTTTCCACCTAAATACATATTGTATTTGCCTGGCCCTTTACCTACTAAGCCTAATTCCGCCAGCATTGCTCGCCCACAACCGTTCGGACAGCCTGTTACACGTAAAATAAATTGCTCATCTTCTAAGTCGTTTTTAGCAAGGATTTTTTCAACATCATCAACTAAGCCAGGTAAATAACGCTCTGCTTCTGCCATTGCTAATGGACAAGTAGGAAAAGCTACACAAGCCATTGAGTTTTTACGTTGAATAGAAACACCATCGTTGATTAAACCGTGATCACGCGCTAACTTTTCAATGGCAGCTTTATCTTGTTCGCTTACACCAGCTACAATTAAGTTCTGGTTAGCTGTCATACGAAAATCACCTTTATGGATTTTAGCAATTTCTGCAACACCCGTTTTTAAAGGTTTATTTAACGTATCAAGTAAGCGACCGTTTTCAATAAATAAGGTTAAGTGGTGCTTGTTATCAATACCTTCTACCCAACCAAAGCTATCGCCTCGACTTGTAAATTCGTAAGCACGACTTTCGCTAAATTGAATACCTGCACGTTTTTCAACTTCCGCTTTAAATACCTCGATACCCACTCTGTCTAGCGTGTATTTCGTTTTAGCATTTTTACGATTAACACGGTTACCCCAGTCACGTTGAGTTGTAACTACCGCTTCTGCAATATCTAAAGTTTTTTCTAGTGGAATAAAACCAAAGTCATCAGCTCTACGTGGATAAGTTGATTTATCACCATGTGTCATGGCTAAACCGCCACCAACAAGTACGTTAAAACCAACTAACTTGCCGTTATCGCTAATAGCCACAAAGTTTAAATCGTTTGCATGTACATCGATATCGTTTTTAGGTGGAATAACAACGGTTGTTTTAAATTTACGTGGTAAATACGTTTCGCCTAAAATAGGCTCTACATCAGTGGTTTCCACTTTCTCTTGATCTAACCAAATCTCAGCATAAGCGCGTGAACGAGGAAGTAAGTGCTCACTTATTTTAGTTGCCCACTCATAAGCTTCTTGATGCAAACTAGACTCTACAGGGTTTGAAGTACACAAAACATTACGGTTTACATCGCCTGCGGTTGCAATAGAATCAATGCCTATTTTATTCAATGTTTGGTGCATCAATTTCATTTTAGGCTTTAAAACACCATGAAACTGAAAAGTTTGACGAGTCGTTAAACGAATACTGCCGTAAGACGTGTGTTCTTGAGCAAATTCATCAATCGCTAACCATTGCGTTGGCGTGATAATACCACCAGGCATACGTGCACGTAACATGACATTATGAAGCGGTTCAAGCTTTTGCTTTTGACGTTCTGCTCGAATATCGCGATCGTCTTGCTGATACATACCGTGTACACGAATTAATTGATAATTATCAGGGGTAAAACCACCGGTAATTCTATCTTTTAAATCTTCTTCTATAGTACCGCGTAGAAAATTACTTTCTGCTTTCATTCTTTCGTTATCAGCAAGCTTGCCACTTACAACTAACTCTACTGCGTTGTTTTTTTCTTTGCTCGAAGTGCTCATTAGTACACATCCTTCTGATAACGTTTGTTAATTCTTAATTCTTTTAAATATTCTTCGGCTTGTTCAGTTGTCTTGTTGCCTTGAGTAGCAACAACTTCTACAAGTGTTTCGTGTACATCTTTCGCCATTCTATTTGCATCACCACAAATATAAAGGTGAGCACCACGTTGCAGCCATTCGTAAACATCAGCACTGTTTTCTTTAATTCTGTCTTGTACGTAAATCTTTTCTTTTTGATCTCTTGAAAAAGCTACATCAAGCTTTGTAACCAAGCCCGACTTTAAATAGTTTTGCCATTCAACCTGATATAAAAAGTCTTGAGTAAAAGTTTGATCACCAAAAAACATCCAATTATCACCCGTAGCTTCATTGGCTTCACGTTCTTGCATGAAGGCTCTAAATGGCGCAACTCCCGTACCTGGGCCAATCATAATAATAGGTGTTTCACTATTTTGAGGAAGTCTGAAATTGTCATTATGTTCTACAAATACTTTTACATTACCGCCTTCTTCTAAACGTTGTGTTAAGTAACCTGAAGCACCACCAAATCTTTCATTCTCGTCAATGTCATAATTAACTAAACCAACGGTTAAATGAACTTCTTCTTCTACTTCTAGTTGACTTGAAGCAATAGAATATAATCGAGGAGTTATTTTTCTTAGTGCATCAACAAATGCTTGTGCTTCAACCTTGCTTGGGTATTGATTAACCACATCAATAATTTGATGGTTAGCAGCGAAATCTCTAGCATTAGCTTTATCATCAGCTATAACTTGTAACGCTTCATTTTTAGAGTTATCTGCCCAAAAGCTAATAAAAGAAGGCGCTGTTTGGGTAATTTCTAGCTGCTCAATTAAGGCTTGTTTTAGTGGTAAACTGGTATTATTACCAGCTATCTTAAGGCTCACTTCCTCTGTAGCAGAAAGTGATAAAGCTGAAAGAAGTTCATCAACAAGCGTTTCGCTGTTATCGAACCATACGCCTAATGCATCTCCCGGCTGATAAGTTAAACCTGAGTCTGCAAGGTCAATTTCTACGTGTGAGACGTTTTTAGCTGAGTCTCTACCAGTAAGTTTTTGGCTAACCAGTAACTCGGCTGAAAACGGATTTTGTTTGTCATATTGGCTTTGTGCACTTGCACCTGTATTAGCTTGAGCGGCATATGACGAACTAGCTTCAGCATTATTTGCTTGCGTTAACTCGGCTTTTAAATTATCTATTATCGAAGACGACCATGCACTCACGTCATCATCATAATCAAGATCGCAATCAACACGTTCTAGAACTTGTTTACCGCCTAGCGCTTTAAAACGCTCATCAAAATCTTTCCCTGTTTGACAGAAAAATTCATAGCTACTATCACCTAAAGATAGAACACTGTAAGCCAAATGATCTAACTTAGGCGCCTTTTTAGAATGCAGTAATTCATGAAAAGCTAAGGCGTCATCAGGTGGCTCACCCTCGCCATTCGTACTGGCAACAATTAATACATGGCTTTCAGATTTCAGTGCTTTAGCTTTATAGTCTGCAATATTTTTTAAATTAACCGAAATGCCCGCCGCACTCGCTTGTTCGCTTAATTTTTTTGCTACGCCTTTAGCATTACCTGTTTGCGAAGCAAATAATATGGTTAATGTTTTAGCTTTTGCTGATTCACTAGCAGTGTCACTAAGCACATTCGCTGCGAGAGGTTCCATCGAACTTTTAGCCGCTAGAAAACCGCTAGCCCATGCGAGCTGCAACGGCGAACAAGTTTGCACAAGCTGAGTAATACTTGATAATTGTGATGCATCTAAAAGTACATTTTGCTGACTTTTTTCTAACGACATATTCTTTGCCTATTTTTGCCTAATTAAGGAGTAATAATTTCTAAATAACTGCAGTGGTATTCATACAGGGGTGATCTTACTGAGTTTAATAATAGCTAATAGAAAAAATAACTAAAAAGAATAAAAAGGTCTTTTTTATAATCAAATGGAATATCTAATGGATTTCAGCGAATTAGAGACTAGGGATCTCATGCGAATTAAACGAATGACGCGAATTAAGAAATACTTTGGGTAAGGTCAAGATAACAAGGAAAGATAGAATGCTTGAATGCTTGAATGCTTGATAGTGGAGTGTTCGACAAGACCGTCATTCCTCCGTTGTCTTGGGGGAACCTTTTTGCTCGAGAATGAACAAGATAAGAGCGGATGAGACAACGAGTTAAAAGTTTCAAGCAGCAAGTTATAAGCGCAAAATAAGCAAAGTGCACCCAACTCCCCTTACGAAGCAATGAATAAAACAGGGA
>JBMYWR010000047.1:0-19640 GCA_049607625.1 Colwellia sp.
TGGCAATTTTCTCTACGTATAAAGTAGATCACATATTTAATTCAATTGGTATAACTAATGAGGTAGCAATGAAAAGCATCGTTAGTCCTACAAAAAACTCTAAAATTTTCCAAGCTTTAGGTTGAGCAAAAACAGGCGCTAAATATTTAGAGGCATATCCCAACGAAAAGAAAAACACGAAAGACCCTGTCACAGCCCCTGCTGCAAAGACAAATTGCTCTGGATGATATTGGGTAGAAATAGAGCCTAGTAAAACAACCGTATCTAAATAAACATGTGGATTTAACCAAGTAAACGCTAAACACATCAATACTGACTTTAGTAATGAGCTTTTAGGCTCTGCCGCTTCCTCCATAGCATGAGTTACCATAAAAGCAGATTTAAAGCTTAACAGTGCGTAAACAAATAAAAAAAGGGCGCCCGAATATCGAGCAAAGACTTCTATTTGGGGAAACTTTTGAACAATAACACCGAAGCCTGCTACGCCAGCAGTAATTAAAATGGCATCAGATAAAGCGCAAATAAAACAAATAATAAATACATGCTGATTTCGAATACCTTGCTTTAAAACAAAAGCATTTTGTGAACCAATAGCAACAATAAGTGATAAACCTAATGAAAACCCTGCTAAAAAAATAGACAAAACGCCCCTACCTCAAACTTGTGAAGAAAATCATGGAAATACCTTATCCAAAAATTTCGTTTTTATGGCATTTTATCAAATGATTTAATGCCTTCAGGAATTTCATACCAACTAAGCTTTTCGCTAATCCAAACATGAGCTGTCGGTTCAAAAATATTATCTTGTTCTATATTCACAGGCTTTAATTTAAGTTTAAGCGTATCCGAATCGGCCGGATTAAAGTGATAAACACGGTTGCCACAACCAGAACAAAATTGTGCTGTATTGGTGTTGCCACTCTCAGCGATTCTACTCCAAGACTTTAGCTCGCCCTCAAATTCTATGTCCGAAGATTTAACAACAGCAGTAATACTAAACGCACTGGTTGATAATTTTTGACATTCTGTACAATGACAAGCTAAAACAACTTTAGGCTTTTCATAAAGTTTATAGGTGAGTTGCCCACACTGACAGACACCTTGTATAGGATATTGCATATTAATACCTCCAACTTTTAATGAAACGAATTTTAAACTCAATGCTATAACATATTGCGATTAGTATAGGTCGCCTTTTCAAAGTCACTTACATTCATAGCAATATTGCTAACCTTTGGAAATAAACCGACTAAGTTCGCTACGACTTGTTTAGAAAGCTCTGCTTTTTGCAGTGTAGTTCTACCTTCCATTATATGAGCAAACACATGAATAAAGTCTTCTCGCTCATTACCTACAGAATATTTTTTAAATGCATTCAGTCGCACCTTTATATCTTTTTCATCAAATAAACCTGTTGCATTGGCTACTAAGTGAATTTGTTCAATGATAAATTCTTCTTTGTGTACATTTAGAATGCTTTCTGAGCAATCCATGACAAAATGTGGCATTTTTAATCCTAATTAATGCTTTTAGCTATGGCTAAGTGGTATTATTTCATTATTCTTCGAACTTTGTTAGATCTGCGTTTACGATAGCCTGAAGATTTTTTGTAATCTTTTCTGGAGACCAATCCCACCAAGATAGTTGCAATAACTTATCGATAATGGGCTGTTCAAAGCGCTTTTTTATGATTTGTGCTGGATTACCACCAACTACATGATACGCAGGCACATCTTGCGTTACCACCGACTTACTGGCAATAATAGCGCCATGGTCAATACTTACGCCTGGCATAATAGTCGCTTCATAGCCAATCCACACATCATGACCTATTTCTGTATCCCCTTTAAAAGGTAACTCACCCTCTTTTGGCGCGGCCTTTTCCCAGCCATTACCAAAGATATAAAAAGGATATGTAGAGAAGCCAGAAGATTTATGATTTGCACCATTCATAATAAACTTTACATTTTTAGCAATCGCGCAAAACTTACCAATAATTAACTTGTCACCAATGAAAGGGAAGTGATAAAGCACATTGTTTTCAAAGTTTTCAGGGCCTTCAGGGTCGTCGTAATAGGTATAATCTCCAACGCATATATTTTCACTTTTAATATAGTTTTTAAGATAACCAACTTGGGGGACACCTGCAATTGGCTCTTTGTTTTCTGGGTTTGGTCCGATCACTTTAGAATCCTTTTTTCAATGAATGTTAGCGGTATTGACCTTTAACAAAAAACTTAAGCGACATTAATTTGTGAATAAATCAAAAATATTGCCTAGTGTGCTTGTTTTTCCTCGATAAAACTCTGTATAAGTACAGTTTGAACAAATAACAGCCGTAAATTTTCGGTTTTGCATATCGAATATTTTTGACCAACCACTTCCCGTTGTCGCTATTGTATCGGTTTCATATTCTTTACAATCACATTTTGGGCATTGCCAGTTTTTAGACATAATAGTTCCTTTTTAGTTAACCTATTTGATCTGTTCAATCACAAGTCGTTTTTTACTGTATCATTATTGTTCTAAAAAAAGCATATATTACCCAACTCGTTATTCCTAGTTACTCATGTTCAGCTATAACAAAATGTTCCAGCTTAAAAATTTCATTTTCGGGAATCGTTCGGCCAACAGGGGTAAAATACAACTCATTGAGATCGGCTAATGTTTTATTCTCTTTTAAAGAAAAACCACAAGTACCAAGTAAACTCTCAATTTCTTCTGAGCTATATAATGAAATCCAAGGTTCTCCCACTTTAGCTGATAGATCTTTAACTAGTTTTGCTCGCTTAACGGCATTGGGATAACCTTTACCAAAGCAGGCTTCAGGGTCTTTATCTAATAAATCATTTACATACGAAAAAAAGAAAGTGGAGCCTGCTTTTTTACTAAGCGAAGCTAATTCATTTATGGTTGATAATAACGCCTCCTTAGTGATGTATTGAGAGACCCCCTCTAAAGTAAAAACCGTTCGTTTACTTTGATCAAAACCTGCAACCGTAAGCTGTTCAGTTAGCGACTGATGATTAAAGTCTATACCTACATAAGTAACATTTTCAGCACTTGCTAACTCTTCAGGAAGTTTGCCGCGTTTTCTCGATTGAACTTCTACTTGATCCACCTCAAAAACCTTTAGTGTATTTGGAAGATCTAAACGGTGTGCGCGCAAGTCGTACCCTGCGCCTAAAATAACGTATTGTTCAATGCCAGTAGACGCTTCTTTTTTGATAAGTTCGTCTATAAAGCGAGTACGACAGATAAGATGTTCATGAAAACCTGGTGCAAGCTGTTTGGTTAACCAAACACTAAGCTTATGCCCCATTAGCTTAATTAATCCAGCTCCCAATACAAAGCGCTCTGCATATGGGTCATTAACAATACGCTTATTTGGTTCTGCCAGAGTTTCTATAAAGCGCTGTTTTGCCACCCCTTGAGCGGTACCATCTTTTTGAAAAAATAAATTACTCATAGGTATCCTTATACTAATTGGATAATAGGTGCTCTACTTTATACGTAGAGAAAACCACCAAACACAACCCCCTTAAATTTATAACTATATTTCAGTAACTTGAAATAACGTAATTAATAAATCACTCTATCGTATAAACCACATAGACTGTTGCTGTAACTTTCATTTCGCCGATTTCAAAAATTCCTGATGGCGGTGGTGGAGGCGTTCTGCGACGATGTTGTACAGACGCAGCAGCATAAGATTGACCATAAATAGCTTGGTTTGGTCTTAAGCTATAAGCATTATCTTCTCGGGTTTTAAATTCAGAGATTGAATGCACATCTTTAATTTCTTTATTTTGTAGCTGAGCAATAGTTTCTGCTTTAAGCTTTGCATCTTTTAAAGCAAGCATTAAGGCTTTTTTCTTAAGTTCGCGCTCATTAGATACTTGAACAACAGATGAAATTTTAGAAGTTATCCCTGCTTCCACCAAAATATCGTTTAATCGTGGGTAGGCTTTTAAATCAGTTAAAGTGATATCTACATTTCTATATACGCTGGTACCCTTGGCGACTCTTTTGCCATCTTCATATTCAAAAGAAGGGCTTATTTGTAAGGGAGTGGCTGTGATATTTTCTTCTTTAACGCTTAGCTTTTTAACGGCTTCAAATAATTTTAAAGATTTATCATCAACTTCTAATTTGGCAACTTCAGCATCAAGATTTATAGCTTTTAAAGAAACAGATATCGTAACTTGATCTGGAAATACACCAAACTCAGAATAGCCTTCAACATAAATATGTGCTTCTTCAGGGATCACTGAAGCAATAGATGCGTATGAGATCAAAGATAAGATTAGTAAAAATTTTTTCATAATAACTCCTTTAATAGCGCTAAATTTTATGTGCTTTTAACTACTCGTTTAATTGTTTATGTAGATACTTTAATTCATTTCTATGTAGTTTGGGGTGTTCTTAATACGAGAAATCCATTGCTTAATTGATGGATATGCAGATAAATCAAAGCCTCCTTCATCGGCAACATGGGTATAGCCGTATAACGATATATCGGCAATAGTTAGCTCTGAACCAACGAGATAAGGCGTCACTTTTAATTGCTCTTCCATCACTTTAAGCGCTTTGTGACCACCTTCTTGCTTGGCTTGATACTCTGAAACACGATCTTCAGGTAAACCAAGGTATTTGGCTATAAACCTTGCTACCGCGATATAGGGTTCATGGCTATACTGCTCAAAGAACTGCCATTGAAGCACTTTGGCAACAGTAAAACGGCACGTTCCAACTAGCGATGTCGATGATGCGAGATAGTTTAAAATAGCATTCGATTCTGAAATAACAGTCCCATCATCTAACTCAAGTAAGGGGATTTTTCCATTTGGATTCTTAGACAAATAAGATGACTTTTGAGTTTCCCCAGCTAAAATATCAACCTCGACCCATTCATGCTTTATCGTTAAAAGTGATGTTAATAACTTCACTTTATAGCAATTTCCTGATTGGATATCGCCATATATTTTCATCTAATACTCCTTACTCATTTTGTTCATCGTATTCAGATTTCAACCTACACCAAGCCATTTTAATTTTGTTGCTCTTACCCTAAAAGTTCTAGTGTCTCATCCGCTCTTATCCTGTTCATCTGCGGGCAAAACGGGCTAGGTTCTAATCTCAGTCTCTAGCTCTATGTTCTTACCCAAGAAGTTTCTTAATTCGCGTCATCTGCGTAATTCGCATGAGATCTCTAGTCACTCATTCGTTGATAATTTCCACTGCGGTATGCCGCCTACCCAAGTTTCAATAACCTGCGCACTACAAGCGTCATTAACCGACTTATCACAAAGTGTATCTAGCTTTTGATATTGATTGTCAGCCAAAGCACCTTTAACAGCTTTCACCCAGTCATAGTTGAGGACAATAAAGTCGGCATAACTACCCGGCTGTAAGCTGCCAATTTTATCATTACCAATCGACTCTGCTGACGCTTTCATAAAGCCGTTCAAGGAAACGTTAAGGTCGATTTGCTCTGCTTTATTGAAAACAACACGCCTTTGTTCAGTCTCTACATCAACCAACGCACTTCGCGATATAGCTGCAATCATATTAGAAAAAGGTCTAGGGCTTTTTGAGTCAACCGGTGCGTCACTACCAAAAGCGACTGTTATGCCAGCTTTTACCATCGAGTTTATTGGATAGAGTTTTTTCATGTAATGACTATCACTTTGATAAAGTTCATCAAGCTTTTTTATGTTAGAAACAGTGGTAAAGTAAGGAATAACTGACACATCATATTCCTTCCAAGGCACAGCCCATGAAGGTGTAAATGAGGCCGAAATTTTCAATCTGGCCATATCTGAAACCTGTTGTTTGGTCACTTGCTGAAGATGCGAAATGGTATGTACTAACCCCTTGTTTGAAATCTCTTCAGCACTTTCTACAGATCTAATTGCAGCTTCAACAGCACCATCTCCAATAGCATGAAAATGTACTCGTAAGTTTTGCATAGCTGCTTTTCTAACTAAAAGATTCAAGGTTTTTTGATCTAGCTCTAATACCCCTTTATGATTTTCATCTTGCTGACCATAATGCAGATCGCCATTAGTAGCTATTTTAGCGTTTAAATAAGGCTCCAACATTGCGGCAGTTTGCAGAGGAAATTCTATAACTCCGTCAACCATAATTTTTATACCGATAATCTCTGCGCGTAAATCTTTAAATCGCTGCTGATGCGCTAATACTTTATTTATGAATCGATCGACAGAGCCTTCTGGATCGGCGTTATCGAAATCATCTTTATTAAACGCAATAGATAAAAATATACGTGGTATTAAATGGTTAGATGTCGCTAGCTTGTAGTAACCATCGATTTCACGTTGTTGAGCGAAAGTCTCATGAGCCGAGGTAATACCATTGCTTAGTAGATACTTATTTAACCAGTCAGGGTTATTAGCAAAGTCTTCAGCGGTTGATGTATCGTAAGCAAAAAGGTCCCAAGCAGCTTGGCTTTTTATCACGCCAGTTAAGCTGCCATCAGGCGCCTGACCAACCAATTTTTGATAATTTGAATATTCAGTCGAAAGTGTCTGCTTATTAAGGGGAAACTTACCAGAAGGATTGTCTAGCGCGAACTGATTAACCGCATAAGCATGTCCGTCAAGGCCAATTAATATAATGGGTTTAACCGCTGAAATTTCGTTAAGGCCTGCAGCGATTGATTTATACCCAGCCAAGAAAGCTTCTGACTCTGCCCCGTAACCATTATAGTTATTAACCGTGATCCAATTTGTAGATATCTTCCTTCCTTTTATACACGCTTTAACGGTTTCAATTATTCCAGCTAATTTTAGATTATTGCCCTCATCAAGTGAACATGTAGTGCGCTCTAACGCTAAAAAAGGATGAATATGAGAGTCTACAAATCCAGGCAATATTGCCTGCCCTTGCATGTCTATTTGATGAGCATCAGGATACTTAGCTCTTAGCTGTTGTGTTGTACCTAATTCAGCAACCCTATCTTTGTCGATAACCATGGCGGTATATGTCTGTTCTGCGCCACCGTTATATATAACAGCATTTTTTATGATGGTATATTTTGGCTGAACTTCTACAGGAGAAATATCTTTAGCCTTTAACTCACTTACTGCGCAACATAACGTTATTAACAATAGTACTAATTTGCCCATTGAATACCCCTCAATAATGACAATATTTAAAAAGAACTTTAGATGAAACCATATGTAACAATACAATTATAAGTACTTCAAGGGCTAGTGTTTTTTATTTAAAATAAGTTCTTTAGTATGGCTAAGTAAATGACTACTACCCACCTTACCATGCCCTGGAATAACAACTTTAATTTCAGGATATCTTTGCATAACATTGTCAATTGAATGTGGCCAGTCGGGCAGTGAGGCATCGCCGGTATGACCTAAGCCATTACTATTTAGATTTTTGACAAAGCAACCACCAAATAATATTTTCTCATTCGCCAGCCAAACAACAAAATTAAAGCAACTTTAGCGTTTTTACTTTGAATATTATTCCAAAATAATAGTTTAGATTTAAATTCTGTTTTGATCTCATTCATTGATTCTTTCATAAAAATTATCTTTATTTTGTCTGGTAACTTTTAACTTGGGTTACGAAGCATATAAACGCCTAACCAAATAAACCATACTATTTGACTTAATCCAAAAATTTCAGTTAATACGTGTGCAGGGTACGCTGTTAACACACCAATAGAGCCAACAAATAGTCCTAAAAAAGTAAGCCCTTTAGGTAGCTTATTTCCCTTTAAGGAAGCAATACTTAACAATAACACCCATAGCCCACCAACGATTTCATTGCCACCCCCTAAGCCTTCAACAATAGCGTTAATAGTTAACCATACTGTCATTGCTTGTTCTGGATTTGTATTTGAAATATCTATTGCTGTACCTAGCCCTATATTTGCAATCATGCCACTAGCTATAACCAAAACAACCCAAGCAATTCCAAATATAGAAGCTACTCGTGAAAGCGATGGTGCATTACTTTTTAGTCTTTCATGAATAGCTAAAACCAATACAGCTAACAAAATACCAAAAACAACATACATCATTAAGTTTACGAGGGATAAAACCGCTCTATTTTCTGCCAGAAAAGCAAACACTTGAGCAGAGTCTGCATTAGTAGGAAAATTCCAAATAGCACCGAAAAATATAAATGCAGTAATATAAATAACAGCTTCAAGAATTGCCGCAACTGCACCTACCCTTTGTAATCCATTCATAATCAGAACCTGTTTTTATTTTAAGATAAGACATCTGTCTATTACTCGTGATATTTACGAATCACTGCTACCTTTCCATTTTCAATTTCTAGCACTTCCATCATCACTCGGGTATAAGCAATCGCTTGTTTACTTTGAGGGTGAATGCCTTTGGCTGAATTCCTGTAGCGAATAGCTATTGCAGAGCTATTAAATGTGAAAACATTAAGTAATTCTGCTGTATATTCAGTGTGAGAGCCTAAATAAAAGGTCATTCCTTTTCGCATGGCCTCTTTACCATCTGGCAATCTAGTGTCATCAGTTACCCAAGGTAAATGCGAATGCCCTACATCATCAACAAGTAGAGAAAGATACGACTCTAGATCGCTTTTTTTTGCGCCTGGGGCTTGAGTTGCAACCATTTTCTCATAATAATTTTTGGCAAAATCATTTAAATTTAGCTCTTGTGCTGGTAAAGCTGAAGCTAAAAAAACAGTTAAAAGTAAAACTAAAATTCTCATAGATAACTCCATTTAGTCATTAATCTGTGTGTTTGTTTCGAAGAGGAAAAAGCTAAGGCGTATAAACATAACATAGTTTTCATAGCCTTATATGAAAAGTGCTAACTAATTTTGTAACTTTAAATTTCCTTATGAATAACAAAAAAATACTTGCTACAGCATTACATTCTTATACCATTCGCAAATTGGCAATGAGGAAATGAAGAATAACTTTCGGCAGGCTTAAGCTCTATTATTTTTATTTTACTTATCTGATCTATCTCGATTTTTTGCTCTATTTCAAAATAAAACCACCACCGTTCGTTAAACGATGTTAGCTCTATAAAGGGGTAACTTCTTATTTTCCAAATCCCTTTTAGGTGATCCGTTCGCACCAAGTTACTATTGTCATAAAATAACTGATAAGTATTGTTTTTATTTAAACGAATTTTACCGATGTGTCGCAATTTCGACTTTCGTAGTCATTTGCAAGATCTTGATGAGCTATTTTAGCTCCTTGTTTTACTCCCTCAGGAAGCAAAAACAAACCAACACTATCTTTGCTATACCAATGATTTCCTGCCATAAGCGCTTGAACATTAGGGACAGTCCAGCCTAATTCAGAAAGAGAATGTGTTAATCGCTCTAAAGGCTCATCTCCTTGGATAAAAGGCGAGTAAAGTAATACCAACTCCGTTAAATAAGTGTGCTAATTTTTCATGAGAAAAATAGATAAATACAAGGCTTTAAATTTACTAATTAGTTATTCTACTTTTATATTTTATAACGCCGTAGTTATTTATTTTGGCCATTAAAAATGAACAGTTAATTAGTGGGTTTGGTATAGGGTTGATTGGTTTATTTCATTTGGAAAAGCAAGCGTATTAGGCACTACTTCAAAATTTGACACGTGCAACTTGGAGCTAATTTTTTCTATTTCAGCGTCTGATAAATATCGAGTATATAATACCAATTCAATTAAGTTTATGCTCACTTGTACTGGTTAAAATAAGTCATGGCTGCGTTCCTCTCAATCCCAATAGCCAGCTATTACTCAATCGAGCGCCTTGCCCTGATTCATTTTTCCTTCGTACAACAAGATCACAAACTTAATGGAACTGGTATAAATGAACTTTTGTTGAAGAACATGCCACAAGCGCAGCAAGTAGAACAAGCGTACTAAAAAGTTTTAATAAACCACTTCCTTTCGAATAGACTTACTTCTTTTTAAGGGGCAATAAGCTATACATTTGCCATACTTCATACTCTACGCGCTTTTCATTTTCCCACCTAGAACTGAACCATGTTTCACCATCTAACTTATATTTAAATACGTACTGTTTACCCTTTGGAGCGTTATATGATGTGTATATAGGCGACTCTATATATTCATCATTTGTATATTCAAAAGTACCCGTACCTGAACTCCAAAACTTATCTCCAGACATTGTAACAAAGCTAAAGTGAGTTTGAGATATAACCTTCAGTGAATTTAAATTCAGTGCCTTATAACTGATTAAGTTACCTTCATGGTCAATATACTCACCAGAAATAAGTTTCCAGGTACCAGTAAATAAATTCTCTTTGGCATTCACCGAAAAAGAGATAATAATAAACAAAACAATTTTAAATACTAACTTCATAAAAACCTTTATATTTAACAATAGCCAAAATAATGTATGGCCTTGTTTTTAAGTAACTTTAAAAACTAACCGCACCAAGTAACAGGTACAGTACGTACTTTATCTGTATTAACTGAGCCCGCTTTAAATCCACACTCGTTGCTACCGCACATATAACCGAACATTCCAGTAATTTCACCGTATTCAGAAACCATCTTCACACTTTGGTTGTCTCTAAAATAAATTTTGGTTTCGTCAGCTCCTCTTGGCAAAGCTAATGGTATAGGTACTATTAGAGCAAACGCCCCCACCCCAGACCAGTTATAGCCATCGTGATATGAAAGCACATCACAAGACCCATTAGTCGTTATTTCATCGGGCTGCCCCCAAAGTGATATAACTTGCTCTTTCGAGTATGTAGTGTTTTCTCCATAACCTTGTTTATTTCGTTGTTCAGCTAAATGAAAGCGATCTTGTTTAGACTCAAATGTTCCGTATGTTCCAACAGCTAAACCAACACAACCCGAAAGGCAAAGAAATCAAAATAAAATGATTAGAATACGCATAATGTCCCTATTGAAATATAACGCCCCGTTAAGAGAAAAATAATAGCGCCTAAAATAAACTATGCAAAGCAAAAAACCAACCGTGTTTCTTACTTTTAAAAACTCATTTTTTACATTTTGACAAAATTTGAGGTTTAATGTCTTTAGAAGTTAGTCTGCCACTCCACACATTAAAGCGACCGTCATATAAAGGTCTTGAAAAGAATTCAACTTGCGCTATATCAATTAAGTTTTTATCGGAAAATTGATGTGAAATTAATGTTGAATCGCCTGGAAGTAATTCAACTAATTCAAGCTTGCTTTTAGATGGAATGAGAACGGTATCTCCACGGACTCTTTCTTGATGAGATAACGTAACTTGATAACTTTTATTGTCATGCTGTTTTATAACAGTATTAATAACTGAAGTTATTATAACGGGCTTTTTCTCGTTGTTTTGAATTATCATTTCAATGCCATAGCGATATTTGAAAGGGCCTTTATTGGTACCTTCTTTTTTATCAACACAAGCCATTTGAGTGCTTTTTATTTCAAGACTACTGGCATACAAGCTAAATAATGACAGTAGCAAAAAAGTACAAAATCGTATCATAATATTCAAATCCTAATAGAGGGTTTTCCCTTATTTCCTTGCTGTTATTTTTTACGCTTTGAAGCGATTACAACAACGAACACAACAATAATGACAACAATGACTCCACCTAATACTGAGCTACTCATAACTATTCCTTTCTTTTAATTTTTTATAAAACAAGTGAAGCTGAAGAAACAATCCACAGCTATTCTTTAAAATGATTTGCTATATTTGTTAGCTGTTTGGTGAACTTATCACTTAAGAAATTTAATACTAAGAGGGTAAGTCCATAATTCATTATTATTAGCTTTTATCGCTGCAATAATTGCAAACACAAAATTAAGCAGAGCTAATATGACCAGCCCTATTACACCTATTAATATAAAAACTAAAACCCAACAAATGATTGAATATATAAATAAACTAATTAACCAGTTAATGGTAACTTTGCCGTGTTTATCTATTTCTTCATTTTTATCTTTATTCGTGGCCCACATAACAAGTGGCAAAATAAAACCTAACCCCGGTATTATAATGCTACTCAACTGACTCAGATGAAGCATCATACAATAAGTATTTAAGGGCATTCCCCAATATTCTTCGCTATTTTCTGACATAACCATATCCTTTTAATTATTAATATATTACGCTTCATTATGCGTAAAAAAGAGTTAACTTGAAATGTTTCCTGAATAAAATCGTCTATCATCTTTCCTTTTAATACGCTTCTTAGCCATTGAGTATTGCAATTCCAAGTAACAACGGGGTTAATATTGCTGCTGCCACATTCATTGCCAAAAATAAAGGGTGATCACCTATTTTCGATGAGTACTTAATTGCCCCGATAAGTGATATTAAAGAAAATAACATTGGAGCTAAAGCAATAAGGCTTAAACTTGGTATATAACCCTTAACAATAAAAAGTACAATTAATGAATACGCCAGCATCATAGAAACACCATAAACGACATTGCTTTTTTGCAACCCAAAAGCAATTGGAAAAGTATTTCGCCCAACACTCGCGTCAGCTGTTATATCTGGATACTGGTTCAACAAAAGAAGGTTATTAATAAGAAAAAAGGGGACGAGTGATACGAGCCATGTTAGTGGTGTATGTTCTCCTGTTAATATTAAATGCGTACCAACCACCATTAACACACCAAACCCTAAACCTGGTGCAATTAAGCACAAAAGAGGAGAACGGTTAAGCCATTGCGTATAGGTGATTATCAATGCAACACCCACTATACCAATAGGCAGTATTTTCAAGCCCCCCACCAGCATTAGATAAATTCCAATGCCTATTGTTAGCATAAGTGTCACCAAGCCGATAATTAGAATGACTTTAGCCATGCCACCGTTACTAGGAAGTGCCCCACTGCCTCCGCTAAAAGGAGTTCTTTGCGTTTTGAGATCTAATCCACTTTTAAAATCATAATATTCATTCAGTGTGTTTACGCTTATATGCGCAGAAAGTGAACCAATCAAAATCCAAAAAAACACAATATAATTTATTGGCGCCTGGCTTGTAAGCGATATACTTAAACCTAAAAATACGCAAATTGGTGTTAAAATAAGAAACGATGGGCGTGTTGTTTGAAGTGCTGTTTTTAGCTGCATAGATCTTTTCCCTTGCGGTAAAATACGTCCAATAATAGAGTTAAGTGTATATAGAGAGAATACATGTTATTACATCTTCTCAAAACAAAACAATACTTTAAACATCAAGTCAATACAAACTAGGGCTTTATTTGCTTGTTATTTAAGCTCTCTACAACATTTTCAACTAAGTGCTCTTTATAATGAATAAGTAGCTGCTTTCTTTCTTCTTCTGTTTTTTGTTGTACACCATGAGCGATAAAAGCAGGTAATACCTCCCAGCCCATGAAGCCAAATATATCTTGATATAAGCCATCGATCTTATTTTGATAATACACCAACTCTTCCTTCGAGTTAGCTCCACCCGTTGTAATTGAATACATAATTTTTTTAGGTTTAAGTGATGCATTATCACCATAAGCAAAGCCTGAAGATAAAACACGATCTATCCAGCCTTTTAAGATGCCAGGAAATGACCACCACCATAAAGGAAATTGAAAAATCAGCAGATCTGATGAAACTAATTTTTTTTTCTTGTTTAATACTACTTACAAAAGAATTGTTAGAAAGCGCTAATCTTTGGGCTTTTGCTAATTGAAATAAATCACCACTTGGAAAGTTAGTGGTATCATTTTTTCCCGCCACTGGATTAAAAACCTGCGCATATAAATCTGAGATTCCCTTTGTTTTCATTCTGCTTTAAATCAAGCAACATAGCTGAATCATCTTTGTTTAAAATCATTATGTTAGTTTTTTTTCAACAAAACTAACAACTGCGTTATAAACATTAGTGCTAGAAGCTTCAATATCAACAGATGCCACTTCATGATTTTGGCTTTTATAATACATAACAGCGCCAACTGTAGCGACTCCTAGTCCAGCACAGCCAGACACAGATAAAACAATGAATAAACTAAATAATATTTTTTTCATTTGCTACCTCTTGAAATTAAAAAGAATAGAACAAGTTATTTAAAACCAAAACACATTACTTAACGTATAATCTTAAATATTAAATTAAAGGTGTATGAATATGTTTTCAATATTTAAGAAAGATCCAATTAAAAAATTGGACAAACTATATGAGAGTAAGCTTGAGGAAGCTATGAATGCCCAGCGTAAAGGCGATATAAAATCATATTCAATGATGACTGCTGAAGCTGAAAAAATAAAAGAGCAAATGCTAGAGCTACAAGCCTCTACAAAAAAATAACACTTTATTAATGGGCTAAAATGTTGATGAAGGAATAAAAGCCAAATGTTAGCAGTTTCACTTTAAATGCTTGTTATGTTTTTTTAAAGTGCCCACAGTCTAAACACTTAATTCCGTGCTTATAAAAAAACAAAGGAAAACCCGCTAGTAAGAAAACTAAAAAAGCTGGGACTTTTCCTTTTGTATGATGCTTAATGTTAATACTTTGGCAGTTTGAGCATGTTTCAATATCCGATTCACACGCTGTATCCACTGTAGTTGAAAAGTTACCATTTAAAATTTCAGAAGCTTCTTTTTCATGTTCTTCAGCTATAAGCAGACGAACGCCACCCATGGCGTCTGAATATAACCATTGCATGTTGATAGTATGTTCATCAGCTATAAATGCAGGAATTCCTGCACTTTCAAGTGATGCCTTGGCTATATTAGCGTCTAATGGAAATGAATATTTAGCAATAACAATTAAGTGACTCATATCTCTCCGTATAAACATAACGCCCACATTAGCGGTGCCAAGCACCAGTGATTTTGATTGTTAACCCTTGCCACGCCACTTATTGTATTTAGAGTGCACGCCTTTAGTAAAAATGGATGAGTAATCTTCCAAAAGGTCTACTCCATATAGGATTAGAACCATTACAACTGATAGTTTAAAAGCAAAGCTTATTAATACTGATACAAGCCAATTTTGCGATAAACTTATCACTACAAGGCTCTTTCTCTATAATGAATTACTTGAGCATATAACACTTCACATAACCTGTAGTAAAAAGCAGAACGAGGAACGAGTGGCGCTTATGGCTGTCCGAGTGAATGAGATTGTTATGCGCTTATGCTTACTTAAAATGAATATTGAGGTGTTTTTCATACGCTGCTTCGATCCAATTAGTGTCACCGGCAATTACATTATCAGCGTGAAATGTTGGAATCTGATTCCTTATACTCAAATAAGTGTTGGTGTAAATAAGGGGTTGTAATAAATCATCAATATGAGAAGCATTTTTTAAAACAAAACCTTTCCCTAAATCACTACTTTTTAGGTTTGAGGTAGTAACTATCATGAATTTATCTGCAGGTACTTGACCACCTTCACCATACTCCTCTGTAATTATGAATGTTTTTTCATATAGAAGAACCTCATCCAGCCACTTCACCATAGGAGCAGGCATATTGAACCACATTATAGGTGTAATGTAGATAATAGTTTCCGCCCACAATATTTTTGAAACTTCCCTATCTACATTCCAAGTGTCTTTGGTTACATCTGAAATTTTTACTTTATGACCTTTTTCAGTCAAGTTTTTTTCGGTTAGATAAGCAAGAAAACTATTTAACTGCCCTTTAGCATCAAAAATTGAGTATCCAGCAGTAACAAGTAATACTTTCATTTTTTTCTCCAATAGATTAAATTTTGTTTACTGATTATAGCTCATATTTTTTACCCCATAACGCCACAATAAGCGGAAAATTATTGTTGCCTAAAAAGTTTGAGGCACGAAAAACAGCCAACTGTAAATTTTCCGTTTAATTGCCTTGTTAGCCGTATTTAGCTCTGTAGAAGAAATCTGCGTAGATCTCGTTCTTGCCGCATGACATGCAAAATATAAACTTTGTCACTATCAACCTTATAGAAAATACGGCAGGGATTAACATTAACTTCTCGATAATTTAAGTTAACTAACTCCTGTGGTCTTTTGCCAGACTCAGGATGGTTTTCTAACCTTGATATTTTATCAAATACTTTTTGAACCAACTTTTTAGCCGCAGGAATATTACTTAAAGCAATGTATTCAGCTATATCATTTAAATCATCTAGAGCTGGTGATGTCCATATTACTTCAGCCATTTGCTCATTTTCTCTTTTGCATCTTGATTTGAAAATGTATTACCATTTTTAATTGCCTGCTCACCACGTGCTACGCCTTCAAGAATAGCCATTCGCTGTTGCATAAACTCATAATCATCGACATCAACTAAATAAGCAGATGGTTGCCCATGTTCAGTAATTAACACTGGTTCTTTGGTAGTATGGAGATCAGCCAAAATTTTAGTCGCTTGACGCTTAAGTGTTGTTACGAGTTCAACTCTCATGATGAAACCTATATAGAATTAAATAATGTATCACTATAGTATCACACAGGCTCGAGGTTACAACTATACGGCTAACGCTCATTTTAGAGGCTGATAATGGTTTGCTAAAATTGTGAAGCGAAGCGGAACCGAGCAAACTGTTAGCAGCCCTGGCTTAATGCGCTTGTTAGGCTTTCTTTTGACTAATAGTTTGTTTAACAAAATATATAGCAAAAGCGATAGTTGCGATATATCTCGGAGTGATTTTACCTAATGTATATGCCCAATCTTGAGATTGTTCTATTGTTGCTAAAGAGTAAAAACTTATGACATAGAAAGGAATCAATAATGCCATATATGGAAAATAACTTTTACTAGAATTAAAGTACTTAACCATTAGCGCAAATAAAAAGTAAACTACAATTAATGGTAACCCAATAGTTATGAGATCTACTATACCAAATGCGAATATCGGGTAAGCTTTTGCTACAGGAGTCAAAATACTTGCAGGTATAGAAATAGCGGCACCAATACCGGTGATATAAACAGACAAATATGCATATAAAGTCCCCAAAAAAATTGCTAAGACTGTAACCTTTGCTCTATCCACGAGCCTATCCTATTTGAAAGCCTAACGCCTCACTAAGAGGCAAATAATATTTGGTTAAAATAAGCGATGCAGGAGCAAAAACCAATTGTTATTTGTCCTTTTGAGTGACTTGTTATATTTTTTAAACTACAATGTACGACATTACCGTACATAAACCGGAGTTTACTATGGACAGCATAAGTGTAAATCAGTTTAGAGACAACTTAAAAAAATACGTTGAACAAACAGTTAGCGAGCATGAACCGATTAAAGTAACCAGGCGTGCTGGTGATGCTTTTATTGTAATGAGTGCCGATGACTGGGAAAGAGAACAAGAAACATTACATGTATTACAAAGTAATAGCTTGATGCAACAAATAGCTGAATCAATAAATACGCATAAGAGTAATAAAGGCCACAAACCAACACAAGAGCAATTAGATGAGATCATTAATCTTTGAAGGTAAAACGTGGCTCACTTATGAGCAGTTAAGAGAAAAAGATAAAAAATTGCATAAGGCGCTATGTAAAATATTAAAAGAATTGCTTCGCTCAGATCCAAGTAGTGGATTAGGAAAACCCGAGCCACTAAAACATAACCTTTCTGGTTTATGGTCGAAGCGAATTTCTCAAAAAGATAGACTCATTTACAAATTCGATGAAGAGTATGTTTATATATTCGCAATTGGTGGACATTACGCCGACCATTAGAAAAATATAACGCCCTAATAATGAGTAAAAAATTGTTGGCTAAAATGTTGAGGAACGAAAACAGCCAACTGTTTTTTGTCCGTTTAAGCAACTTGTTATATTTTTCTATTTGCGCCATAATGTGTATATAAATAAATTTTATACACAAAGGTGATTTATGCGTACTAATATTGTAATTGATGACAAATTAATGAATGAAGCATTAATGGTTACTGGCTGTAAAACGAAGAAAGAAGCAGTGGAAGAAGGTTTGAAAATGCTAGTTAAGCTGCATAAGCAAAGTAATATTAGAAGCTTCAGAGGAAAACTACACTGGGAAGGTGATCTTGACGAAATGAGATTGGCGAAATGATATTAGTTGATACAAGTGTTTGGATTGATTACTTTAATGGTAAAGAAAGCCTTGAAACAGATTTACTTGATAGAGCATTAGAGCACGAAACTGTTGCTATTGGTGACTTAATTTTAATTGAGATTTTACAAGGGTTTCGTAGCGATAAACAATATAAAACAGTAAAGGAACTATTAGAACCTCTACAAAAATTCGAAATGTTAAGTTTAGATCTTGCTATCAAAACTGCTGATAACTATAGAGCGCTAAGAAAAAAAGGAATAACCATTAGAAAAACAGCTGATGTGATTATTGCTACTTATTGTATAGAAAAGAACATCCCATTACTTTTTACAGATCGTGATTTTATACCCTTCGTAGACCATTTAGGTTTGCTACCCGTTGCTCGAAAAATATAACGCCCGCATAAGGGCTGATAATAGTTTGCTAAAATGTGCAGCGTAGCGGAACCGAGCAAAATGTTAGCAGTCCCGTGCTTAATGCGCTTGTTATGTGCTTTCTTTCTTGCTAAATAATTTAGAAAGAATAAATAACCCTGAAAATGGTGTAAGGAACATACCCAATAAGAACCACACCAAAATATTCCTACTTGTTTCTTTGGCCCAATATGCGCAAAAAACACCAAAGCAAAACCCTGTTAATCCTAACGTAGCAAACTCATTTTCTATCAAAAATTCATCCTTGTTATTTATAGTGTTCAAATTTATGCGTGCAATCAATGAAATGCACATAACGCCCTCGTTAATGGGCAAAATTTAGTTGGCTAAAATCAGCGAGGCACGAGCAAAAAAGCCAACTGTTTTTAGTCCTGATTTATTTGCTTGTTAGTTCTATTTTACACCATAACCATTTGATAATAATACTTTACATGTACCATCCGCTCTAGGAGTAAATAAAATTTTGTCCGCAACAAATATACGATCTGAAAAAGATAACTTTACTTTATTGATAGAGTCGGCTTCGAACGTGGTTAATTTAACATCACAACTTTTTAGGATCAATTCATCAACATAGCTTTGCTTTAATCCTAAGCTACTCTCAACATGCCTAGTTTCTCCAGAAATGACATGATTTTCGTGAGCAGCTACATTAAACGAGATAATTGCGATTATAACTAATAGATATTTCATACACTTCCTTGTTGATATAAAACTAACGCCTTACTAAGCGGCGCGAAATTGTTGGCTAAAATTGCGAGGAACGAAGCTAGCCAACTGTTATTAGTCCCTCTTGAGTGTCTTGTTATACGAATTTAACTGCTAACGCCATGTTTCTTCTGTTTTTTCACCACGTACTATCTGATAAATGGCTATGTTTTTTTGGCTTAAAAGCCTTACGACCTCAGGTATATACTGAATAGGCATTGCCAATTCGTACCCAAACTCTAAATGCAAAATATGCTTTGAGTGAAAATCACCAACAAACGATGTGAGAGCATTTAAACCTTCTTGTTCAAATTCTCCTATTTCAAAATAAACCTTATACATATCTTCACTATAATCTCTTATCGTTCCACTTTTCATCACTCAATCTCAATTTAGATTACATTTGTTCTGATAAAATCTCTATTCGTATAGACATAATGACTCCCCACGAGGTGCTAGCCTCCTATCGTGGGTTAGCTTA
>JBMYWR010000048.1:0-19409 GCA_049607625.1 Colwellia sp.
TAAGCAGTTAAGCAGTTAAGCAGTTAAGCAGTTAAGCAGTTAAGCAGTTAAGCAGTTAAGCAGAAACATATAGAGGAATACCTTTGTCGAGTCAAAATGAAGCAAAATTACCGCCCGTTATATGTTTGATGGGGCCAACAGCCTCAGGTAAAACCGCTTTAGCTTGTGCGCTTTATGATGTTTTGCCTTGCGATATTATCAGTGTTGACTCTGCTTTAGTTTTTCGTGATATGGATATTGGTACGGCTAAACCAACGGCAAAAGAAATGGAAAAGTATCCTCATGCTTTGGTGGATATTATTGATGCTAGCGAGAGTTACTCTGCAGCTGATTTTTGTAAAGATGCTTTGCACAAAATTAGTGAGATACGTGCTAAAAATAGAATTCCTTTATTAGTTGGCGGTACCATGATGTACTTTAAAAGCTTAATTGAGGGGATTTCGCCATTACCTGAAGCATGCCCAGAAACAAGAAAGAAGATAGAAGAAGAGGCTAGTGCTAAGGGTTGGCAAGCCATGCATGATTTATTAGCCGAAGTTGATGACGTCGCAGCGCAGCGAATTCACCCTAATGACCCACAGAGAATTACCAGAGCATTAGAGGTTTATCGTTTAACCGGTTACAGTTTGTCACAATTAAGTAAAGTTAAAGGTGATAAGCTCGAAGGCGATATTTTACAGTTTGCCATAACACCTAAAGAACGCTCTACACTTCATAAAAGAATAGAGCAACGTTTTGATATTATGATAGAACAAGGTTTTGAAAAAGAAGTTGTCGAGTTAAAGAAACGAGACGACTTACATGAGAACCTTCCTGCTATACGTTGTGTTGGTTACAGGCAAATGTGGCAATATCTTGATGGTGATTTTGATCACGATGAAATGGTTTTTAAAGGTGTTTGTGCAACGAGGCAACTAGCCAAAAGACAATTAACTTGGCTTAGAAACTGGCCAAATTTAACTTGGCTAACTAGCGAAGATAAGAATAATTTATCAATCGTGTTAGCTGAAGTTGGTAAATTATCTGAGTTCGAACACTAAAACAAACGAAAGATAATTAGATAAACCAAAGAAAAAAGAATAAATAAAAGTAAAATCACTGTTTATTAAGCAATATTTTTACTTTGGTGTATAATTAAAATCCTACCCCGTTGTAAAGGGTAAATAACGAGTTTTGTTAAGTATTTTAGATAAAACTTCTTAATTTAAGCTTCAAAATAATAAATAAAAGGACCACATATGATGGCAAAAGGTCAATCTTTACAAGATCCGTTCTTGAATGCACTACGTCGAGATCGCATTCCAGTTGCAATTTACTTAGTAAATGGTATTAAATTACAAGGTCAAGTTGAATCATTTGATCAATTTGTAATTTTACTAAAAAACACAGTAAGTCAAATGGTATACAAGCATGCTATTTCTACTGTTGTACCTGCAAGGGCCGTAAATACATCTCCTACATCAGACGATAGTTCTGACGAATAGATTTTTACTATTTAATAGTATTATTTGAAGTGTAAATTCATTTTTGTTGTTTGAAAATTATAATAATAATACAGCTTAAAGAACTAATGCTACTGTCTCTTTTGCGCAGTTGTAGCATAAGCGTTAATAGGTTTTAGCCTTTGTTTGATCGTTACCAAGCTGGTGAACAAGCAGTACTTGTTCACTTAGACTTTCCTGATGAAAGCTCCCGAGAAGATTTAACAGAATTTAAAATGTTAGTCTCCTCTGCCGGAGTAAATGCCCTCACCGTAGTTTCAGGAAAAAGAAGTCACCCTCACCCTAAATTTTTTGTTGGCAGTGGTAAAGCAGATGAAATCGCAGAAGCGGTTCGTATGTTTGATGCTAATGTCATTCTGTTTAATCACAGTTTATCTCCCTCTCAAGAAAAAAATATTGAAGCCCTGTGTGAATGTAGAGTGATAGACCGTACTACACTCATTCTTGATATTTTTGCCCAACGAGCCAGAACACATGAAGGTAAATTACAGGTAGAGCTTGCTCAGTTAAAGCATATTAGTAGTCGACTCATTCGAGGTTGGACGCATTTAGAGCGTCAAAAAGGTGGTATAGGTTTAAGAGGGCCAGGCGAAACTCAACTAGAAACGGATCGACGTTTATTACGAGAGCGAATTGTTAACATTCGCAAGCGGTTAGAGAAAGTTGAAAAACAAAGAGAGCAAGGCAGAAGAGCAAGGACAAGGGCAGAGTTACCAACAGTGTCTTTAGTGGGTTATACCAATGCAGGTAAATCAACTTTGTTTAATCGGTTAACTGCTTCAGATGTTTATGCCGCAGATCAACTTTTTGCCACCTTAGATCCCACCTTACGACGCATAGAATTAGAGGGGGTTGGTGGCGTTATATTGGCTGATACGGTAGGTTTTATTCGTCACTTACCGCATGATTTAGTTTCAGCATTTAAAGCCACATTAACGGAAACCCGTGAGGCCGAGATATTATTGCACGTTGTTGATATTGCAGACGAAAGACGTACTGAGAATATTGACCAGGTGGAGTATGTATTATCAGAAATTAATGCTGATGAAGTGCCACAGCTCATTATTTGCAATAAAATTGACAGCCTAGACGATGTTGCACCAAGAATTGATCGAGATGATCGCGGTCAACCTATTCGAGTATGGTTAAGTGCTCAAGCAAATATTGGCCTGGAACTTTTACACCAAGCTTTAGCAGAAAGACTCGGCATAAATGTTGTTGAGGAAAAACTTCTTATCCCACCATCCCAAGGTAAAATAAGAGCTGTTTTGTATGAACTAAATTGCATTACAGACGAACATTATGATGAAAACGGTCACTGTCATGTTAGTATTAAACTACCAAAGCGAGATTGGGATAAGCTCGTCAAGCAGGATTTTATTGAAATAGAAAAATATATTGCAATTTAGTGTTGCATCTATAAATTGTAACCACATATTATATTAAAGAAATAATAGATATAAAAATAAATTATTTACTATAAACTAAAGTAAATAACTTCAACGATTGCCAGATAGCGGAGATAACTATGGCTTGGAACGAACCGGGGAAAAATGATAATGACCCTTGGAAAAACAAAGGTGGTAAAAACCAAGGCCCACCTGATTTAGACGAATTACTTAATGATTTAGGTAAGAAGGTCACTGGTATTTTTGGTGGTAAAACATCTAAAGGCTCTTCAGGACCAGGAAAAAGCTTCTCCCGCATTGGTATTAGTCTTCTCCTTATCATTGCCTCATTAGTTTATGGCTTCAGTGGTTTCTATACAATTAAAGAAGCTGAACAAGGTATTGTACTTAGATTTGGACAATATTCAGGAACGGTTGATCCTGGTTTACGTTGGAAGTGGACTTTCATCGAACGTATTATTCCAATAGATATGCAAAGTACGCGTGCTATGCCTTCATCTGGTTTTATGTTGACGCAAGATGAAAACGTCGTTCGTGTAGAAATGCAAATACAATATCGTATCATTGATGCTCGCCAGTATGTTTTCAGCGTTACCAATGCTGAAGATAGCTTAAATCAATCACTTGATAGTGCGCTTCGTTATGTTGTTGGTCATGCAAAAATGGATAATATCCTAACCAGTGGTCGTGAAGAAATCAGACAGCAGGTTTGGCAAGAACTTGAAGGTATTATCGAACCTTATAATTTAGGTATTCTTATTGTCGACGTTAACTTTAAAGATGCTCGTCCACCTAACGAAGTTAAAGATGCTTTTGATGACGCGATTGCGGCACAAGAAGATGAAGTACGTTTCATTAGAGAAGCTGAAGCCTACCAACGTGGCATTGAACCAAGAGCTCGTGGTCAAGTAAAGCGTATGGAGCAAGAAGCTTTAGCTTACAAGTCTGAAGTTGTCCTTGATGCAGTAGGTGCGGTAGCGCAATTTGAAAAGATTTTACCTGAGTATCAAAAGTCACCAGAGGTAACACGTCAACGTTTATATATTGCAGCGATGGAAAATGTTTACTCGAATACCAGTAAAGTGATGGTTGATGTTGAAGGGGGTAATAGCATGATGTATTTACCACTAGATAAAATTATTGGACAGCAGAGTTCTAAGATGCAAAATCGTCCAAGTTCTACTAACAATGTTAATAATGTTGTACCTGTGCAAAATACATCGCCTTCAAGTGGTAATGGACGCTCAGACAGATTTAATAACGGGAGAAACTAACCGATGAAAAACTTTTCTATCGTTATTTTAGTCGCATTAGTCGCATTAGTGTTTAATTCTGTCTTCATTATTTATGAAGGGCAAAGAGGTATCGTTTTTAAATTTCAAAAAATAAAACGTGATACTGAAACAGGTGAAATGAAGGTATACCCGCCGGGTTTACATTTTAAGATACCTGGTATTGAATCTGTTCGTAAGCTTGATGCACGTATTCAAACACTTGATGAAGCAGCTGACAGGTTTGTAACGTCTGAGAAAAAAGATTTAATGGTTGATTCATTTGTGAAATGGAAAATCGTTGATTTCTCGACTTACTACTTACGTACTTCAGGCTCTGTTGATAACGCCCGTGTTTTACTTAAACAAAAAGTAAATAACGGTCTGCGTACTGAATTTGGTAACAGAACCATTAAAGAGATTGTATCTGGCGATCGCTCAACTATTATGAGCAAAGCTCTCGAAAGCGCTTCAAGCAGTAGAGAAGACTTAGGTATTGAAGTTATTGATGTGCGAATTAAAGCAATCAACCTTCCTACAGAAGTCAGTAACTCTATTTATGAACGTATGCGTGCCGAACGAACTGCTGTAGCTAAAGAGCATAGATCGCAAGGTCAAGAACAAGCTGAAATTATTCGCGCTACTATTGATGCTAAAGTAACGATTATGGTTGCAGAAGCGAAAAAGAACGCATTTATCACTCGTGGTGAAGGCGATGCTGAAGCAGCGAGCATATATGCTAAAGCTTATGAGAAAGATGCAGAGTTTTACTCTTTCTATCGTTCGTTAGAAGCCTATAAAAATAGCTTTAATAATAAGAATGATATTATGGTCGTTAAACCTGATAGCGAGTTCTTCCGTTTCTTAAAAGATGGCTCTAAAGCTTCAAAATAAAGTAATTTAAGAGCTAATATTAAAACCAGCACCTATTGCTGGTTTTTTTATGGGTTGAATTTAGGAAAATCTCATTTTTGATCAAATTTTATGAAAATGAGATAAAATTGAAAAAATAAATTATCGGCTAAGCCCTTAAAACAAAGCTTGTTTTTTAATCAAAAGCTTATTGTGGATAATTTTACTTGGACAACATAGTGTTTTTTGTTAAAATCCCCGCCTAATTTTCTTATGAACTTATGAATCAAAGCCATGGGTAAAAACGTTGTTGTTCTCGGCACTCAATGGGGTGACGAAGGTAAAGGTAAGATAGTAGATTTACTTACCGATAAAGCCAAATATGTTGTTCGCTATCAAGGCGGACATAACGCAGGTCATACACTAGTAATAGACGGTGCAAAAACCGTATTACATTTAATTCCATCTGGCGTTTTACGTGAAAATGTAAAGTGTCTAATTGGTAATGGTGTAGTTTTATGTCCTAAAGCCTTAATGAAAGAAATAAAAATGCTGGAAGCTAATGGTGTTCCAGTACGCGATCGCTTATTAATTAGTGATGCGTGTCCATTAATTCTTCCATATCATAATGCACTTGATGCAGCACGTGAAATTGCTCGTGGTGCTAAAAAAATTGGTACTACTGGTCGTGGTATCGGCCCTGCGTATGAAGATAAAGTAGCTCGTCGCGGTTTACGTGTTGGCGATTTATTCTGTACAGAATCTTTCACGGCTAAATTAAAAGAAATTGTTGAATACCATAATTTCTCATTAGTAAACTACTACAAAGTTGAGCCAGTTAACTTTGAAGAAGTACTGGCTGATGCATTAGCTGTTGCTGATATTCTCAAGAAAATGACTGCTGACATTTCAGAGATACTTGATCAAGCCCGTAAAAACGGTGATTCAATTATGTTTGAAGGTGCACAAGGTACATTACTTGATATCGATCACGGTACATACCCATATGTAACCTCTTCAAATACAACTGCTGGTGGTGTTGCTACTGGTTGTGGTGTTGGACCACGTCATTTAGATTACATCTTAGGTATTACTAAAGCTTACACGACTCGTGTTGGCTCTGGTCCTTTCCCTACAGAATTAGACGATGAAATTGGTAATCATTTAGGTACTGTTGGGCATGAGTTTGGTGCTACAACAGGTCGTGAACGTCGTTGTGGTTGGTTTGATGCTGTAGCTATGCATCGTGCAATCCAAGTAAACAGCGTAACGGGCTTTTGTTTAACAAAACTAGACGTACTTGATGGTTTAGAGACATTAAAAATCTGTACTGGTTATGAAACAAAATCAGGTGAAATCGTTACTGTGCCGCCAACGGCTGCTGAAGGTTACGAGCAAATTACACCTGTTTATGAGTCTATGCCAGGTTGGTCTGAAGTTACTGTTGGTGCGACATCAATAGAGCAGCTTCCTGCTAACGCACTTGCTTATATCAAGCGTATTGAAGAGTTGACGGGTGTACCAGTTGATATTATTTCAACAGGTCCAGATCGTAACGAAACAATTATTAAAGTGAATCCATTTTCTTAATATTTTAAGTAAATAAATTCATTTAAAAAGGATCTATTAATAGGTCCTTTTTTTATGCCTGCGTTTTAGCAATTCAATTGCTCAATTTTACAGATTATACCAGTTCCATTAAGTTTGTGATCTTGTTGTACGAAGGGAAAATGAATCAGGGCAAGGCGCTCGATTGAGTAATAGCTGGCTATTGGGATTGAGAGGAACGCAGCCATGACTTATTTTAACCAGTACAAGTGAGCAAAAACTTAATTGAATTGGTATTATACGACACAGCTTTTAATATATTGAGAAATAAAAAGGCCAATAGTTTTTCCTATTGGCCTTTCGTTTTTTAACCCAAATACTCACAAATGAGGTATTCTCTATACCACCATACCTATTTGGAAGATTGGTAAGTACATCGCAATAATCAACCCACCAATTACAACACCTAGTACAGCCATAATCATAGGCTCTAAAAGGGCTGTTAACGAGTCTACTGCATTATCTACTTCTTGTTCATACACTGTTGCTACTTTGGCTAGCATATCATCTAGTGAGCCAGATTCTTCACCAATAGCAACCATTTGAATAACCATATCCGGAAATATGTCTGAGTTTCTCATGGCTAAGTTCATTTGCATACCAGAGCTTACTTCAGCTTTTACTTCTAAAATAGCATCACGAAAAACAGCGTTACCCGATGCACCGGCAGCTGAGTCAAGTGCGTCTATTAAGGGCACACCAGCAGCAAATGTCGTAGAAAGTGTACGAGCATAACGTGCTACAGCGGCTTTCTTTAATAAGTCACCGACAACAGGTAATTTTAATATTTGTTTATCTACCTTATCGCGGAAGTCTTGGCTATTACGATGTACTCGTTTAAATAACCAAATAGCAGCGATAACGGCTCCTAATCCTAGATACCAGTAGGCGACCATGAAGTCTGAAATACCCACCACAAAAAGAGTGAAAGCAGGTAGTTCAGCACCAAAGCCGGCAAATATCTCTTGGAATACAGGCACAACAAAAATTAAAAGTATTGAGGTAACAACTGCCGCAATAACAAGAACAGCAATAGGGTAAGTCATTGCTTTTTTGATTTTAGCCTTTAATGCTTCAGATTTCTCTTTGTATGTCGCAATACGGTCATAAATTGTTTCAAGGGCACCAGATTGTTCACCCGAAGCCACTAAGTCACAATATAAGTCATCGAAAAAAAGTGGATGGTCACGTAGACAGTCAGACAAAGGAATACCGGTTGCAAGCTTAGTTCCGATTTCACCGAGGAGTTTTTTGACTTTACCATTATTATGGCCTTGGCCAATCATTTCAATGGTTTGAACTAGGGGGACACCCGCACCGAGCATTGTCGCAATTTGACGTGTGATCATTGCAATGTCGCCTTGCGTTATTGCTTTGTCGCCACCCATGCCAAATAAAGCTTTAGGCTTCTTTTTTACCTTACCTGGCGTGATACCTTGCTTTCTTAATTGCGCCTTAAGAGCAAGAGCATTATCGGCGCTTAACTCACCGTTAACTCTTTTACCTTTGCGGTTAACACCTTGCCATAGAAAGGTTTCTTGCTCTTTCACTTTAGGAAGTTTTTTTGCTGCTGTTCCGGCCATAAATTTACCTAGTTTTTATAGTTTATTCTTTTAATTGTGATAATTTTATATGTTAAATAGTTCTTTTAAGGGCAATTCATACTTTAAAGTAAATACATAAAATAAATACCTTAAAGTGAACCCGCTAAAAGCAATATACTTATTACATTAACCTAAGTTTGATAAAATAACTATGGAATATCTTTAGCTGCACTGATTAATTTGTTCTTTTTTAAAGGAAACTAGCCTAATGCCCACTTGCAACACGGTTAACTTCTTCTAAGCTTGTTAATCCACTCATTGCCTTTACAACACCAGACTGTCTTAAGTTATTGTAGCCTTCTTTTTGACATTGCTCTGCAATATCGAGAGAGTTACCTCCCTCCATAATAATACTTGAGATCTCAGGGCTTATTTTTATTACTTCATAGATACCCACACGACCCTTATAGCCAGCTGTACAGTGTTGGCAACCAACCGCTTTAAATAGTTGGAACTGTCCAAGCTTTTCGGCAGGGAAGCCTTGTTCAATAAGCTGTTCGTCTGGAACTTTTTCTTCTTCTTTACAATGAGGGCATAAACGCCTTGCAAGTCGTTGAGCAATAATAATACTCACAGAGCTTGCTACGTTATATGAGGGAACCCCCATATTTAACAAACGTGTTAGCGTTTCAGCTGCAGAGTTTGTATGCAGTGTAGATAAAACTAAGTGACCTGTTTGAGAAGCTTTAATGGCGATTTCAGCTGTTTCTAAATCTCGAATCTCACCAACCATGACAATATCGGGATCTTGACGTAAAAAAGAGCGTAATGCAGCAGGGAAAGTTAACCCCGCTCTATTGTTTATTTGAACTTGGTTTACACCTTCAAGGTTAATCTCAACAGGGTCTTCTGCGGTAGAAATATTTCGTTCTTGGGTATTAAGAATGTTAAGACCGGTATATAAAGAAACTGTTTTACCTGAACCGGTAGGCCCTGTAACAAGTATCATACCTTGAGGTCTTGCCAGTGCTTCTAAATAAATTGCTTTTTGGTCTTCTTCGTAGCCTAGAATATCAATGCCAAGCATAGCACTTGATGAATCTAAAATACGCATTACAATTTTTTCACCCCACATGGTAGGTAACGTACTTACACGAAAATCGATAGATTTTTTCTTTGAAATCGCTAATTTAATACGACCATCTTGTGGGACTCTTCGTTCGGCTATATCCAGTCTTGACATAACTTTTAAACGGGCTGCTAATCGAGAAGCAAGTGCTACCGGAGGTCTTGCTATTTCAGAGAGAATACCGTCTATACGAAAACGGATGCGAAATGATTTTTCAAAGGGTTCAAAGTGTAAATCGGAAGCACCTTTCTTGATCGCATCAAGCAATATTTTATTAATGAAAACAACAATTGGCGCATCGTCTTCCTTTTCACCAACAGCTTCATCTTTTTCTTCAGTATTATCAACATCTAAACTAGCAAGTTCATCTTGATCAATGTCGCTAATATCTAAACTATCGCTGTCATTAGATAAAACTTCGTCAATAGCAATTTGTAAGTTTTTATCGTCAACTAAAATAAGCTCTGTATTGAAGCCTGTATTAAATTGTATTTCTTCAAGTGCATCAAGATTAGTAGGATCAGAACAAGCAATAAAAAGAACTTTGCCACGCAAAAATAATGGCAAAGCATTATGTTTTGTGATTAAGTTTTCATTACACGTGCCTTCAGGAATTAGCTTGAGGTCAAATTTATCCAGTTGTAAATAAGGGTAGCCGAAGTTTTTTGATAGAATTTTTGCCAGCTCGACACCATCAACTTGCTTTTCTTCTACTAAAAATCTTACAAAGTGTTTACTTTTTTTAAGTGAAAAATCTTTAATAATGTCATCAACACTATCTAATGAAACAAGATTTTGTTTTGTTAAAGCGGATATTACACTTGATTGTTGATGGTTAAGCTTCATAAACTTTTTTTCTGACCTTTTGAAATTTATTGGTAAACATTTTTATTTAAACATACTCTATTTAACATACTAAACAGTTTAACGCACTTTTACGAGTATATATTCATTAATACAAGGTTAAATGATATTTTTAATGACCAAGGCGGTAAATTTGAAAAAATTACCCGTTCCGCGCATGGTTTGTTTATTTCTGGTAGACTAAGGCCCGTTGATCTTAAATTGTAGTCATTGCTATTGGCTTACTTTAAGATAACAAGGCGAAAATAGTGCTATGTAGTTATTCTATTTTAACTTTTTAACAATGTTATGTTGAAAGTTAGGTTGAACTCGTTATGGCCCTATGTTTTATAGAACATACAGCAATGGTTAATACATCATGACAACGACAGATATGGCATCTAATAATTATTCATTTACCGCTACATTTACTTTAGATAAACCCCACTTGACAGAATGCTACTTAGAGTCTAATTCTATAGAGCTAAATATGCCTACTTTTCTTAAATCGATTATTTTAGTGCTATTTGGCCTTGTTCTATTAATGTTTTCCGATGTAAATACTTATGCGGCTTGGTTCATTGTTGGCTTAGGGGTAGTAGAGGCATTAAGTATTTATTATCACCAACCGTGGTGGGTGCTTAGACAAATGATGAGTCGCTCATACAAAAGCCAAGTAAAAGTAACTATTGATGAAAAAGGTATTCTAAGTGAATCTCATTATAATACCGGGCGTTTATTATGGTCTGACATAAACACCTTTACAGAATCAGAGCAGGGCTATGTATTGTTTTTTGATAAAAGTAAAAACTACTTATCTAAACAGATTCTTTCACAACAAGCGCAAGACTTTATTGCACAGCAATTGAAAGCTATTTCATCATAACGTTTATTAACTTAAGACTTTTGAAAACCTTGTCACTTAACGTTTGATAACCAATCGCAGTAGAGAAAAATGATTACCCCAGTAAAATCAACTTGGTCAAAAACTCCTCTTAATATAAAGAAAACAGCAGTGTTTATTACATTTTGGCTTTCATTAATTTATATGGGGAATTACTATTTTGATAATATATTTACTTACTATTTATTTAGCTTTTTGGGCGTCATTGGGGCTATTTTTGCTAACTCTACAGGAGCCGGTGGAGGGGTAATTTTTATCCCTTTCTTTAATCAACTCAACTTTAGTGAATCACAATCGGTTGCGACAAGTTTTGCTATTCAATGTTTTGGAATGACAGCAGGTGCACTTACTTGGTTTTATCATTATAAAGAGCATAAAACATCACTAAGACTTTGGTGCGGCTTTAAGCGTATCATTGCGATAACCAGTATTGCTTCTCTTATGGGTCTTGGGTTTGTGTTCCTTTCTAAAACGCCCTCTCCAGCCTCTTTGCATATCAGTTTTAGTTACTTCTCTTTACTACTAGGTTTTTTTATTATTTGTACAGTACTAATGACTAACCCCCTAAGGGAGAGAAGTCAGTTGTATGCATACGATTACCTTATGCTGGCTTTAATAGGGCTCTTTGGTGGTGCTATTACAGCTTGGTTAAGTGTAGGGGTAGGGGAATTATTAGTTATATACCTTCTACTAAGACGGTTTGATGTAACCATGGCTGTTGCAGCTGCCGTTATTGTTTCAGCGATTAGCGTATGGTGTTCTATTGGGCATGTAAAAGAAGATGTTTATTGGCAAGTTATTATTTTTGCTGGGCCTAGCGCTATTTTAGGTGGCATATTTGCTAAAACAGTTGTTACTTACTTAAGTGCTCGTAAGTTAAAATTATTCTTCTCATTCTGGTTACTTATCAGTGGTGCTTTTGGGCTTGTTTAACAGTGGGCTGTAGTCACCTATCGATTGAAACATATTGAAAATAAAATGTTTCTCAATTCATACAAATATTAACAGTTAGTTAACTAAGTTTGACAGTTATAACCTTATCAGTGGCTTATGATTAAAGTTCATTTATTTTGAGGGTTATAATATGTCTACTTTAAATACAGTAAGTTCAGATAACACATTATCCTGTACAAGTAACGAAAGCAGCTTACTCAAAAAATCGATTTTATTTTTTGGTGGTAATGCGCAAAAATCTGAGTTACACGATCTTTTCTACCTTGAAGATTACGACATTAGATGTGAAGCAGATATAAATAGTTTGTCAGAGAGCATTGTGCAAAATGCGCCTAAATTAGTTATCTATGAAATAGGTACGACCTCACAAGATAAGCTGTCTGCTGTTCGAGAAATTAGAACGTTTTATGAAGGTGCTCTTATGGTTGTTGCTACGTCTAGTAGTGAGCAAGCTCAGGTATCGGCTTTTAATATAGGTGTTGATGAGTTTTTAGTGAAGCCTGTATCATTTAATATTATTTTATGTCGAGTTAAAGCGCTGTTGAAACGTTGCGAGAGCAACTATGTGACTTCACCGGATAAAATTTTGATTGGTGATATCGCTCTATTTCCTCAGTCACAAAAATGTGAAGTGAAGAACACAGAAGTCCCTTTAACTTTCTTTGAATTTAAGTTGCTTATGTTGCTAGCAAAAAATGCCGGAAAAGTAATGAGCCGAGAAGAAATTTATTCCTCTTTACTTAGCAGAGCTTATAACGGAAGCGAAAGAACTGTTGACGTAAGAATGTCTCAGTTACGAGATAAACTGAGTATTCGAGGAGTGAAAAATGGTGCAATAGAAACTGTATGGGGACGTGGCTACATGTTTAACGTTGCTGCCTAGCTTTGCACAATTACACAGTTGTTAAGGTACTTTAGTGTTATGAATTTAAAAATTATAAGTAGTGCCAATAATAGCTAAGTTATTGGCTTCTACTTCAGCTGACTCTAATACGGGTAAAGAATGAATAACACCTCCCGTTACTTGCCAAGCAGAAGAGAAAGAATAGTTACCTATCAAACCATAATGGGCACTTTGATGTTTTTCTATAATAAAAAAGCTGTTGGTTAAAGGGATTTGCTGGAAACTATTTTGCTTTTCATCTTGTTGGTTGAAACTAGCCGTCATTGCAATATTAAAGTGACTACTGCTAGGTAAGCTGATCTTACTTTGAAGGTAATATGCCTTATCATTGTTTTGTATGTTAACAACAGGAGCTGTGTTGCTAATAAGCATATCGCTATAACTTGCATTAAATTCAACGCTAACATAGTTAAATTCAAAAAAACCATTTAATTGAGAGTCTTGAGTTGTTTTGCTATAGCTAGCATAGTTAGCTAAACTACTAGATGGTTCTGCTTGAGCCGATAAAGAGGAGGTGTTTAATGGAGCCGAATTTGAACTTTCGATATTTGCTAACCCCTTATCAAATGCAAGCACATTACATGAGGCTACGCAGAAAACAGTGATAAAATTAATAGCAACGATAACTCTCACATTACACCTCATTGATTTTAGTTTTTAGTTTTAAAACAGAAGGTTAAAAAGCTTGGAAAATAGTTGGTTTTGAAAGTAAACAAACTTAAAATTAAGTATAGACAAGAGTTTTCAGTTTGCATGAGAAAAGTTAATTTTTTACTTAAAACTTAAAACTTAAAAAATTTCATTGCAACTAATTTGGAGTTCGGTGGTTTAATATATAATTTAAGTTTACAGCGCAGCTACGCTTGAAAAACACCACTAATGGCACATTAATCATAAATCCCCCCTACGGTTATCAGCTTAAACTACTCAAATGTTTATACTGGTGCATATAAAGTATATAATCCCAGAATATATTTTGTTTCATACTATTAGGTGTCCTTTTGTTGTCTATTATCAGGCTAATTATTCTAGCCGTTTCCATGATTTTGATTTCAGTGTTTTCATGTGTTTATAGCTTATTAAGGCCATTTCATAGAGATAATGTGTATTACACTTGTCAATTTGTAGGCAAGCTTACCGCTTTAGTGGGTGTGTCTGTTGAAGTAAAAGTCCCAGATAGTGTCAAGGATATTGGCCCTGTTGTTTATGTTGCCAACCATCAAAATAATTATGATGTAATGACGCTGGCAAATGCTATTTTGCCAGGCACAGTAAGCGTAGGTAAAAAAAGTTTGGTTTGGATCCCGTTTTTTGGCCTAATGTATTGGTTAACGGGTAACATATTAATAGACCGTCAAAATAAATCTAAAGCGTTTGGAACCATTGAGCTTACCGCTAATAAAGTAAGAAAAAAGAAACTCTCTATTTGGATGTTTCCAGAAGGGACGCGAAGTCGAGGACGTGGCTTGCTGCGCTTTAAAACAGGTGCGTTTAGAACGGCATATAAAGCGGGTGTTCCTATTGTGCCTGTATGTGCAAGCAATCAAGTTGGTAATATTAAATTGGGTCGATGGCATAACACTAAAGTTGTTATAGAATTATTAGATCCTATCTATATCGATAAAGAAGAGAATATCCGAGATTTTGCCGATGACACGCATCGCTTAATGGCAAACAAAATTGACGAACTGAATTTAGAAATATCAAGCTATAATAAATAGCAACAGCCCCTAGAAAAGGTATTAAAAATGGCAGAAGAATTACAAGAATGGTTAGACCACAGCAAACAGCTTGTAGAAGAGCTTCTTAGTGATGGCACCAATGATGAGGTTTATCATACACTAGAGCATCACTTTGCTAGTACAGACTTTGATGTTTTAGAAAAAGCAGCAATTGCAGCTTTTAAGTTAGGCTTTGAAGTTGAAGATCCAGAAGAGGCTGAACTTGAAAGTGGTGAAAAAGTTTTTGCTTTTGATATTGTCACGGAACAAATGCTTGATTTAGATATCATCCTAAAAGAAACGAAATCCATGTATGAACTCGCTCAAAAATGCGGAGTAGATTACGACGGCTGGGGTACGTATTTCGAAGAGTAGAAAACTTGTCATATAGGTTTCGTGCACAAAATAGCGAAACCTATAGTTAAATGTCATACAAAAGTGATTAAGTTGTATACAAATGTTGAATCAGATGGATTATTGTATATAATCAATTTTAGTGGCTTTTTTGGATTACTCTTCAGCTACTTAACCTAAAAGGACTTTATTACTATGCTCATGGATTGGCTCAAAAACTTTCTTCCGTTAGATTTCACCTTAAGCTCTACCTATATAGCACTTTCTATAGTCTCTATTCTATTTTTATTCACGATTTGTGCGCACCTCCTGTATAAAAAACATCAAAGCAGATTGAAAAATATAGATAAACCTAGTTGAAATTCATTTTAGTAAAATATAGTTATACCCATTCCGTTAATTAAATGTGCTACTTTTTCATGAGATCTCTAGTCGAAAATTTGTTGAGAAAAAGAGAACGCGGCTAAAGCACGCTCCTACAAAAGTGATTCGCACCGGTGGTTTTTGCTGTTGTAGGTGAGCCTCAGGTTAACAAGTACAGCGCAAAGGATTTTAACCATTTTTGGTGTCTTGTTTTGTGAACTTACCCCTGACCTCTAGTGTCTCATCCGCACTTATCTTGTACATCTGCGGGCAAAGCGGCTTGTTCACTTGACCTTACTCAAGACGTTTCTTAATTCGCCTAATCAGTGTAATTCGCATGAGATCTCTAGTCGCTAATTTGTTAACAAAGAGATCGCGGCTAAAGCACGCTCCTACAAAAGTGATTTGCACCGGTGGTTGTTAAGGTGGTAGGTGAGTATTTATACTTACAAGCGTATCGCAACGAGATTTAAACAAATGCTAGGTCATGTTAGTTTTGTATGCCTGAAGGCCAGCTTACAACGGTTTAATCATTTTTGGTGTCTTGTTTTGTGAACTTACCCCTGAATCTCTAGTGTCTCATCCGCACTTATCTTGTACATCTGCGGGCAAAACGGGCTTGTGTCTTGTTCTTACCCAAATAAACTTCCAGAATATTCTAACCTACAACAAAGCCGCTATTTCACTAGCCTTCCAGTTGCTGTGCTAATTCAAAAGGCTTTTGCCGACTAAACAATGTAAATGCAGCAGGAACGAAAAAGAACGAAAGCAAGGTGGTTAATACGGTTCCTCCAGCTATGGCTACTGCGAAAGGAGGCCAGAAACCGCCACCAGCCAGTATCAGGGGTAAGAAACCGCCAACTGTGGTGATAGTGGTAGAGGTAATATGCCTTGTACAACTTTGAACCCCCTTGATTATGGCACCCGTATCACCTTGCACCGCCTCTTTATCACTTTTTAGCTCTGCAATAATCACAATTGAAGCATTAATGGCTAGGCCCATTAAGCCGAGTAAAGCGATAATCACGGTAAAGCCAAAAGGATAATCAAATAAATAAATTGTCAATAACCCTAAACCGACTGACTGAAATGCACAGAAGAAGATAATTGCACCTAACCTGAAAGAGTTAAATGAAAGCACGACAATGGTGATTAATAAAGTAAGAATAACCCCTACACTGGCAAGTAACTCACCAACGGCTTGATTTCGCTGCGCAGACTCACCACCAATTTCTAGTTTGTACCCCGAAGGTAATTGGTAATTAAGTTCTTGTAGTTTTTGTTGTATTCGGGCTAAAACAACGGAAGGTAGAACATTGGCAGTAATATATCCTTCAACAACATTCACTCTAAAACCATCTCTATGAGGAATAGCGCCTCGACTAGGTTTTAATGATAAATCAGCAATACTTGTTAATGGAATGGTTGTTAAGGTATTACTTTCTTGCGCATTATTAGAAGCTGATAAAGGGGTAATTAAATTAATATTAGCTAAGTCTGCGACTTGATTTTTATTAGTATTTGCTGTCCTAACTCGCACAGGTATCGACTCAGTTGACTCTATAATAGAGCCATTAAGGTCTCCAGATAAAGTACTTTGCAATTGGTTCGCAATATCAATTAATGATAAACCAACAAGTGATGCAGCCGACTCGTCTGCATTTACCCATACTTTTGGCATGCCTGGTTGTAAAGACATTCTGGTGTGAATGACATCCTCGGTTTGCGTCATTATGTTTCTTAAATCATTGCCAACAGATTGTAATGTATCTAAGTTGGGGCCGAATACTCTTAGCTCTACTGGCGCGTTGAAAGGAGGTCCTTGTTCGAGCTTTCTAACCAGAATTTGCGCTTGAGGCACTAGTTTATCAAGTGCAGTTTGTAGCGCAGGAACGAGGCGATTAGCATCGGTAAGGTTTTCTGTGGTCACCATCGCCTGAGCATAATTCTGTAAGCCATCTTTATTAGGCATTAAATTGTAATAAAAAGAGGGCGCATTTTTCCCAATGAACCACCTAACATGCTTAATACCGTCTTGTACTTTTAAATATTGAGTTACTGTATCTGTAGCTTCTCTTGTCTTAATAATACTCGCTTGGGCGGGGAGAAATAATTCAATTTGAAACATGTCTCGATCGGAAGGTGGAAAAAACTGCTCTTGCAACTGGTTTGAGAAAACAAAACCAAGCAGCGGTAAAGTAAAAACAAGAATAATGGTGGTTTTCTTATATGTTAATGCCACATTAAGCAAAGAGGCAAAAGCTATATTTAAACGCGGAAAGTTGATTCCTGCACTATGCCACTTGGCTTGGCTTGTTGTATTTTTTTTATGTTGCTGAACAGATGTGTCAGCTTCTAAATTACTACTACTCACACTGCCTTTAGGCAGAAATCGTCCTGCTAAACCAGCGACAATGGTATGCGAAATAAGATACGAACCGATAAGTGAAAAAATTACACTATAAGCAATGCCGCCAACAAACTCTCCAGCAGCCCCAGGCATTAAAACTAAAGGCATGAAAGCAAGAATGGTTGTTAAAGTAGAGCCCAATAAGGGTAACCAAAGGTGCTTTACAGCATAAGAAACAGAGGCTAATCGGCGAAAGCCTTGTTGTCGCTTTGTTTGAATAGTATCAGTCATGACAATGGCATTGTCTACCATGATGCCCAGTGCGACGACTAAGCCCGTCACTGACATTTGATGAATAGGAATACCATAGAAGCTCATAAACGATAGGGTAAACAAAACGGTCAACGGTAGTGAAGCTCCTACAATAAGAGCAGAACGCCAACCTAAAGTAAGCAATAAAACCAAGCAAATTAACACAAAGCCAAGGGCAATGTTTTCAACTAAGCTGGTAAGCCTTTCTTCAGTATATTTATTTTGAGAAAATAAAACCTCAGTGCCAATGTTTTGCGGTAACTCTTTATTGAATTGACTAACCACTTCATCGACTTGAGCTGTCCATTTATCTATACGCAAGTTAGGTAACATGCGCGTAGCAACAACTAATGCGGGTTTATCATTTATAATAGCTATTTCAGAGGCCGGCCAAGCAAGTGTTTTGCTTATCGTTGCAATGTCGCCAAGTTGTAAAATACTGCCTGAATCATTGTGACTAATAGGGATCTGCTGTATGCGCGTTATGGTATCAAAAGCGCCTACTAACTCAACTTGCATTTGATTGTGCTTGTTGGTTAACTGCCCAGCCGAAACTTTGGCGTCAGACATCTGAATTGCACGAGAAATTTCACGGTTAGAAAGGTGTAAAGCTCGGCTTTGAGCTTGCTCAACTTCAACAAGGATTTCTTCTTGTCCTTCGCCGAATAAGGTAACTAAATCGGTGCCAGGTACTAAACGCAATCGGTTTTGTAATGCTTTAGCAAACCGGCCAAGACTGGCTATATCGGTTTCATCGTCGTATTGCCAGTTAACCGCAATGAGTTGTGTGAATGCATAAGTTCTGTCATCGCGTAATATCGGTTTAAGTGCGTTAGGGGGTAAAAATGGGGCAACATCACCTAATAAATCTCTCACTTTAGACCATACAGGAGCGGGGTCAGTTACTTCACTGAGTAATTCAATTGAAACCGCAGAAATACCCGGGCGTGAAACGGACTGAATTAACTTTATTTCAGGTAAAATTCTAAGCTTTTGTTCAATTTTTTCTGTAACCAGTACTTCTATGCGCTCAGCACTAGCACCTGGGTATTGGGTTAAAACACTTGCCATCCTGTTTGTCATGCGAGGGTCTTCCATTCTGGGCATAGTGGAGATAGCGCCTAGTCCGGAAACAATTAATAAAACAATGGTCAATGACATTAATCTGCCATTTTTTACAAATGAACTTATCATTATTTGAGCCCTTCACCAGTAAGTGAGTGAACAGACTGTCCTGAAACAAAGCGATGTAGTCCTTCTTTAACAACCGTATGATTTTTATCAGGTAAACCAGTAATGTAAACAGCAGATTTATTGGTGTATAACACTTTTACGGTAGCAGATTGCAAGGTAAATACTGGTTTAATTTTGTTTTTAGGGCTTTGAACC
>JBMYWR010000049.1:0-19382 GCA_049607625.1 Colwellia sp.
AAAGAAATAACGAAGTAGTTGGTGATTTTAACAAGTAGAAATGATCACATATTAATTGAAATTGGTATTGAAACGAATTATTTTCAAGGCAAAATTTAAGGCTGTTAAATCGCGATTTTTAGCAAATTTAAATGTTTATAGTGCTGTATGGTTTAAGATTAAAGTGAACATTTTTAAGTTTTTTAACATTAAGCTTTCGTGAACCGACTAAAAGTATTAAAATAGCGTAATTTTTTAAGATAGTTTCAGTATAATTAACTTATACTGACTTATTACCCACAGGGATATTTTTTATGACTACCCATATCAAACCTACGTACAGACGCATATTGCTTAAACTTAGTGGTGAAGCGCTTATGGGCGATGAAGGTTTCGGCATCGATCCAAAAGTACTTGACCGTATGGCGCAAGAGATTAAAGAGTTGGTTGAAATGGGTATTCAGGTTGGCCTTGTTATCGGTGGCGGTAACTTATTCCGTGGTGCTGGTTTAGCACAAGCTGGAATGAACCGTGTAGTTGGCGACCAAATGGGTATGCTTGCAACCGTAATGAATGGTTTAGCAATGCGTGATGCACTTCATCGTGCTTTTGTTAATACACGTTTAATGTCTGCTATCGACTTAGCAGGTGTTTGTGAACGTTATAACTGGGCGAATGCAATTAGCTTATTAAAGTCTGGTCGCGTTGTTATTTTCTCTGCTGGTACCGGCAACCCATTTTTTACAACAGACTCAGCGGCGTGTCTTAGAGGCATTGAAATTGAAGCAGATGCTGTTTTAAAAGCCACTAAAGTTGATGGTATTTACTCTGAAGATCCAGTGAAAAACCCGGAAGCTGAATTGTACTCTTCATTAACTTATGACGAAGTATTAGATAAAGAATTAAAGGTAATGGATTTAGCAGCATTTACCTTAGCACGTGATCACAATATGCCACTGCGCGTATTCAATATGAATAAGCCTGGCGCATTAAAATCAGTGATTATGGGTGGTGACGAAGGGACAGTTATTGGTCACTAAATGTAACTAATACACACATTGTCTAGAGACATAAAGCGCCTAGTTTAAAGGCAAAAATAGTTTAGATTATTTAAAAAATAAAACAGGAATTTATTGTGATTGATGAAATAAAAGAAGATGCGCAAGATCGCATGAGTAAAAGTATTGAATCTTTGAAAAACACCTTAAAAAAGGTTCGTACGGGTAGAGCCCATGCCTCACTATTAGATAATATTACAGTTGACTACTACGGTATGGAAACACCATTAAGCCAAGTGGGTAATATTACGGTACCTGATGCGCGTAACTTATCTGTAACTATTTTTGATAAAGGGATGATTTCTGCTGTAGAAAAAGCAATTATGAAGTCAGATCTTGGCTTAAACCCACAATCTAATGGAACGCTTATCCGTATTCCTTTACCACCGCTTACAGAAGAACGTCGTAAAGATTTAGTTAAAGTGGTTCGTGGTGAAGCTGAAGGTGGCAAAATAGCGATTAGAAATATTCGTCGTGATGCAAACTCTGACTTTAAAAGCTTGTTAAAAGATAAAGAAATCAGCGAAGATGAACATCATCAAGCGGAAGATGAAATTCAAAAAATTACCAATACATTTATAAAACAAGTCGATGATATTTTAGCGAGTAAAGAAGCTGAATTAATGGAAATTTAAGTAAGCTTTAGGCTATCAGTAAATATGACAACTGAAAAAATTGACAATGTAATACCTAAGCACATAGCTATCATAATGGATGGCAATGGGCGTTGGGCTCAATTACAAGGAAAAAAGCGAGTCAGTGGGCACAAAGCAGGGGTTTCGTCAGTTCGCTCTACAGTAAGTAAGGCACAAGAGGTTGGAGTGGAAGCTTTAACCTTATTCGCTTTCAGTAGTGAAAACTGGCAAAGACCCGAGCAAGAAGTGAGTGTACTCATGGATTTGTTTATGATGGTTCTCACTAAAGAAGTGAAAAAGCTGCATAAACATAATATACGTTTTCAAGTGATTGGTGATTTATCACGTTTTTCAGAAAAACTTAAACGCAACATTATAGCATCACAAGAGTTAACGGCTAATAACACGGGATTAGTTCTCTCGGTAGCTGCAAATTATGGTGGTCGATGGGACATTGTTAATGCAACTAAGCAAATTGCTAGTAAGGTAGAGCAGTCAGTGTTGGCAATAGATGACATTGACGAAGATCTATTAACAAAGCATATTAGTTTGAACGATTTACCTGAACTTGATTTGTTGATTCGCACAGGCGGTGATTACCGAATAAGTAACTTCTTACTTTGGCAAGCTGCTTATGCAGAATTGGTTTTTACGGAAACACTATGGCCTGATTTCGATGATAATGCGTTCGAAGTTGCGTTAGAGACGTTTGACTCAAGAGAGCGACGTTTTGGTAAAACAGGCGAACAGGTTAATGTTACTGCAAAGCTGTAACAGTACAAAATATCATAAGTAAAATAAAAATAATAACGACATGCGCATTTAAAGGCAGGTCACTTGTAAATTCTATTTAGAAAAAGGACAGCTCTTGTTAAAACAACGTATTCTTACCGCTCTGGTTATTGGACCTGCAGCAATATTGGCTATTTTTTATTTGCCACTAAATTATTTTGCCCTATTTCTATTAGCAGTCGTTTCTATTGGCGCTTGGGAGTGGGGGCCTTTTATGGGGTTAACTACCACCATTAAACGATTGGCCTTTGTTGCGACTACAGTCGTCTTTATTGCTGGACTATGGTGGCAAGTTCCATTATCAAACTTTTGGTTAGAACACTTTGTTGTCAATGACGTGATTGTTTACTTACTCTGGGGAAGTGTTTCTTGGTGGGCCGTTGCTGCTATTTTGATGCTACTTTACCCTAAATTAACAAATACTTGGTCTTCTAACTGCGCACTTAAGGCGGCATTTGGCTGGTTAACTTTAATTCCTACATGGGCTGCATTCGTTTTAATAAGAAGTCATGATTACGCTGTTGATTCATACCAAGGTGCACAGTTAATTATGTTTTTATTTTTAATTGTATGGAGTGCCGACATAGGCGCTTACTTTGTCGGTAAGTCGATGGGCAAGAATAAATTAATGCCCAATGTAAGCCCTGGTAAAACCTTTGAAGGCTTTTTAGGCGGAGTTGTTTGTGCTTGTGTATTAACGTCTGTGGCGGGTTACTTTATGTATTTTAGCACTGCTCAAATGCTTACAGCTTTAGGTGTTACTGCTGTTATATCAGTCGTTTCTGTACTAGGTGATTTAAGTGAAAGTATGTTTAAGCGTGAAGCCGGTATTAAAGACAGTGGCTCGATATTACCGGGACATGGTGGCATTTTAGATAGGATAGATAGCTTAACAGCGACGGCACCTATTTTCGCGCTTTGTTATATCTCGTTCGGCTGGTAATAATGCAACAACCATCACCTTCGATAAGAAATGTCTGTATTTTAGGTTCTACAGGATCTATTGGCTGTAGTACGTTGGATGTAATACGATTGCATCCAGATAAGTTTAAGGTTGTAAGCTTGTCAGCTCATTCGAGCGTAGAACTCATCTTTAAGCAATGCTTAGAATTTACACCTAAACAGGTTGTGGTTGTGTCTAAAGAGCATGCTTTACAACTAACGCAAAAACTAGCTGCTGCAGATATCAGTGATATTGATGTTCTATTCGGTACAGAGGCATTATCTAGTATTGCTAGTGCGGCTGATACCGATACAGTTATGGCGGCTATTGTGGGTGCATCAGGTTTAATACCTACCTATAGCGCGGTTAAAGCAGGTAAAAGAGTATTACTAGCAAATAAAGAAGCCCTCGTTACATCCGGTGCAATTTTTATTGAAGCAGTAAAAAAATACGGCGCACAATTATTACCAATCGATAGTGAACATAACGCAATATTTCAGTGCCTTCCTGAGTCACAGCAAAACCAAGTAGGTGAATGCGAGCTTATTGATCATGGAATTAGTAAAGTGTTACTAACGGGGTCAGGCGGTCCATTTAGAACATGGCACAAAGAGAAGCTTGAAACTGTCACCCCTGAGCAAGCTTGTGCTCATCCAAACTGGTCTATGGGTAGAAAAATCTCAGTTGACTCTGCAACGATGATGAACAAAGGGTTAGAATTTATCGAAGCCAAATGGCTGTTTAATTTGAAAGAAGAAGATATTAAAGTCGTTTTACATCCGCAAAGCACTATCCATTCTATGGTGCAATATAAAGATGGCTCTGTCATTGCGCAGCTTGGTAATCCTGACATGAAAACACCAATCGCCCATGCATTGGCGTTTCCACAAAGAATAACGAGTGGCGTAGAGCCCTTAGATTTTTTTAATACTCCAGCCTTTGAGTTTGAAGCACCAGACTTTGATAAATATCCGAACCTTAAATTGGCTATTGAAGCATGTAAGCAGGGGCAAGCGGCTTGTACAGCATTAAATGCTGCGAATGAAGTCGCTGTAGAAGCTTTTTTAAATGAAGAAATAAAATTTACAGATATTTATAAAATAAATGAAACTTCCGTCAAAAAATTTGTCTTAGAAAAGGTAACTTCTATAGAAGAAGTCATCGCATTAGATACAAGGGTTCGTTTGTACGCTAAACAATATCTTGTAAATAACGCTGAAGGCTCAGCAGATATGTTAGAGCCAGCACAACAATAATACTCAAATAACAACAATAACAAGGTTTAATGCATCTCGTAGTATGTTAGATTTTTTTTGGTTAGATTTTATTAGAAATATCTTAGCTTTTGTTATTGCTTTAGGTATTTTAGTTACGGTCCATGAATATGGTCATTTTTGGGTTGCTCGAAAAAATGGCGTGAAAGTGCTTCGTTTTTCTGTAGGCTTTGGTCGAACTATTTGGCGTAAAACTGGCTCAACAGGAACCGAGTATGTCGTTGCTCTTATACCGCTAGGCGGTTATGTGAAAATGCTCGATGACCGAGTAGAAGATGTTCCAGCATCAGAAAAACACCAAACCTTTAATAGTAAGTCTGTATACCAGCGTATAGCAATTATCGCAGCGGGTCCCCTCGCTAATTTCCTTTTTGCTATTTTTGCCTTCTATCTTATGTTCCTCATCGGTGTGCCAGGTATCAAACCCGTTATAGGTAGTGTACAACCTCAATCTATCGCACAAAAATCTCAATTACCTCAAGAAGCCATTATTGTTTCTGTAGCGGGTAAAAAAACGAAAAACTGGCAAGATGTAAATTTGGCGCTTATAGGGGAAATAGGTAGTGATGAAATTATTATAGAGACAAAATTACTCGATAGTTTACAAGTATCCTCAACCAAAATTGACACCACAAACTGGCAATATGCTCCAGAAAAAATGTCAGCATTAACGAGCTTAGGTATTACGCCTTTTAGACCCAAAATTCATAATGAAATTGCCGTCATTACAGAAAACAGCCCTGCAGAAAAGTTCGGTTTACAAAAGGGTGACAAACTAATAGGCATTAATGGCGAAGCTTTTGCTGACAGTTGGGCAACTTTTACGGAAAAAATAAAACAATCTGCAAACCAAGAGGTATCATTGGGTGTTAAACGAAATGATGTTGATTTAATTATTAAAGTTATCGTTGGAAGTAGAGAGCACAAGGGAGTTAAGACCGGCTTTCTTGGAGTTTTGCCAAAAATAGATGAATGGCCGGGTGAATATCGAGTCGAAATAGCGTATGGTGTCATCGATTCGTTTTTTGAAGGTGTGAAACGAACGTGGCACTTAATCTCTTTAAGTTTTGATATGATAGTAAAGCTGGTTACTGGCGATGTATCCGTTAAGAATTTAAGTGGGCCTATATCAATTGCGCAGGGAGCAGGTGATAGTGCAGGCCATGGATTCGTTTATTTTTTAAGCTTTCTAGCATTAATTAGCATTAATTTAGGAATAATTAACCTTTTGCCGCTTCCAGTACTTGATGGCGGGCACTTACTCTATTATGTTATAGAGCTTATAACTGGTAAGCCTGTTTCTGAAAAAACACAAGAAGTAGGATTTAAGTTTGGCGCACTACTTTTAATTGGATTAATGGCAATAGCTATTACCAATGATTTTAGCCGAATATTGGGGTAAATCCATAACAAAGAACAATGGATTAAATAAGACAAACAAGCACAGCCAGTCGGGACTTTAGTCATAACAACTAAAAGCCACCTTGCAGAATGAAAGAAGTATTAAGCTATAAGTTATGAACATAAAAAAAATTGTTTTAGCCGCATTATTGGCTACTTGGGGAACAAACCTACAAGCTGCAGAAGAATTTCAAGTTGAAGATATTGAAGTTAAGGGGCTGCAACGTGTAGCACTTGGTGCTGCTTTAACACATATACCATTTAATGTTGGCGATACATTAAATGAATTTCGTATTTCTCAATCAGTAAAAACATTGTTTAAGTCTGGCCACTTTAATGATATTCGCGTATACCAAGACGGTAACCGAATTATTTATTTAGTGCGTGAACGAGAAACTATTGCTGATATTTCTTTTGAAGGTAATAGTGACTTAAAAGATGAGCAACTTACTGAAAGTCTAGATGGTAGTAACATTAGAGTGGGTGAACCACTTGATCGTACCGTTATTGATGGCATAGAAATGGGTCTTGAAGACTTCTACCATAGTGTTGGCAAGTACAATGCTGATGTTAAAGCGACAATTGTTCACCTACCAAGAAACCGAGTGAGTTTAAAGTTCACCTTTACCGAGGGTGATGCAGCCGCTATTAAACAAATTAACGTAGTTGGTAACGAAGTTTTCTCTGATGCAGAAGTGCTAGACAAAATAGAGTTAACCTATGGTTCTCCATGGTGGGACTTTATGGCGCAAGATAGATACCAAAAACAAACATTGCAAGGTGATATCGAAACCATTACAAGTTACTACCTTGATAGAGGTTACTTACGTTTTAAAATTGATTCAACTCAAGTGTCAATGACGCCTGATAAAGAAGCTGTTTACATTACAATGAACGTAACCGAAGGAGAGACTTATAATATTAGTGACGTTGATTTTATTGGTGACTTAGCTGGTTTTGATAACACCATAAATGCCATTAATCCTCTTCAACCAGGAGAGTTGTACAACGGTGCAGAAGTAACTTATACCGAAGAGGTTATCAGTAAATTCTTAGGTCGTTATGGTTACGCTTACCCTAAAGTAACGACCATCCCTGAGATTAATGATGAAGATAAAACTGTAAAACTTTCGATATCAGTCGACCCTGGTAAGCGAATTTATGTAAACCAGGTTACCTTTAGCGGTAATAGTGTTACATCAGATAATGTTTTACGTCGAGAATTAAGGCAAATAGAAGGCGCTTGGTTATCTAATGCCTCTGTCGAACACTCGAAATCAAGACTATCTCGTTTACCTTATTTAGAAACAGTTGAGTTTGAAACAGTTCAAGTACCAGGTGAAGATGATATCGTTGATGTACATTTTACTGTTAAAGAGCAAGCATCTGGTTCATTTACTGCTGGTGTAGGTTACGGTTCACAAACTAAATTAAGTTTAAATGCAGGTATTCAACAAAATAACTTCTTAGGAACAGGTAACCGTTTAGGTCTTAACTTAAGTACTAATACTTACTCTAAAAATGCAAGTATCTCTTATACGGATCCATACTTTACTGTTGATGGCGTCTCTTTAGGTGGAACAGTGTTTTTCCAAGCGTTTGACGCAGGTAGTGCAAACTTAGAAGACTATAACAACAAAACTTGGGGTGTAGGTCTTAACTGGGGTTTCCCAATTAATGAGTATGTACGTTTAAATTTTGGTGTGGGATATAAGAATAACGAAATCACTTCATTAGAGTCTTATGAGCAAATTCAAGACTTCTATGACTTACATTCAGATCCTGATAACCCTGATGCGCCTTTAGCGTTTCAAAATTTTGATGCATCCATTGGGCTTTCTCGTTCAACATTAAACCGTGGTACGTTCCCAACAGCAGGTTCTCAACAAAGCGTTAACTTTAAAGCGACAACACCTAATTCAGATGTACAGTACTTTAAATTAAATGTTGATACCAAGTTCTACTTCCCGTTAACACGTAATCAAAAATGGACTGTGCTAGCACGAGCTAAGTTAGGTTACGGTAATGGTTACGGTGAAAAATATGGTAACGATCAACTGTTACCATTTTGGGAAAACTTTAGAGCGGGTGGCGCTGGTACAATGCGTGGCTTTGAAAACAATACCATTGGCCCGCATGCTGTTTATCGATTCCCAACACCTATCGGGGGAACACCTAACCCAACGGGTGGTTCGGCATGTTGTTTAGGACCTGATCACGACTATTTGCAAATTTCACCACGTTCAGTAGGTGGTAATGCGATGGCGATTGGTGGTGTTGAATTAATCGTACCAACGCCGTTTTTAGATGAAAGTTTTGAAAACAGTGTTAGAACAAGCTTCTTTGTAGATATTGGTAACGTTTGGGATACTGAATTCGACATGGCTGATTATGAAGATATGAATCTAGCGGAATTCTCTACATTAGATGATTTCTCTGACCCTGGTCGCTTTAGAAGTTCGGGCGGTATATCTATTCAATGGTTATCGCCAATGGGGCCAATGATTTTTAGTTTCGCTAAATCGATACGAGAAGAGGAAGGTGATGATACTGCTTTCTTTAGCTTTAACATCGGACAAACGTTCTAGCCAGATAAATTCATAGAATAGCAAGGGTATAAGCTATTTTATTGCTTATCGTGTTGCACGATAAGCAATCAAATGATAAGTTGCCAGACAGTTATAGCATTTTGAAAAAATTTTGACCTTATTTTTGACTTTGTTGTGCGAAAGTAAAATGAGCCAAGGTAAGAAGTAATAACTTAGTCGAACTGGTATTAACTTTAGCTAAAGTTAAATACCATGATATAGTGCACAATAATATTATGTTTGTTGTGGCGTATTAATTAACATGAAAGTCATAACATTTAAAAAAATTTATATAAACGAGGAAAAGAAGTTGAAAAAATCAATCAAAACATTCGCAATATCTACAGCCGCATCGGCTATGTTCTTAGCAAGTTCTGTTATGGCAGCTGATCAAAAAATTGGTGTCGTGAACTTTCAAGAAGTTATGGGAAAAATTCCTCAAACAGCAGATATCATGAAAAGTCTTGAAGAAGAATTTTCAGCAGAAAAAGCAGAGCTAGCGCAACTTGAAAAAGACATTAAGTATTTTCAAGAAAAGAAAAAGCGTGACAGCATGACAATGAACAAAGAACAAATTGCTGAGCTAGACAAGCAAATCGGTGAAAAATACCAAGAATATCAAGTTAAAGGTAAAGCATTTCAACAAAAAACCGGTGCTCGTCAAAACGAAGAAACAAATAAAATTTTAGCGTTAGTTAAACAAGCGGTTGATAAAATTGCTAAAGATGAAAAATTTGACCTTATTTTATCAAGTCAAGCATCTGTTTACGCTAAGCCTGAATTAACAATTACTGAAGATGTAATTGAAGCAGTAAGTAAAATCAACTAGACCATCTTACTGAGCAAAAACATATTAATGTGTAATAAAGATAAACAAATGCCAAAGTACACGTTGGCTGATATCGCTGATAAATTGGGCGCAAAACTTATTGCTAACCCAAATGGCGATTCAGCCAATCCTGCCACAACGCAAATCTATTCATTAGCCACTCTTGCGAAAGCTCAAGAGGGGCAAGTCGCTTTTCTTGCCAATAGTAAATATTCGTCACAATTAGCTGAAACTAATGCGAGTGCCGTTATTATAGATGAAAGCGCGTTAAGCGATTGCTATACACATGCACTGGTAATGAGTAACCCCTATATGGGCTATGCCATGCTTGCAAATTTATTAGATACTACGCCAAAATCAGCCGAAGGTGTGCATGCAAGTGCCGTAGTTGCTAAAGATGTTAAGTTAGGTCGTAATATTTCTATTGGTGCCAATGCCGTAATTGAAACCGGTGTTAAGCTTGGTGACAATGTTGAGATTGGTGCTAATTGCTTTATTGGTAAAAATGCCAATATTGGTGCATCTTCTAAGCTTTGGTCTAATATCAGTATTTATCATGAGGTAAGTATTGGCGAGCATTGTTTGATTCAAGCCAATACAGTTATTGGTAGTGATGGCTTTGGCTATGCTCCAACAGCAAGAGAAGTTAAGTGGATGAAAATCCCTCAACTTGGCAGTGTTGTCGTTGGTAACCATGTAGAGATAGGTGCTAGCACAACAATAGACAGGGGGGCTTTAGATGATACCATAATAGAAAATGGTGTTATTTTAGATAACCAAGTTCATATTGGTCACAACTCTGTTGTTGGCGCAAATACAGCCATTGCAGGTTGTTCTGTGGTTGCAGGAAGTACAACTATTGGTAAAAACTGTACTATTGCGGGTTTAGTAGGCATTAACGGCCATATTAGTATTGCTGATAATTGCTTCTTTACAGGTATGGCGATGGTAACAAAAAGTATTACAGAAAGCGGAGTTTACTCTTCAGGAATACCTGCTGTAGCGAATAAAGAGTGGCGTAAAACAAACGCAAGGATCAAACGTCTCGACTCACTCACTAGTCGTGTTAAAGCATTAGAAAAGCGTACTAACTAGCAGCTACTTTAAACACTAAGCTTACTCTCAGATTAAACTTTTAAAACAACAGAAAAATCAATAAAGATAAGTGAGAAACTTTCGTAATTCACTTTGATTAACTAAGCTAAATAACATTATTGTATTTATCTTGTTATGTATCTTTTATCTGATTAGATATATTAAGGAAGGAAAGTTGGACTCAATTAAAAGAACGATTGACTTAAATGAAATCAAAACACTAATCCCGCACAGATACCCTATGCTGTTTGTAGACAAAGTAGTTGATTATGAGCCAAATAAACACTTGCATGCTATTAAGAATGTAACGATTAATGAGCCTGTATTTAATGGTCATTTCCCTGACTTTGCTATTTTTCCGGGTGTTTTCATTTTAGAAGCATTAGCCCAAGCAACAGGGATTTTAGGTTTTAAGACAAAAGTAAGTGAAGTTGAAAATGAAATTTACTTATTTGCCTCTATTGATAAAGCTAAATTTAAAAGACCTGTCTATCCTGGTGACACATTACACTTGCATGTTGAGTTTATAAAAGAACGTCGAGGCATGGGGAAGTTTTATGGTGAAGCACGAGTTGATGGAAAGGTTGTTTGTAGTGCTGAATTGATGTGTGCAAGAAAAGTTCTTTAAACTTTATTTCAATTTTTATTTTCCAAATATAAGAGTTAAACCATGATACACCCCCAAGCTATTATCGAACCTGGTGCAATTATCGGGAAAAATGTAACCATTGGTCCATGGACGCATATTGCAGGCAATGTGGTTATTGGTGACAATTGTCATATCGGTTCTCATGTTGTTGTAAATGGCCCCACTAAAATGGGCAAAAATAATAGAATTTTTCAATTCGCTAGTATTGGTGAAGACTGCCAGGATTTAAAATATGCGGGTGAATTAACAGAGCTTATAATAGGTGATAACAACACGTTCAGAGAATGTTGTACAATTCACAGAGGCACGATTCAAGATAATAGCCTTACGCAAATAGGTAGTAATAACCTCTTTATGTCTTACACACACGTAGCGCACGATTGTATGGTAGGCGATAACTGTATTATGGCAAACAATGCGTCTATTGCAGGACATGTTCATCTTGGTGATAATGTTATTTTAGGTGGTATGTCAGGTGTTCATCAGTTCTGCCATGTAGGTGCTCATAGCTTTATTGCAGCTAATGCAATTATTTTAAAAGACGTTCCTGCCTATGTTATGGCTTCTGGACACCCAGCAAAACCTTTCGGTCTTAATAGCGAAGGGCTAAAAAGGCGTGGTTTTGAAAGCGATACTATTTTGTCTATTAAGCGTGCTTATAAAGCAATTTACCGTAAAAAGCTTTCTGTTGAGGAAGCACTTACACAAATCGAAGAGCTAGAACAATCATCAGCATTAGATGCCTTTGTTAACTCAATCAAAAACTCTACTCGCGGTATTATTAGATAGACTGAATTTCGATAGCTCAAAAAGTATTTGATGATACGATTATCCTCGAGTGGTATCATCAATATTTATCATTAAATTTGCTTTTCCTTCTAAGAGTGTAAAGCCTTTATATTACGACCTAATAAGGGTTTAATCGTGACCAATTCAACTAACCCTCTCCCTTCTCAAGATACAAAGCTAAGTCCAACATTTGCCATTGTTGTAGGTGAGCATTCTGGTGATACCTTAGGTGCTGGTCTAATCACAGCGCTACGACAACATTATCCGCAAGCAAAGTTTGTCGGTATTGGTGGTCCTAAAATGAATGATTTAGGCTTTGAAAGTATGTTCTCAATGGAAGAGCTTGCTGTCATGGGTATCGTTGAAGTACTGGGTCGAATTAGAAGGCTGCTCTATGTCAGAAAGACTTTAGTTGAACATTTTACATCAAGTAAACCCGATGTCTTTATTGGTATCGATGCTCCAGATTTCAACATTGGCTTAGAACTTAAGTTAAAAGCGGAAGGAATTAAAACTGTTCATTACGTGAGCCCGTCAGTTTGGGCGTGGCGTGAAAAAAGAATTTTCAAAATAGATAAAGCAACAGATATGGTGCTTTCTTTACTACCTTTTGAAAAAACGTTTTATGATAAACACCATGTTGCCTGTACGTTTGTAGGGCATCCCTTAGCTGATGATATACCTATGGTAAGCGATAAGCACCAAGCTAGAAAGTCGCTTAACTTACCGATAAATAAAAAAATATTAGCGTTAATGCCTGGTAGCCGAGGCGGGGAGTTAGCAAAGTTATTAGCGCCTTTTTTTGAAAGCGCAAAAGAACTGTTAGCAAACGACCCTAGCTTAGTTCTGGTTGCGCCTATGATAAGCGAGAAAAGAGCTGAACAATTTAATGCAATAAAAGCATCTTTAGCACCAGAGCTTCCTGTAGAGTTAGTTATAGGAAAAACTCAAGAGGTTATGGCTGCGAGCGATTGTTTACTCATGGCTTCGGGTACAGTAACTTTAGAAGCGGCATTAATAAAAAGACCAATGGTTATCTGTTATAAGTTCAACCTTTTAACGTATTATTTAGGCAAAATGCTAGTGAAGTTAAATTGGTTCTCGTTACCTAATTTATTGGCAAATGAAACATTAGTACCTGAGCTTTTACAAGATGAGGTATGCACTTCTAATATTGTTCCACTTGTGAAAGAACGTTTATACAAAGATCAAAGTAAATTGAATAGTCACTTTAATGATATTCACCTTTCTTTAAAAAGAAATGCGAGCGAGCAAGCAGCAAATGCAGTGATTGATTTACTTAAAGATAAAAACCACTAATAGAAATTACCAGTCCTTTAGATTAAGAGTAATAAGTCGTTATGACTAAGAAGAAAATTTTCCCTCCATTTGAATACCCTGTTGCCTATGCTATTGCTGGTGTTGATGAGGTAGGGCGTGGTCCGCTTGTAGGTGATGTTGTAACGGCCGCCGTTATTTTAGACCCCGATAACCCGATTGAGGGCTTGATGGATTCTAAAAAGTTAACAGATAAAAAGCGTGATGCTCTCTCCATTGAAATAAAAGAAAAAGCCATAGCTTGGTCTGTCGGTAGAGCTTCACCGCAAGAAATAGACACCTTAAATATTCTACATGCCACCATGTTAGCAATGCAACGTGCAGTTGAAGGTTTAGATGTTGTGCCTGATTACGTTTTAGTTGATGGTAATAGAACCCCCTTATTTAAAACATCAGAAGGTGACATACCAAGCCAGTCAGTGGTTAAAGGGGATGATCGTGTGGCAGAAATAAGTGCAGCATCTATTATCGCCAAAGTTGTCAGGGATGAAGAAATGATTGAACTAGATAAGCTATACCCCCAATATGGTTTTGCGAAACATAAAGGTTACCCTACCAAGTATCATTTAGAACAAATTGTTATTCATGGCGTATTAGATTGTTATCGCCAAAGTTTTAAACCTGTAGCTCGTGTATTAGGTCGTTAAAATGGAGAGTAGTTTATCAATGCAGGATCCTAAGTTTGTACATCTACGTGTTCATAGTGATTACTCTATGTGCGATGGCTTAAACAAGGTAAAACCTATTATAGCCAAAGCTGTTGAACATCAAATGCCAGCTCTCGCTTTAACGGATCAAACCAATTTATGTGGCTTAGTTAAATATTATCATGCAGCCCATGGCGCAGGTGTTAAGCCTATTATAGGGAGTGACTTCTGGGTTAAGGGTGATGAACTTGGTGATGAATTATTCCGCCTCGTGATCATAACGACTAATAATGTAGGTTATAAAAATATAACTGAATTGATCTCTAAAGCTTATCTGCGTGGTCATCTACAAAATAGAGCAGTTATTAATAAAGACTGGCTTATTGAACATAAAGAAGGGCTTATTCTTCTTTCTGGTGGGCGTGAAGGTGATATTGGTAAAGCGCTTATTAAAGGTAATCATGAACTAGCATTTTCAATGGCAAGTTTTTATCAGCAACACTTTCATAATAGCTTTTATGTAGAACTAATAAGAACAGGCCGTACTGATGAAGAAAACTATCTACACCTAGCAGTAGACTTTGCAGAGCAACAAGGATTTCCTGTTGTAGCAACTAATGAAGTTGTTTTCTTATCGCCTGAAGATTTTGACGCCCATGAAATTCGAGTTGCCATACATGACGGTTTTACACTTGATGATAAGCGACGCCCTAAGCGCTATAGCACTGAACAATACTTACGTTCAGAAGAAGAAATGTGCGAACTATTCAGTGATATACCAGAAGCGTTAGCGAACTCGGTAGAAATTGCAAAGCGCTGTAATGTTACTGTTCGTTTAGGGGAGTATGTTTTACCAGACTTTCCAACCGAAGGTTTACCGATTAATGATTATTTCATTAAAGTTTCAGAAAAAGGTCTTGAGAAAAGACTAAAGCAGTTATTTGATACAACGGCTGATAACTTTGCCGAAATTAGAAAACCTTACGATGAACGCCTAGCGGTAGAGTTAGAAGTTGTAAATAACATGGGGTTTCCAGGTTACTTCTTAATCGTAATGGAGTTTATTCAATGGAGTAAGGATAATAATATTCCTGTAGGACCAGGGCGTGGCTCTGGTGCAGGTTCTTTAGTTGCTTACGCGCTTGACATTACCGACCTTGACCCGCTTGAATACGACTTACTTTTTGAACGTTTCTTAAACCCAGAGCGTGTATCCATGCCCGATTTTGATATCGATTTTTGTATGGATAGACGTGACGAGGTAATTGACCATGTTGCCGAGCTTTATGGTCGTGATGCGGTATCTCAAATTATTACTTTTGGTACTATGGCTGCCAAAGCGGTTATTCGTGATGTAGGCCGTGTATTAGGTCATCCGTATGGTTTTGTTGATCGCATTTCTAAACTCATTCCGCCAACTCCTGGTATGACCTTGAAAGCGGCGTTCGAAGAAGAACCAAAGCTTCCTGAAATATATGCACAAGATAGTGACGTAAAAGATCTAATTGATATGTGTCGTATCTTAGAAGGTACCACACGTAACGCAGGTAAACATGCGGGTGGTGTTGTTATTTCACCAACAACGATTACCGATTTTGCACCGCTTTATTGCGATGACGAAGGTAATAACCCTGTTACCCAATTTGACAAAAATGATGTTGAAGATGCAGGGCTCGTTAAGTTCGATTTCTTAGGACTAAGAACGCTTACTATTTTGCAGTGGGCTATTGAAATGGCCGATGAAAAACTTTTAAAAGCTGGTAAAGAACCCATTGATATCACTACTATCGATTTGGAAGATAAAGCCAGTTTTAAAGTTTTACTCGCCTCACAAACAACAGCGGTCTTCCAGTTAGAGTCTAGCGGGATGAAATCGTTAATTGATAAATTAAAGCCCGATTGCTTTGAAGATATTATCGCATTAGTGGCTTTATTTAGACCAGGGCCTTTACAGTCAGGCATGGTTGATAACTTTATCGAGCGTAAGCATGGCCGTGAAGCAATCAGTTACCCGGATGAAACTTGGCAACATGAAGATTTAAAACCAGTTTTAGAGCCTACCTACGGTATTATTCTTTACCAAGAACAAGTTATGCAAATTGCGCAAGTACTTGCAGGCTACTCTCTTGGTGGAGCAGATATGCTTCGTCGTGCAATGGGTAAGAAAAAACCAGAAGAAATGGCCAAGCAACGTGCTGGTTTTGAAGAGGGCGCGATAGCTCGAGGTGTTGATGGCGAATTAGCCATGAAGATTTTTGACTTGGTTGAGAAATTTGCGGGATATGGTTTCAATAAATCACACTCGGCAGCTTACGCCTTAGTTTCTTATCAAACACTTTGGATGAAAACCCACTTTCCTGCCCCCTTTATGGCGGCTGTTATGTCGGCTGATATGGATAATACCGAAAAAATTGTTACGCTAGTGGATGAGTGTAGCAACATGGAAATAGATTTATTACCACCTGATGTTAACGCGGGCCAATACAAATTTACCGTAAATGACAATAATCAAATCGTATATGGTATCGGCGCAGTTAAAGGTGTGGGCGAAGGGCCAATTGAGGCGATTATTGCAGCAAGGCAAGCAGGTGGACCTTTTGTTGATTTATTTGATTTTTGTGCTCGACTTGATTTAAAGAAAACGAATAAACGCGTCTTGGAAAAACTCATAAAGTCGGGCGCTATGGATGCGCTTGGGCCTAAGTACAAGTTGTCAGAAGAGGGTAAAGAGCTACCGCATAGAGCTGCTTTATTTGAAACATTACCTGAAGCAATTAAAGCCGCAGAGCAACATGCGAAAGCAGAAGCGCTTGGGCAAAATGATCTTTTTGGTCTAATAAATGACGACACACAAGAAAGACAGCACTTTAAAGAAGTAAGAAAATGGGCTGAAGAAGTTTGGCTAGATGGCGAAAAAGAAACGTTAGGTTTATATCTTACAGGTCACCCTGTTAACCGTTATCTTCCTGAAATTAAAAAATATGCCTCATCTCGCTTAGTTGGAATGCAGCCAACAGGTCGTGATAGACAGGCTGTAGCCGTTGGTTTAGTTATAGGTGTTCGAGTTCTTGTTAATAAACGAGGTAGACGTTGGGCCCTCGTGACACTTGATGATAAAAGTGCTCGAATGGATATCAGGCTTTTTCCAGATGACTACGATAATTTTGCAGAATTGCTCGTTAATGATGCTATTTTAGTCTGTAGCGGACAGGTCAGCTTTGATGATTACTCAGGAGGTAATATAATGACCGCCCGAGATATTATGACCATTGCCGATGCCAGAGAAAACTACGTGTCTTCTTTAGACATTGAGGTGAATAGATCATTAGTATCAGAAGGTTTTACGGATCAGCTTGAGCAAACCCTAACACCCTATAAAGAAGGTACGTGCCCTGTTCGTGTTTTTTACCAACGTGAAGAAGCGAAAGGTGTACTTGAACTTGGTGTTCAATGGAGAGTTAGTCCAGCTGATATGTTATTATATGATTTAAAAGAGCTTTTAGGTGACAACAATGTTACCTTATCCTTTAAGTAAGCAAAGCATGAATTAACAAATGTAGACGCAATTAAAGTAATAAAAGCATAGTAACTAAGTATAAAAATAATTCATAGTTATCGGCTGTAGCAGATAATAAGCGCGAGAAAATACGAGAACAATATGTCATTAAACTTTTTAGATTTTGAATTACCCATTGCCGAGCTTGATGCAAAAATAGCAGAGCTTGAGTTAGTGAACAACGGTCAAGAGTTAGATCTTGATTTAGAAGAGCAAATTTCCCAATTACGTGAAAAAAATAGTGAGCAAACTAAAAAGATATTCGCCAATTTAGATCCTTGGCAAACAGCTAAAGTTGCAAGGCACCCACAAAGACCTTACACACTAGACTATATTCCACGTATATTTACTGAATTTGATGAATTAGCTGGCGATAGAGCCTACGCTGATGATAAAGCGATTGTTGGTGGTACGGCACGTTTAGATGGCAAGCCTGTTATGGTTATTGGCCATCAAAAAGGTAGAACAACAGCTGAAAAAGTTAAGCGTAATTTTGGGATGCCTCGCCCTGAAGGATACCGTAAAGCATTACGCTTAATGGAAATGGCAGAGCGCTTTAACATGCCAATTATTACCTTTATTGATACCCCAGGTGCATACCCTGGTGTTGGTGCAGAAGAGCGCGGCCAAAGTGAAGCAATTGCCCGTAACCTTAAGGTTATGTCACGTTTAACCGTTCCTATTGTTTGTACGGTAATTGGCGAAGGTGGTTCAGGTGGTGCATTAGCTATTGGTGTAGGTGATAAAGTAAATATGCTTAAATACTCTACCTATTCTGTTATTTCACCAGAAGGCTGTGCATCTATTTTATGGAAAACCGCTGAAAAAGCTCCAAATGCAGCTGAAGCAATGGGCATAACAGCTCAGCGTATTAAAGAACTTGAATTGATTGATTCAATTGTTGAAGAGCCATTAGGTGGAGCACATCGAGAAGTTGATGAAATGTCAGCATTTTTAAAGCAGTCAATTAAGTCTTCATTAGCAGATTTAGACGGCCTTTCAGAAAGCCAGTTAATTGAAAAACGTTATGATAAGTTGATGTCTTTCGGTTATTGTTAAATCGGCGAAACATTCTAAAATTATAAATTAAGGGCATAAAAGAATATATTTTACTTCTTTTACGCCCTAAATAGAGCCTTTGAGTCTAAATGCGATGATAGAAATGTCCCTTGATGATTTTTTGCAAGGTTTCAATTGCCATAGCCCTATCGTTGTCGCTTATAGCGGCGGAGTAGACTCACAAGTTTTATTACATGCTTTAGTTTCGTTAAAGCAACAAAACCTTCTTCAAAATCCAATCAGCGTTTGTCATGTTCACCATGGGCTAAGCGAAAATGCAGATAAATGGCAGTTGTTTGCTAAGCAACAATGTATGTCAGTTCAAGTTGAATTTAATACCGTTAACGTTAATTTAAAGCCAAAGCCACAAACCTCTCTTGAAGCGCAAGCTCGCGATGCAAGATATCAAGCCTTACAAAGTGTAAACACAGTCCCTTCGTTAATTTTAACGGGACATCATAGTGACGACCAAGCAGAAACATTCTTACTAGCGTTGAAAAGGGGCTCTGGTTTAAAAGGTCTGTCGTCGATGGAAAAAGTTTCTGTGCTGGGAAATCATCAGCTACTTAGACCTTTATTAAAAATTACGCGTGATCAAATTGAGCGTTATGCACAAAGCAAAAACCTTGCTTGGGTTGAAGATGAGTCGAATGCTGATACCCGATTTGACAGAAACTTTATTCGTCAAAATGTTATGCCCTTATTGTCGGAACGTTGGCCGAGTATAAACCAAACCATCAACAGAAGTGC
>JBMYWR010000050.1:0-19068 GCA_049607625.1 Colwellia sp.
ACTTTATATAAAAACCGTTATATAAAAACCAAAAAAGCACCTTTAGGTGCTTTTTTGGCGCTTTAATCTTTTGATTGAACAAAAGGGATTCAAACGTAACTAATAAAAATTAAACTTATACGTTACCAGAGCTTTCCTCTGGACCGTCTTTTTCAGCTTGTATTCTCATATAAATTTCTTCGCGGTGTACTGAAACTTCTTTAGGAGCATTAACACCTATTCTAACTTGGTTTCCTTTAACACCTAAAACTGTAACGGTTACTTCGTCACCGATCATTAATGTTTCACCAACACGCCTTGTTAAAATTAACATATTGTCTTCCTTTGTATTATTTGAATCGACTAAAACATATATATTGAATTAAATATTTATCCGAAAAGTATTATTTTAATTGTACTTAAAGGGAAGTCATTTAAATTCTACCCAATCCTAGGGTGCAGCTAGTTATATATAAAATGTGATTACTGAATAAAATATATTGACTAAAAAGTCATCTAATAAAAGCTTTGGCTAAAGCGTTGTTCAAATCTTAATGGAGTTACACAAAAAAATATAAGAACTAAATACTTTAATCTAACTTCTACTTTAGTCTAAGTTTATCAGTATTTTGAGAATTTGGAATAGAAAAAAACAAATATGTGTCAATTATTTGCTATTTTTTGTACTAAATGTAAATTATTTTGTTAATAAGGCTTTATTTAAAAAATATTTGTAATATAAATAGGTTAGTTGTTACTTTACTTACCGTAATCATTTTCAATCTCTTGTGATAAGCTAGTTAATGCTTTGATGAAGTCAGCACTCTTACTTTCCATTAAAGATAACTCTCTAAGTGCTTGTTCAGTGTTGCCCTCTTGCATTGCGCTCATGGCAGAATTTCCGTGACTGTGAACTTCTGCATGAGGGGACTCAAGTAATCGAAAACTGTTTTTATTACTATGAGCCGAAGCGCCATCACCTTGATAGTACCACTGTCCTAATTGACAGGTTTGGTGATTAGTAAAGTCGCTAATACTTTTTTGAGAAACACCAAGCATAATCTGATAAACATCTAACTTCCATATAACGTGTTCCATCTTTACCGCTTGCATGAAAGCATTATCAGTAGTGTGCGTTATAACATCATACATTTGTGAAGAAATATCAACGATATTATTAGCCGTATTTTCTATCTCTGATGTACTTTCACTAATTTCACCACTTTTCTCTCCAACCTCAGTTATACCACTAATCACTTCTTCCATTTGTTGGTTAACTTGCTCTATAAGCGTTGAAATTTCATTAGATGCTTCAGCAGAGCGTTGCGCAAGTGTTCTTACTTCGTCAGCAACTACGGCAAAGCCTCTTCCTTGCTCACCCGCTCTAGCCGCTTCAATAGCGGCATTTAGTGCTAGTAAGTTTGTTTGGTCTGAAATACCTTTGATAATATTTACAAAGTCATTAATACCTGACGTTGCAGATTTTAAGTTATCAACTGATGTGGAGGCATTCAATGTATCATTGCTGATCTTTTTAGTGGAACTGATGGTGTTCGTTAACATTGATAAGATATCTTCAAATAAGCCTCTTGAAGATTTAAAATTGTCTCTATGCTGAAGTAGCATATTGGAAGTGTTAGCAAAGTCTGAACAAATGTTGTTAACTATATCGGCTGAGCCAAGACAAAGCACGCTAACCTCTTGTTGAAAAGATTGCTCTTCATTACTAGACGAAGCATTTTCATTTATTTGATTATTTTCTGCTTTGACAGATTGAACTTCACTTTCTAATGAAGAAACTTTTAACTTTAACTGCTCATTTTCTTTGATCAACTCTTCAAGCTTTTCAGAATTTTTGCTAAAGCCAAACATGCACATTACCCTCTTATACTTCCATTAATTGTATTTACACATTAATAGTAGTTCATGAAACACGAATTGCTAATATAGCTGAAGATATAATTAGTTAAGGGGGGGGGAATGTTTTTACGTTTTATGGGCTTTAATTAGCGGTTAATAAAATCTTGTTAGGTTTTCATAAAATCAAAGTTCAATAGAGCCTAGTTAACTTGTCTAAATATCAGGGCAAAAGTTATCTTGAAGAAATTTTAATAGTGTTGCTATTTTTGGATCTTTTATTCGGTAATAAATTGTTTGAGAAACTCTACGAGTAGCGACTAGCTCACTATTTCTTAACTTGGCTAAGTGTTGTGATAAGGCTGATTGAGATAAATCAACCGATTGATTTAATTGCCCCACCGTCATCTCACCTTCACTTATACAGCATAAAACTAAGAGCCGTTGGTGGTTAGAAAGTAATTTAAGCACTTGCGCTACTTCCTTTGCGTTTTCTTCAAGTTTTGACTCTGTTGAGTTCATATTGACTTAATCCGTCTATATTTAAATAAACCTCATTTTAAAGCCTATTCTAAATTAGTAAAGACTAATATATAATATATTCCTCCTATTTATTCATACCACATTGAAGGTGAATATTATGTTAAAGACAGTTCCTGAAATATTAAGCCAAATAAAACCAAACATTCAAATAATAAGCGCTTTGGATGCGCAAAAAAAATTACTAAACGAAAATGGTATTCTTGTTGATGTTAGAGAGCCTGGTGAATTCAACGAAAAATCGGCAAAAAATGCGATTAACATACCGAGAGGCTTACTTGAAATGAAAATGCTACAAATGCATCCCAATGCAAGCCTCCCCATCTTTATTCATTGTGCAACTGCAGCACGAGCATGTTTTGCTGCTGAACAACTACAGCGAGTGGGTTATGAAAAAGTTTATGTGGTTTCATGTGGACTTGACGATATATGTAATACTTTCGAATAAGTGAAATAAACGATGAACAACAAAAAAGTTAATAAAGACACGCGAAATAAGATAGTTATTCAATATTATACTGATGTTTTATGTATTTGGGCTTGGATAGCGCAAAGAAGAATTGATGAGCTAAATAAAGTACTTGGGGATAAAATTGAGATTGAGTACCACTATTTAGATGTTTTTGGAGATGCTTCAACCAAAATACCGACTCAGTGGGCAAGTAAAGGTGGTTTTGAAGGCTTTTCAGAGCACGTTCTAAGTGCTGCTTCTCTTTATGAAGATGCACCTGTAAACAAACAGATCTGGTCAAAAATCCGTCCAAACACTTCTGCTAATGTACACCTTGTTTTAAAAGCTATAGAGTTTGCCTACTCAAAACAAGAGAGTATCAATTTTGCATTACACTTTAGGAAAGCGTTCTTTATAGAGGCTAAAGACATTAGTTGTATTGACGTGCTTTTTGCTATTATCGAAGATAACCATTTAGACGCTGACCAAGTAAATACTTTTATACAAAATGGTAAAGCGATGGCAGCTTTAATGCAAGACTATCAACAAGCTAAATCATTATCATTAAAAGGAAGCCCTACTTATATCATTGATAATGGCAGACAAACACTTTATGGAAATGTTGGTTACAGGGTTTTACAAGCTAATGTTGAAGAACTTTTAAATGCCTCAGAGAATGAAGCGAGTTGGTGTTAATAGCCGTCACTTAAATTAAGCACTTATGGTATTCAAGTAGCTAAGTTTATAGCCTACGTTATAAACTTAGCGGTTTTAAGCTTAACTGCTTTAAAATCAGCTATATATTACAACCAATCAGGCACAATATCACTCGAGATAACTTCTTCATAACTCGGCCTTTTACGGATAAGCGCAAATTCATCTTCCTTCACTATAACCTCAGGTATAAGCATTCTGGTATTGTAAGTCGATGACATGACCGCACCATAAGCACCACAACTCATAATGGCAACTAAATCGCCAGACTTTAATGATGAAAGATGACGGCCTTTGGCAAATGTATCCCCCGTTTCACAAACAGGTCCGACAATATCATAAACTTTACCTACATCATTTTTAGGTGGCGATACTGCTAATACTTTATGATAGGCGTCGTACATACTTGGACGAATTAAGTCATTCATTCCTGCATCAATAATTAAAAAATCTCGCTCTTCACCTTGCTTAACATAAACAACACTTGAAACCAGTACACCGGAATTACCCAGTAAAGAACGCCCTGGTTCGAGAACAATTTTACAATGTAAATGGGAAAGGGTTTTATCAGCAATTGCAGCATAGTCTGTTACAGAGGGGATTTCTTCATTGTCATAAGTGATGCCTAACCCACCACCAATATCGATAACATGAATATCGTGCCCATCAATTCTGAGCTCTTCAACTAAAGTCGCTATTTTTTCAAAGGCAAGCTTAAAAGGCTCTAGCTCAGTAAGTTGTGAGCCAATATGAACATCAACGCCTTGCACTTTTATGCCTGGTAAACTAGCGGCTGTTTTATAGGCAAGTCGTGCTTTTGAGATAGGAACACCAAATTTATTTTCCGCTTTACCTGTAGATATTTTTTCGTGGGTATTAGCACATACATCAGGATTGATTCTAAAAGATATAGAAGCGACTTTACCCAATTGAGTTGCCACCTCGCTAATAAGCTCAAGTTCAGGCTCTGACTCTACATTAAACTGAAAAATATCCAAACCTAAAGCATATTCTACTTCTACGCGAGATTTGGCCACACCAGAATAAACAATTTTATTTGCTGGTATTCCGGCTGCTATCGCTCTTCTGATTTCTCCTTCTGAAACAACATCAGCACCACAGCCTAAATTAGCTAAAGTAGTTAATACAGCCTGATTAGAGTTTGCTTTAACAGCGTAGCAAATAAGCGCATCTTGCAGTTTGAAAGCACTTTTATAGCTTAAATAGTTTTCCTCTATTGCTTGCGTAGAATAACAATAAAAAGGTGTTTTAACTTTGTTTGCAAGCTCTGTTAAGTCTACTTGCTCTGCAAACATAGTATTATTTATATAAGGGAAATTTTTTTGCATGATGAATAAGTTAATGATCATTTAAATCGTGCTTTTACTCTACTTTAAAAAGCAGCGCTTGAAAACCGATCATTTCACTAGTTAACCAACTTTTATTTTAAGCTTAGTTATTTTGCACTTATATTCAAAAAGCTTAGTAGCGGAACCGGTATTGATCTTGCCCCTGTGCTATTTGATCATAGTAACGTTATATAAAAAATTACGATAAAACAGACAACTAATGTTCATTATTAAATATTTTGATCCTTGACAGTAAATTCTTGGCAGTATATTGTTAGGTAACAGTTAGTTACAAACTTAGCGTTTTATATGATTTTATGCGCTTTTTATTCAACTAACATGACTCTTGTACGATATAAAATAAAAACAACCAATAAAGTATTAGGAACCACAACATGTTTAAAAAGATAGCCGTAATTTTTGCACTATACGTAGGTATATTTACGACCGCCATTTCAGGTCAGTCAAACACTATGGTTACTGATGCTTCTGGCTCAGACTCAGAAAATAACGTTTAAACAACAAACCGTTATATAAAGTATTTATTAATTGGAGCCTATGCTCCTTTTTTGTTTCCAACTTATAATTTGCAATGCTATCCCCCTCCCTGAAATGATCACATATTAAATAAAATGAATATTAATTATCTTTTATTAATTACTTTATATTAATTACCTTATATTAATTCCAGCACAGCTCTGAGGATCCCTTTTTCTCACCAAGATCGTTTATTGAGATGTTTAAACAGTCGTCATCGTATTCTTTTTGAGTGTTCTGTGCGTAAGCTGATAGAGTAAAATTTATTTCACTTGATGCAGATATACGAATTTCATAGTTTCCACTCGCCGTAGCATAAGTGGGTAAAGGATAACCAAGCAGCGATAAATTAGCGGCATACATGCCATGATTAACATAATATTGCTCTTGCATATTAGCTATTTGTAATAACGTTTGTTGCGCTTCGGCTCTGTTAACCTTTGTTATGAAGTCTCTATAAGTTGGATAAGCGATCCCAACAAGAATAGCGACAATAACCATAACAAAAAGTAATTCTATTAAGCTAAGTCCATTAACTTTTTTCATTGTAATCCCTTAGTTAACCTGAGCTCGGCTTAATACATACTTCTCTAGCAGCTATTTTTCCTAGCTTCTGCGTTAAATTCATTTGCAATAGGCAAGCTATTGACGCATGAATTTGCCTTGAATCAAGAAAAACTATCAAGCTAGAGATGGTTTTATATTTTAAATCAATAAACTACGTAAAATTAAGCTATCTCTTAAACCGAGTTCAGGTTAGTTAAAATTATTAACGCTAACTATTCACTGACATATAAATAGAGCCTTTTGGTTTCTAGAGCTATTGAATCACCAACAAGCTCTGTTCCAACCATTAAAGATAAAACCTCATTATCTCCTTCTTGTGCTGCTTTAATATGCAACTGCTTAGTTTGATCATAACTTCCTTTTCCTAACGCTTTTATCCGTGAGGTAGAATCACCTGTCTCAGCCGTCCAATTAAATCGACTATATCCATACTGTAGGTCTATACCATAAAGCCAATGTTCGCTATTTAAGTCATAGCATGCCCCCAAAGAAAGTAAGCTAGATGTGTTCGTCGTCGTAAAAACTACTTTATTGTTGATAACCCAGGCTGAAGAGGTTGTTACCTCGTTAGGCTTGCCATAATCGATAAACCAACCTTGTTTATCACTTAATTTTAAGATCATCGATGCAAACATGCCTGTTGTACTTGAATCGACTGTAACATTAGAAAAAGGGTTGCTGGTTAAATTATAAAGTGCTGATTTTTGGATAGGTACTATCGTAGCATTCGCTTGAAGTGAAGTGTTTTGTGCTGAGCTGTCCTCTGCTGAAGTTGCTCGTGTTGATAAGGTAATAATATGACTATCTTTAAGCATATAAAAGCTATCCTGATTAATGCTCAATTCCTCTTCGCTATCTGCATCTTGAATAGTACTGGCATGTTGGCTTTGTTTTTTACCACTACCTATTAAAATGATATCAAAGGGCTGTTCATGGCTCACCATAACTTCTGTTATGTTGCCATCCGCCAATAACTGACTCTCTTTTTTGTGTATAGGTAGAAGCGATCTGACGATGGTTGGCTCATAATAAAAGCGTTGATCATTTTTAACTATTTCACTGCTGTGCCGCCCCAAATTTGCAAACTTCTGTACACTAACATCTTGAATTGAAGCTGTTGGCATATTAACACGCCATATATTGCCTCCTGTATCACCTACATATAAGCGTTCAATAAAACCATCACCGTTGCTATCTAATGTAGAGACAGCAGATGGTATGCTATCAACACCTGTAAAGCCTAGTGATGTATTAGCATCTAAACTCCAAATAAGCTCACCTGATTTAGCGTCAACCATGTAAATTGCATTGCCCTTTAAATCATCTGTACCCAACCCTACCTTATCTTTATTGGTATCGTAGCCGCCTGCAAAAATTAACACCTCGTATGCCGTTTCGCTGCCTAAATTAAATTTAGAATAGGCTATTTTAGGTTTAGACCATGTTTGACCTAAGCGCTCAAAGCCTTCTACATGGGGTGAAATTTTCCACATCATTTTTGGGTTATCTTTTAGGGTAAAGTCTATCGCGTAGATACTATCGCCATTTCTTCCTAAGTGGAAAAATACCCAATGATAGTCTTTATCTTCTGTATCCTTGTCTTCTGTATCATTGTCTTCTGTATAATTGCTAACATCGACATCAATAAGGCCATTATCATTAAAATCTTGAATATGTTCAGTTATGCCCCCTTCAGGGTTTATGGCTCCTGCTTCTTTATAAAATGTATACCAAGAAATCAGACCAGAATAAACGGTATCTGAATCGCTACTTTTTAACTGCGCGTTGATGTGATCAAATTCGTTTTCACATTCATCCTCAAGCATAGGTGTACTTGTTAAGCGCACTAAATCACTCGGATCCGATGCATTACTTGCAAGGGTATTAGATGTATAAAAAACGCCTAAAACCCCCAACAAAACAAAAATGATAACTTTTTGAGCAACACTGTTTAACTTGCGGATATTTGACTTTTTTCCTGTTCGTTCATGTTGAATATTCGTGTGCTTCATTAAATTATAACGATACTGCTGTTTGGTTGAATTCATATTACTATCCTTGTATTGACGAATTGTCTTTAAACTATCTATGCATTACTTTTAAATTATCGACATTCTAAACATAGCTAAAATTGTGAGTAAATACTTACTTAATTAGCAAACGCCTAGCTAAGACCTGCTTGCTTAGAGCCGAGTGCAAATTTAGAGAGCTACTCCCTTGTTTGCCATAATTTTTAGTTACTTCTTTATATATCACCACACATTGCATGAGGTTGTTGGAATAGCCATTAATTGACGCTGGGCAGTCGTTTAACTTATGCGTTGGCTGTGTGTTATGGGTATTAACGCTAGCATTAGAGTTCACACTAGTATTAGCATAAGGCTGGTTACTTAAAAGCCCTTTTAATAATAAGGTATCAAGTTCTCCCGTTGCCTCCGCTAATGCGGCAATTTTTTCTTGGTTTGCTCCAGCAATTTTTAATTCTATAACACTATTAAGTAACAGCATTGAAGCTATCCCCATTAATGCCGTTAGAAATATTAATGAAGTCACTAATGCCATCCCCGATTGGAAAGATAAATGGTTAAGGTTTTTTAAGTTTGTTAAGCAAGCGTTATCAGTCATCCTTATAATTCCTTTTATAATCTGTTTAAGACTTTATTGTATATTCTGCATTTAATGGTTAAATAAACGAACCGTGCTTGAGACAAGCAATCGATGAAAATTATCATTGGCTTGAAATAGCTTACTGCCAAGTTGGTATTGCTTGGTATTTTTATATTGGCTATCAGGTAAAGCAGACCTAACCAAAACAAAAGCTTTAACGGCAACAACCGAACTATTTGGCTGTGTTAGCAGGCGCTCTATATCAATATAGTGGTTTACACGGCTATCGCCTGTTGCATCAATACCATAGCTAAAAGCAATACTTTCAACTCCATCAATTAACGGGCTAAAGTGCATTTTATTATTAATGATTCGCCCAAACATCAGAACAGGAATTTTATGACTCCCTTGTCCATCTTCTCTAACGTAATAAACATGGTTTTGGTATTGCCAAGTTCGACCATCTTTTACACTTGAAGGTGCAACCGCGCCACTATGAATTTCAGCTATACGTGAATTGGCCGTTAAATAATAATATTTAGGGTCTGTGATCTGAACGGGATCTGCAATAACTCGTTTAATTTGAATAAACTCTGAGTATGCAACACCACTACTATTTACTCTTGCATCAAAAATACAATTCATTAACGTTGACGAATCAGCGCTTCCTCCCCAAAGTGCATTAAAATGATGGGTTTTCGATGGAAAGCTACTTTGCGCAACCCCCTTATCTTTACAGCTATTACTAAGCCCAATAGGAATAGCCATTAACTTATTTGCATGTAAATCACCCGCTAGGTCTCCCCAAAAGTTTTGCATTCTTAAATCATTCGTTAACACATTAAGTGCAAATCGACCATTCCCCTGCAGCTCAGCTATTAAGGTCGACTTTGAGGACGTCACTTTCATACTGGTAAATACTTTTAACACGCCAGTAATTAAAACGAGTGTTAGCGTTAAAGAAATCATAATTTCTATTAAAGTAAAACCAACAATTTTCTTAACGTGTGAGTGTTTAAGTTTTCTCACAATAACTCCTTATACAGTCTCTATATCATGGTTGAACTTATACTTACAATTTGGTTATTTATGGCCTTATCCTGACAACTGCTTATTCCCTGCTCTTTTAACATGGTTTTATTTTGCCAAGCTATAGAGACAGACACTTTTACATACGCTTCATTCTTTTTTGAGGGTTTAGCTGAAGCGGCACCTGAAAGACTATTAGTTAGTGCATTTAATTCAATCGGTTTAGCTTCTATGCAGGCAACGGCGCCGATAAGCTTTATTTTGTTGTTCTGAGCGCCTTTTTCATTGCCTCCAAGTAAGGTTGACTGAAAGTCATAAAGATCTTTTTCAGCAATTTGTTCTGGAGTGCATGAACTTAGAGGGGTGTTACATTGTTTATCTGGCTTTTGTAGAACGAGTTCTTTGTTAATAATCTTTGCATAATGGCTTAGCGCACTAGGATGATTAGCTCTCATTCTAGCGATGATATCTTGTGCGTAATGTGTGGCAAGGGTTCGTTGTTTGGCATCAAAGGTGCTTTTTACAGCCAGTGCCTGTGTTGCTAAGGCGCCAAGAATACCAAGAACTAACACCAGTAAAGAGATAAGCACTTCTATAAGGCTTGCGCCTTTTTGTGACTTTACAGAAGACAAACTAAATGAAGTATTTGAACGGGAAAGTTTCAATAAACCGTTATCTGAATGATTACTATCGTATTTATATTTATAAATAGCTTCGCAAACATTGGGTTTACTGGTAAAATAGTTAACGCAACTATTTAGATTAAAGCTTGGAATTAGAGCTGACCAACAGCGACTACCTAGGTTCATTTTTTTCATCCTTGAAAAATTTAAGCTACTTTAATTGTTGTTCATATTTATTAAAAGTCAAAAAATATAAAATTTCTTTGTCAATTAATTTTAATTTGCACGTACATCTTAAGATTGACTTCAATGAAATAATGTGTATTATGAATCATTGATGTTTTTTAAACAGCGCAAGAATAGATAAAAAAAAGCTTTTTCTTGTCTAAGTCGTCAACAGAAACAGCAATTTAAAAACAACAACTTAAAAACAACAAAGTCTAAGCAAGTCACTTTGATTATATATTCTGTTCCCTCTGTTGCTTCTTACTTTTTCCAGCACTGGGTATATACAAATATATTGGAAAGTAAACAGTACAATTTGAGATGCTTATGAAAACAAATTCATTTTTACACAAAAAAAATCAATTAAATACGCAACATGGCGTCACATTAATTGAAGTACTTATTGCCTTATTTATTTTAATCACTGGTGTTTTAGGTGCGGTTGGCATGCAAGCTGTCGCTCAAAAAAGTAGTTTTGATGCCATGCAACGTTCAATTGCATCTAGCTTGGCTCAAGATATCATTGAACGCATGAGAAATAACAGTAATGCAAATATGGGGCTGTATGCGGCTAATAGCCCTTATGGCTCTGGAAAGATAGCAACCGAACCTACCTGTAACTCCCTTCTAAACATATGCACTCCTACACAAATGGTTAGTCACGACCTTTACGGTTGGGAGCAATCTTTAATGGGTGCTGAAGCTAAAAACAGTGGCAATAATAAAGGCGGACTACTTAATGCTTATGGGTGTATTAGTGCCGTAAACAACGCTGTTTCTGTTGTTGTTTCTTGGCAAGGTAGAACAGAAACTAGTGATACTGTTGGTAGTAAAGACTGTGGAACGTCTGGTTCAAAAAGAAGACAGGTAATTGTAGAGGCCTTTATTTATTAATATGAAAAAACATATCTCAAGAAATAACGGATTAAACACCCAAAAAGGATTTAACTTAATTGAAGTCTTTATCGCTTTGGCGGTAGGTCTTTTTCTTTTTGCGGGTGTGTTAACTGTTTTTGTCAATATGAAAACCACTAGCACTGACACTTCAAGCTTTGGAGAAATCCAAGAAAATGGTCGTTTTGCAATTAGCTTAATTTCAGAAGATCTACTCAGGCAAGATTTCTGGGGCGACTACACAGGAACCATGGATTTATCCAGCATAACACCTGTTCCGGCAGCACCAACAGGCGAGTGTAATGGTGATGGTGTTAACAATGGAACCTTCCCAACAACAAACGGGCACTTTAGAACCATATGGAGCGCACCTGTTACCGCTGCAAGTATTATGTCTGGTTGCAGAACAGATGCAAAAATTGGATCTGATATTTTACAACTAAAAAGAGTTACCTCTAACCCTCTTGTTGATGTCCTTGGTAATCCGGTAGCAACCGCCCCAGCTGGAAAATACTATTTAGTAAGTAATATAAATAATGGCACAATATTTAACGGCGGCGTTGTTCCTTCGATTAAAAATGGACAAGTGTGGGAATACCAACATCATATATATTATGTGAAAGAAGAAACGGAAGGAACTAACTCAGTTCCTGTCTTAATGATGGGAAGCTTGTCAAGTGAGTTATCTTTTGCACCTGCAATTGACGGTATTGAAAAGCTCCACTTTATGTTTGGTATTGATACAGATATAGATACAACCTCTCCAGGTTACGGTATTATCGACGCTTATGTTTCTTCTAACAACATGACACTCGATTTATGGAACCAAAATGGAGCTAGAATTTTAGCCGTAAAAATATATGTTTTAGCGCGAAGTATAAGACCTGATACCAAATATAAAAACACTAATACGTATCAATTAGGTGACCAAGCGTTCGTAGCCAACGATAACTATAGAAGGTTACTGTTTAGCTCAACAGTTACCCTACACAACTCTAGAATAGATATTTGGTAATGCACATGATGATTAATAATTTACCTAAGCAAAGTGCTAAGTCTCATTTAAAACACCAAAAAGGTGTTGTATTGGTTGTAACACTTGTCTTTTTAACGGCATTAACTGCTGTTGCCGCAGCTTTAATGCAAAATTCAACTTCTGACATGAAAATTTCTGGTGCCAGTGAAGACAGAGCCGTTGCGATACAAGAAGCAGTAAGTGCTGTGGATGAAGTAATTTATAACCAGGTTTCTCCTGGTGCAACCAATAACTTTGCGCAATCTATGGCTAAATACCCAATTAATACAGGTTTACTACCCGCAACGAAAACCAATGCTACAGCAAGTTTAGACGTTACTAATAATGACTTTGGCCTAGAAACAGACTGCCCTCATACTAAACTTGCTTCATCAAGCCAGGTTTTTTCTTGTAACATCTTAAGAATTCAAATAAATAGAAAATACGGACGCACTAACAAAAGTGATGTAAATGTTAATTCTGGCATCGCACAACAATTATTAAAATAATGCATAGTCAATACTTTTTAAATTTTTTAGTGTTTTTACCTAAAACTTATATTCACTGTGCTAAGGATTACGCATGAAAAAGTTAACCCTAATAAGCTTATTACTTTTTACCCCTTTTGCTTCTTTTAGTGAAGATATAGAGCTCTATATTAGTGATAGCCTAAAACAAGCTAAAGAGCGCCCTCAAGTACTTATTGTTTTTGATACTTCTGGAAGTATGAGCAATAACGAAACAGTGAAAGCTTCCTATAACCCTGATACAAATTATGATGCATTAACTGGCTATACCAAAGCGCCAACTAATTATATTTATTACACCAAAGGGCGAGTAGATATTACCGACATCCCTGTTGCTGATGATACAACTGAAAAAAGAAAGTTTCCTTTAGATATTAGTAATTGTAAAGTTGCTCAAGATATTATCGCTAAATATGGTGTATATACTGGCCACGTGCGCGAATACCAGTTCCAAGGGAATTCAGGCCGTTGGACTGAGCTAAACAATACAGATGGCTCAGGTATTTATCTTACTGACTGTGAAGACGATGTTATTACAGAAAACAACCATAATAAAAATTATTTAAATGGCGGCACCGTAACGAGTTTATCAAACGGTTATCCTATTGATGGTGAAGGAAGTTCAGCATCACCTGACTTTTATACTGCAAATGCTGCAGACAGTAATGTAGAGTGGGCAGGCGCTTTAGTAACCCTTTACAGTGCTAATTATTTAAGGTGGTATCACAACCCAGATATCCCAACGGTAAGTAAAGATAGAATAGATATAGCCAAAGAAAGCGTTACCAACCTTATAAACTCATCACCTAGTGTCGATTTTGGTTTACAAGTATTCAACAACGGCACTACACCAAAAGATGGTGGCCGAATTGTTTCCGCCTTAAAAGAATCAACCCTAACTAACCGTTTAGCTTTAGTTAACCTCGTAAATGATGACCTTACTGCTAGCGGTTGGACTCCATTGTGTGAATCACTATATGAAGCTTCTCGCTACTTTGGTGGTGAAAATGTTTACTATGGTGATAATGATAGCAACTCTTCACCCTCAAGAGACACTAGTGCAGAGGTAGGAGGTAAATATAAATCCCCCTTTAATTCGTGTAGCGATAAAGCCTACGTTATTTTAATAACTGATGGAGTCCCCAAAAGAGATACACATGCGGACGACCGTGTTAAAGCCTTGGGCGTTGCAGATAACTACCCTATGTCTGCTTTTGATGTTAAAAACGAGGATGATGATAGTTACTTACCAGCTATAGCTGGTTGGATGAATCATAATGATGTAAACGATAATGTTGACGGTAAACAAACCGTTTCTACTTATACAATCGGCTTTAGTGATGGTGCTGATGATGCTGCTCCCCTGTTAGTTGAGGCAGCTAAATTAGGTGGTGGTAAATACTTTAAAGCTACTGATACAGCAAGTTTGACTGCGGCCTTAACGAATGTTTTAGCCAATTTAGACCCAAGTAATGATAGTTTAACCTCTGCATCTGTTGCTGCAAATAATTTTGACCGTACAGAGACACTTGACTCAGTTTATTATGCTATGTTCCAACCAGACAGAGGTCCAAGATGGCAAGGAAATTTGAAAAAATACAAAGTCGTTGGAGGTCAACAAGTAGGTAAACACGGCAAAGCTGCCATTAATCAGGCTACAGGGCACTTCTCTAACGAAGCAACGAGTTTTTGGTCATCAAACGTAGATGGCGATGAGGTGGCTAAGGGCGGTGTTGCTGATATGCTGAGAAAAGCTTCTGATCGAACTTTGTACAGTGATATTAAAGGTAACACTGGAACAGCGCTTACTGAACTTACTTTTGATGAGTTAATTAGTGAGAGTAATTTTTATGGTTCACAAGCTGAACTTGCCTCTGTGCTGGGCGTAAATGAAGATGATGCACAAGAGCATATCAACTGGGCTCAAGGTATGGATGTTGATGATGAAGATGAAGATAACGATAAAACAGATATGCGTTATGATGTTTTCGGCGACCCATTACACTCTAAACCTCTGCTTGTTAATTACGGCGATAAAATACATATCATCGTAGGTACAAATGCAGGTGCTTTGCATATGTTTAAGGATAATGGCGATACGGTAACTGAGTCATGGGCCTTCATGCCAAAAGAGTTCTTCCCCAACATTAAAGGCCTAAGAGAGAACTACACAGGTACTGCTAAAATTTATGGGGTTGACGGTAAAATCACCTCCCATATTAACGATATAAATGGTGACGGCATTGTTAATGGCTCTGACACCGTATGGATTTTCTTTGGTTTACGTCGAGGCGGTAGCTCTTATTATGCGCTCGATATTACCGACCCTCAAAACCCTAGTTTAATGTGGAAAATAACCGACAAGACAACTAACTTCAATTTACTTGGCCAAACATGGTCACAACCTAAAATTGCCTACTCTGAACTAAATATATCGGCTGGAGTCGCTAACCCTGTTTTAATTTTTGGTGGTGGTTATGATATTTCCAAAGATAATGATGGCGTTGGTACTAATGACAATGTAGGTAATGCCATTTATATGGTTGATGCTAAAACTGGCGTATTGAAATGGAGTTTGGCACCTTCTGGAGGTACCACAACGTTTACAGGTACCGATGGTATCCCTTCAAGTATTGGCTTACTAGACAGCGATGGCGATGGGTTAACCGATAGGTTATATACAGGTGATACCGGCGGTAATGTTTGGCGTGTAGATATGCCTAGCGCCAACCCAACGGGTACTGAACCTTGGACAGTTCACCAGTTAGCCCGTTTAGGCAGTTCGGTTGATAACGCTAACGACAGACGTTTTTTCAATGAACCTTCTATTGTAAGAACCTTTATAACCGAGACAATGGAAGAAACGACTGTCGATGCTAATGGCGATGAAGTAACCATTGTTGTAACACAAGAAAAACCATACGATGCTATTTTAATAGGAACTGGAGATAGAACCAATCCTTTAGGAACAGATACTGACGATAGCTTCTTTATGCTCAAAGATAAGCATATTAAAACTCAGGTTTTTTCTGCAGGACATACAGCTCCTCCTTCAGTTATTACTATCGCTGATTTATATGATTATACAAATGACCCTTTTGGTAATGTTAGTGATGCAGGAAGACAAGCGCTCTCTATTGCGGTAAGTAAAAAATCAGGTTGGTATTTAAATCTTACACAAGATGGTGAGAAAAACACCGCAAACGCTATTGTTATAAATAACGTGGTTTATTTTACTAGCTTCACTCCTCCTAATTCATCTATTGAAGTCGAAGGTTGCCAACCCCCTAATGGTCAGGGTTGGTTGTATTCTGTCGATTTAGCCTTAGGTATAAAACGCTATAACCATCATGTCGACCCGAGTGATGCGTCAAGAGATGGAGACAAAAGAATTGAGTTTATTAGTGAGCAATTTCTTGGTGCGCCAACGCTGATTGTTATCCCTGAAGATGACAATGACGACGATACTGTAGATCAATCAGTAGGTAACCTTATTGTTGGTCGTAAAATTATTCCGGTGAGTTTCCGTGTACAAACCATGAGAAATTACTTATACATTGATGAGGAAAGATAATTATGACTGTAATTAAGTCGTCAAAGCTTAGAGGGTTTACCTTAATTGAGGTACTTATAACTGTTGCAATTATAGGTATTATCGCTGGCATAGCGTTCCCTTCGTACACAGATTTTGTAAATCGCTCTAACCGCACTGAAGGTCAACGTGAATTGATGCGCCTTGCTAACCTTCAAGAGCAGTATTTTGTCGATAATCGAACTTACACAACTGACATGACAAAACTCGGTATGGCAGCAGATCCCTACTTAACTGAAAATGGTCATTATTCAATTGATTCAACAACTCAAAACACTGGTACTAGTTTTATATTAACTGCTACAGCTAAGGGCTCTCAAGCCACAAAAGATACCGATTGTACAACGATGACGATTACCGAAACAGGCCAAAAGGGTGCTGAGTCTACTACTTGTTGGGAATGATAAAATGAATAAATTTATAAAGTTAACCTTATCCGTTACAGCTATATTACTGTCTTTTAATTCATATGCAGCCCAAAACAAAGATAAGCTAAAAGAAAAAAAAGTAGATGCTAAATGTTATGTGCAAATGATTGACGGCTCACATACGATTAGCTTATGGAGAATCAAAGAAAAGTCTCTCTATAACCTAGCACAAAAGATAAATGGTAAAAAAATCCGAGTTATTGGTAAAAAAGAAAAAATGAAAATTTATAAAGCCAAAGAATGTGCTTTAGAAACTGAGTTATTCCTTGACGATAATGCAAAAAAACTAGATGAGAATACGCCAAGATAAACTCAGTTAATTTGGCTTAATTGCTAATTTTAATCAAAGCTTAATGCGGTCAATATCAATTATTTGATTAGGTATAAAAATGGATAACACAATATTAACTTCACAAAAGAAAAGAGAAAATGGCTTCACTTTAGTTGAGCTCATGGTGACAATTGCTTTGTTAAGCATTTTGGCTGCCATTGCCTTACCTAACATGAACACTTTTCTTGTTAAGATGCGTGTTGACAACCAAATAAGTGAAATACATCGGTTACTGCTTACTGCTAGAAATATTTCAGTTAATACAGGAATGAACACCACTGTTTGCCCTTTAGAGTCTGGTGTTTGTACAAGCAATTGGGATAAAGAAATATCTGTTTTTACCAATGATAGTAATACAGTAGATAACAAAAAATATGACTCTTCCACTGAAAGAATTGTTAAAACTAAAGAATCACTTTCATCAAACGATAAACTTCAGTTTTCAATGGACAGTATCATATACACCCCCACAGGAAGAACGATTACAACTACAGCTTCATCCTTTAATTATTGCCCTAAAGACTATGCTTCTGCTTCTAGAGGTGTACAAGTTTCGTCTACTGGAAGGGTCTATACCACTTCAGATTCAAACGGTGATGATAAAGATGAAGATAGAGACGGTAACGCTATTGTATGTAGCTAAAACCTATTTTAGAGGTTAAGTAAGGTATCAATTTTTGAAATTGATATTAATTCATGGTTAATTTATAGTTTTCAATCTTAATTTTTCTTCAGCTTTTAAGCCATTAAGAACAGAGAGTCAGACCCACTCTGTACTTAATTAGATATAGACGTTAAAACACTTCTGAAAACTAATTCTTTTTAATTATCTTAATTCGATAGGAACTGCAAATGTTACATTTTCTTCTCTGCCAGGAAACTCTGTAACTATATGACCTCCCTGCTCTTTTAGCTTTTCGATAACTTGGTTTACTAATACAGCAGGTGCTGATGCGCCAGCCGTAACACCAATTTTTTCAATGCCACTTAACCAAGTGTTCTCTATATTTTCAGCACCGTCAATTAAGTATGCTGTTGTGCCAAGCTTTTCTGCAACTTCGCGTAAGCGATTTGAGTTTGAGCTATTTTTAGCACCAACAACCAGTAATAAATCAACCTCACTGGCAATTGAGCGCACCGCGTCTTGTCTATTTTGTGTGGCGTAACAAATATCGTCTTTTCTAGGGCCATTAATTAAAGGAAATTTTTCTTTAAGCGCGTCTATAACATCTGATGTATCGTCAACAGATAGCGTTGTTTGACTACAGAAATACAAAGAGCTTGAGTCTTTTACTTCAAGTCTTTTTACATCTTCCACAGATTCGACAAGATAAATGCCCGCAGACTCACTTTCGTATTGCCCCATAGTGCCTTCTACTTCTGGATGCCCAGCATGGCCGATTAAGATGCATTCAATATTTTTTCTGCTAACCCTAGCCACTTCCATATGTACTTTAGTTACCAGCGGGCAAGTTGCATCAAAAACTTTTAATTCACGAGATTTAGCTTGTTTTCTAACTTCCTTAGAAACACCATGCGCACTAAATATAACCGTGCTGTCATCAGGTACTTCGTGAAGTTCATCGACAAATACTGCGCCTCTATTTTTTAAACCGTCAACAACAAATTTATTGTGAACAACTTCATGGCGAACATAGATAGGAGCACCAAATAAGTCTAAGGCACGATCAACAATACTAATTGCACGGTCAACACCAGCACAGAAGCCTCTTGGATTTGCTAAAATTATTTCCATCTTAATCTCTTTGTTGTTCAGTTTTCAGTTAAAGTTTAACGCTGTTG
>JBMYWR010000051.1:0-18941 GCA_049607625.1 Colwellia sp.
ATTCGATGAGAGGGATAAAGCGGGCTTGTCACTTAATCTTAGTTCAAAGCCCTGCTTAGGTGAGACTAGCTAGGGAATATACGGTTTTTCTGTATTAATTTACCCATGATGCTGTCTACTGACATTGATGCTGATTTAGCGAACTTTTCAGATAAACTTTTCTTCACTTCGTATTTAATTCCAACGACTTGATGCGTTTTACTTAATGCTTGTAAATAGTCATCACTGGTTTGAATTTTATCAACTAAGCCTAATTCAAAAGCCTTAGTGCCAAACCAGTGCTCACCCGTTGCAACTTTAGCGATATCAAGACTTGGACGATGTTCACTAACGAAGTCTTTAAAAAGCACATGTGTTTCTTCTAGCTCTTCAATAAACTTCTCTTTACCTTTAGGCGTGTTTTCTCCGAACATGGTTACTGTACGTTTAAATTCGCCTGCGGTAAATTGCTCGAAATCAATATCGTTTTTCTTCAATAATTTATTAAAATTAGGTAATTGAGCAATAACACCAATAGAGCCTAAAATAGCAAATGGTGCAGCAATAATATTATTAGCAACACATGCCATCATATAACCACCAGAGGCTGCTACTTTATCAACCGATACCGTAAGCGGAATTTCATTCATACGCAGTCTGTCAAGCTGTGAGGATGCTAAGCCGTAACCATGCACCATGCCACCGCCACTTTCAAGACGAACAAAGACTTCATCTGTCTTTTTCGCAACCGATAAAATAGCACTAATCTCTTCTCTAAGAGCACTTACTTCTTTAGCATCCATACTACCGTTAAAGTCTAATACAAAAGCTCTTGGCTTATCTGCTTCTAGCGGGGGAGTATTTTCATTATCTGTTGTATCTGTGTTATCAGAGTTGCCCTGCTTCTTGGCAAGTTTACGCGCCGACTTTTCTTTTTTAGCTTGCTCTTTATCTGCCTTTTTCTGGGCTTTTTCTTTTTCTTTTAAAGCTTCTTTTGATAATAAAGCATGTAAGATATCTTCTTCTACTTCTTCAAATTGCTCTGACAAGTCGGTAATTTCTAACTCACCCTTTTTGCTTTTTTGTTTCATGGCAGAGCCTGCAATGGCAACCAGTATGGCAACAACAGCTAATACAAAGGTAACCGTTTTCGCTAAAAACATACCGTAGTCATATAAAAATTCCAATACTATCTCCTTGGCTGGTTAAGCCATTAACTTATATCCATCTTAAAAATGAAGTGTTTTATTATTTCTAGATAACATCAACACTTAATACTTAGCTCTTACTAATATCTATTTAATGGGGGTTAATTTAGAAAAAAAAACCCTTAGTTTAAACTAAGGGTTTTTTAAGCTTTCGTCATTGAAGGAGTAAGTTATAACCCCCTCTCATTCAAACTTTATTACTGAACTAAAGTCTCATCTGTCACTGAGATCATTTGACCATTTGACATAAAGAATGAAATAACTTGGCTTTGCATTTCTGCTGTTACTTCAGCTGCATTATCTGGCGCATAAGGCTTAGCTGTTGGATCAAGGATTGAACTATGATGACCGTAAGTAAAGCGTACAGCACCAGAGCCCATTGTATCAGCTGAAACACCTGGTAATCCTAATAAGGCGATAGCACCTTCAGTACCACCAAATGGTGCACCGGATACTGTGTTAGGAATAACTTGGTCTGGTAAGTTAGCACCACCATCACCTATTACTTCAATTAAGTGTGTAGGTGTTTGGGTTACTGCCATCATTGCCGCATAGTTTGCAGGGTCGCCTGAGTCTGTCACTGTTTGCGCAGCAAATGCGAAGCTAGAGAACGATGCATTTAAACCTGCTTGTTGCTCTGGCGTTAACGAATTATAAAACTCGTTGTAAGCAACAACTAACTCTGTTTCAGTATGTCCGTCTGGATGTTTTTGAGCAACATAGCCTTGAAATTCTGGTGATTGTGCTAACGTTAGACTAGATTTAATCGTATCACCAAATGCGCCAGACTCCATTAAGAAGTTTGCCATCATTACACCCGGTGTAGATAACGAGTTAGTGCTTACTGCAAATAAAGGGTCAACTTGAGGGTCTAAGTCAGAGTTAGTTAAACCAATAAAATTAATACCAATAATAGCGCCTAATGATGTACCTAAAAAGTGGACATTTGTACGGTCAACTTTAATTGGGTTACCTTCTGCATGGAAACCACCTAAAAAGTTCATCCCTAAACGTAAACCAAGTAAATCAGAAGTTGATTGACGTAAGTTATCACGTGTAGTTAATAAGCTCGCTAAGTTCATATAGTGCGTGGCCGATACAGTTGATGTATTAATGTCATCAACACCATCACCAGTTAAATCAAAACCGCGGCCACCACCAGGAATCAAACCACCAAATGCGTTATTATCACCATGTAATGGTTGGTTAATAGCTATTGTTGCAAAACCATAAGCAGAAAGGATACCTGTTATCCCTAACATGTCTTCTTTTTTAGAGGTAATACCGTGCGCTAAAATCACTACAGGCCAACCATTAGTTGGTTCAACTAAATCTGCAGGTAAACCCATGCCAGCTCTAACCATATTTGCTACAGCAACATCTGGAGTTGTCATTTGAACGGCAACATCTACCATTGCATTTTCTTTTGGTACGGGGCTGTACTTAGTTAGATGACGTTCTTTATCAATAATAGGCATACCATCAGCATCTACGATATCTCTTAAACCAAGCGCATTACAAGTAATATCGCTAACACTGGTTTGATCAACAGGAGGAAGCGTTCCGCCGCCAGCTACGTAACCTGCAAGCATCGCACCTGAGTCACATAAACTTTTCCAGTTTTCGTTAACCGGCGCCATAGGATTTGTCGCAGTAGGAAGTCCTAAGTAATAAGGAAGTTTAATACTGCCTTGCATAAAGTTCGCAGTAGAGTATAAAGGAACCAACGCAGCAGGGATTCTATCCTTAATAATATCTGCCACTGACATACCTGTATCCATTACACCAATACTTGGTTTTCCTGCCATAGCATCTGCCAGCATAGCTGGAACTTTACTAGCCATTAATTTTTTAACAGTCCCTAACACATCAACTGTAGATTGTGTTGTAAAAGCAGCACTATAAATAATAGGTTCTAAATCTACGCCATGTCTACCAAGTGCGCCTTCGTAACTATTAATAACCGCTTGCAGGCCTCTTTCAGCACTGCCTTCAGCGCCTAACGGGTACTTTGCCATATCAGCACTTGCAAAATCATAGCTAACTGATGGTGCAATTGACTCGCTATTAGTATCTTCTAACGTATCATTTAAAACAAGTAAGTAACTTGTTTTAGCTTTTAAAGGCTTTAATGGAACAATGGCAAGGCTGTCACCTGACTTTTGATGAATAAAGTCTTGTCCAAACACAAGCTCACCAACAACTTGACAAGCTGCACCACGAGGAACAGCTTCACAACCTGCATCGCCACCCATAAGGGTTTCAAAAATTCTTACTGATGCTGCGTTAGATACAGAGTTAGCATCAAGTGTAACACCTTCTTGAAACTCAAAATTAACGACAAATGGGTTTGTAGTTGACCAACCATCGAGGGCATTTAATGCAACATATGGATTAGCAGTACTGGTATCTTCGCCTTCACCAATAGGAATATTTAAAGTGCCATCGACAGAACCAGAGAAAAGCAAATCGTTAGGAACAGCTAATATGCCTGCGCCTGGGTCAAAAACAACTTTCGACGTAACTTTAACTTCTGGTGGGTTCTCGTTTATATCATTGTCATTACAACCGGTTAAACCAAGTGCACTAACAATAGCTAGACCAAGTACTAACTTTTTCATTTCTTTCCCCTGTGTTTTTATAATATTCTTATAACTATTTTTTTACTTATTAGACCAGTAAATCTACCGCAAGATTCAACATTGTGCTAGAAGTTTTTTACAATTTAGCATCATTTATCAGATTTTATTAGAAAAGTTGTTACTTTTTTATACATAATCCTATTATTTTCAATTTTATCTCGTCATTAAAAAAACTTATGGTTAAAATAAGCTAATACTAACCTTTAAGTGAAAAGATATGTTTGAATACGCAATAAAAAAAGACTGCTTACTAAATAAAACGATTCTTGTAACAGGTGCCGGAGACGGTATTGGCAAACAAGCGGCATTAACGTATGCAAAATGTGGTGCAACGGTTATTTTATTAGGGAAAACAGTTAAAAAACTTGAAAGTACTTACGATGAAATTCTTGCTTTAGGTGGAAATGAACCGGCTATTATTCCATTAGATTTAAAAGGTGCTACTAAGCAAAATTATATCGATATGGCTAGCACTATTGTTGGTCAATTTGGGCAGCTTGATGGTGTTTTGCTTAACGCCAGTGTTTTAGGCGAGCTTTCCCCTTTTTCACAACTTCACGAACAAACCTTTGATGATGTGATGCAAATTAATGTTAAAGCCCAATATCTTATTAGCCAAGGTTTATTATCTGCTTTAGCAATTGCCGATAACGCCTCTTTGGTATTTACATCTTCAAGTGTAGGCCAAAAAGGTAGAGCTTACTGGGGTACTTATGCTATTTCAAAGTTTGCCACAGAAGGAATGATGCAAGTTATTGCCGATGAATACGAAAATACAGGGCTACGATGTAACGCCATAAACCCAGGCGCTACAAAAACGAATATGCGTTCTACCGCATTCCCTGCCGAAAACAAAGAAAACCTTGCTACACCTGAAGACATTATGCCGTTATACGTTTATTTAATGAGTGATGATAGTATAGCTGTAAACGGACAAACAATTAACGCGCAGTAGAATTTTAGGGCTTAAGGGGTTGAATGGTGGAAGGCTTGAGGGTTTAAAAGCTTGAAGAATTGAGAGCTTGAAGGCTTAAGGCATAATAATTTAAGCCCTCTAGCCTTCAAGCGGCTTTTAGCTACCTTAACTCTCTTCTTAATATTTTCCCTACGTTGGTTTTAGGTAGTTCATCTCTAAACTCTACCAATTTAGGTACTTTGTAGTTAGTTAAGTGCTCACGACAATGTTTAATTATCGCTTTTTCATCAAGATCGTCTTGTTTAAGTACAACGAATATTTTAACTTCTTCGCCACTTATCGCATGAGGAATACCTATTGCAGCAGCTTCTAGAATGCCTTCATGCATCATTACAACTTCTTCGATTTCATTTGGAAAAACATTAAAACCTGACACGATAATCATGTCTTTTTTACGATCTACTATTTTAAAGTATCCATCTTCGCTCATTACCGCGATATCACCCGTAGCTAACCAACCATCGTTTAACACCTTAGCGGTAGCTTCAGGGCAGTTGTAATAACCCTTCATTACTTGTGGGCCTTTAACTAGCATTTCACCAGACTCACCTACAGGTGCTTCTGTACCATCTTCTAGCATAATGCGGATATCTGTAGAAGGGGCCGGCAAACCAATCGTACCATTATAAGACTCTTGATTGTATGGGCTTAAAGAAACCATTGGAGCACATTCTGTTAAGCCATAACCTTCAAGTAATCTTGTACCCGTTACTTTCTCCCATTGCTCTGCAACGGGTCGTTGAACGGCCATACCGCCACCCATTGCCATTTTCAAAGTTGAAAAATCGAGTTCATCAAAACCAGGCGTGTTCAATAGACCGTTAAATAAAGTATTCACGCCCGTAATGGCAGTAAAAGGATACTTACCAAGCTCTTTAATAAAGCCTGGCATATCGCGAGGGTTAGTAATTAGCAGGTTTGTGCCGCCTAATGTCATAAAGGTTAGACAATTAGCTGTAAGCGCAAAGATATGGTAAAGCGGTAAAGCGGTTACGATAAGCTCGCTCCCCTCTTTTAATAAAGGTCTTATCGATGCTTTTGCTTGCTCTAAGTTACTCACCATGTTGCGATGGGTTAGCATAGCGCCTTTTGAAACACCTGTTGTTCCGCCTGTATATTGTAAAAAGGCTAGGTCTTCTCCAGAAATTTCTACCGATGTAAAAGCTAATTTAGCCCCTTTTGAAAGGACTTTATTAAACTTAATGGTGTTACTTAAATTATAAGCCGGCACCATTTTTTTAACGTATTTAACCACGCCACTTACAACTGCACCTTTTACTAAGCCGAGTTGGTCACCAAGCGAGGTTAAAATAACATGCTCTACTGGTGTTTTATCAATGACTTTTTCTAATGTACTGGCGAAATTTTCAATGATGAGGATCGCTTTAGTACCTGAGTCTTTTAGCTGATGTTCTAATTCTCTTGCCGTGTATAAAGGATTTACATTAACTACTGTTAGCCCCGCTAATAATGCACCAAATAGCGCAATAGGATACTGCAAAGCATTAGGGGTCATAATGGCTAATCTATCGCCTTTTTTTAACCCGAGTTCATTTTGACAATAGGCTGCAAAATAAGTCGCTTTAACAGCTAATTCTTTATAGGTGATTTCAGCACCCATATTAATAAAAGCGGTTCTGTCACTGTATTGTTCAGTATATTTGTTAAACATAGACACTAACGAAGGGTATTTATCGGCATCTATTTCAAATGGAACTCCAGGTGGATAGCTTTTTTCCAACCAAATTTTTGTCACAATCTTTTCCTCATGTTTATTTCTTAAACAATACAAATTTTATTATTGATTTATCGTACTATTCTTTTCAATTTTTATATTTCAACATTTTCATACCAAGAGCACTAGTCGATGTTCTCTAGTCGCTTTATTTAATAGGTGTTCGCATAAAGCGAGCACGAATAAATACGGTATTACCTAGCTACGTTTCGCCGTAATCTAAGTGGGATTATTTTCAAAAGCAACTGATACTACCAGTTAATCTGTCAGATGTTTACCTTATTTAAAAAAAAACCATTTTTAAGGCATACGTTGGTTACAATTTAGCTAATAAATTTGCTTTGTATGTTTCTAAAGCACGTATTTTAAGCTTTAACTGACTTACCTGGCTTAATTAAACTCAAGTTAATTGAAATTATTTAAAAACTCCATTTCGATTAAAGCAGTCATACAAGCTCTCTACTTTAGCTGTTCGCCTATAATTTCAGCTAATTTTTTGGGTTGTTCCATATGTACATGATGACCACCATCAAGTTCAATCGCTTCAAAACGAGAAAATAGCGGTCCAAAATGCTTTAACCCTTTCGACACCATATCCATACCTTTGCTGCCATAAATTAACTGCACCGAACAAGTAATGTCCTGAATAAATTGTTCAGCTTGCGCTAATGTTAACCGATAAGGAGATGTCTTCCTCAATCGATGGTCTGAGCGCCAAACGTAACCACTTTCATTAAATTGTAGACCTCTTTTGACAATAAGCGCAGCGTTTTCATAAGATAAATCAGACACATTAACACGCGCTTTAATGGCAGAATCTTCACTCGGATGCCCTGGCTTTAATTTAACATTATTATCTGACTGAAAATGTTGACCTTTTAACCGGCTCAACATACCCTTTCTTAATTGTGTTGTTGACTCTTCAGCCTTAGCACTTAAAAAACCAATAGAGTCAATTAAAGTGAGTGACTTTACTTTTTCAGGGAAAGCAGCTGCAAAAGCACTTGCAATCATCCCCCCCATAGAATGGGCTACAATGTCGACTTTTTCCCATTGATTTACTTCGAATAATTGCAATAAATCATAAACCCAATCAATGAAATGATAATGCGCATCAATACTTCGATGACTCGATAAACCGTGACCGAACCAGTCAATTGCGATGATATTTTTTTGCGGTAGCGCTTTAGATAAATAAGGGAGTAATGGATCAAAGCTTGCCGCATTATCTAGCCAACCATGTAAACACAACACAATATCACTTTTGACAGGCTCTAATGGAGCTTCATCACAAGTTTGTTGCGCTTTACTTTTTTTCGCTTTAATGGTTAAGCCTTTAATCGTTAAATCACCTATAACATAACTAACATCTTCGGCTAAACTTTCTATATTATCTCGGCTAACTTCTTTTTCTTCAAAACTCATGGGGTCTCTTATCTTGTAATTGTGACAACGTCAACGAATGCAAAGCTCAATAGCTATATTTTTAAAGCTTCTTTTTAAATTGCTGCATAGTCTTATAGAAGGCTCAAAGCCTAAACGTGTGTAATTTTGTACTGCCCTTTCAGCCCTGATAAAGAGTAAGTAACATACAGCGCAAAAATAAACCATATAGCTACCCATACAATTTCAGGTAAAAAGGTTAATGAAGCCAGTGTGGCACCATCGCCTAAACTTCTTCCATCAAGGAGGTTAAATGGACTAATTAAGCTATTAAGTAACACGACTAAACCAAAGAACTGAATAAGTGTTTGCAAAAACTTCATTTGCCCTTGCTTTTTAAAGAACAAATAACTAATAAAAATGAAGATGGCAGCTAAAACACCTAAGATAAAAATGGTGAGTAATGTTTTTGCCCAAAAGATAATTGAACATAAAATTAAAACAGCAATACACAGAGAAAAAGCCTGCGCGACCCTTTGATGTGCTCCTGCAAGTCTATAAATAGCCCACCCCCAGATTGTGGCGCCAGCATAGCCAAAGAAAACAGTAAAAAAACGAATTCCCCCTTCTGTAGTACAAAGTCCTGCTCCATTAACGAAAAGCTCTATGCTGATGATATTTCCACCAGTTAGCAGAGCGGCAATGCCGTGTCCTATTTCATGAAAGTAGGTTTCTAACCAATTAAAAGGAATAGAAATGACAGGTATTTGTCGAAACACAATGGCAAGCGCCAATAAAATATAAAATTGGTACTTTTGCCAAAAACTAGGTTTAGTTGAATAATTATTGTTGGTATCTTTGCTCGTTGGTTTGTTGTTGGTCATCTATTTTTTCTCTAAATAAGCTTATTAATTAATATTTTAATTGTGCTTTACAAGGTTCTGCTTAAGAATTCCCATGACTTTTATAGGCTCTGTTTTAAGTGTAACGTTTTTATACCAAGTCCATTAATTTAAAGATCAAAGGGTTTATAAAACTTATAGAACTTATTAAATTGAATACTCGTAAGTTAAGCTTTAAAAATCATGCAAACAAATCAATACCTAACATTTGCTGAACTGACTCTCGTTTGGCTATATTACCAATGAGCTGATAATTCGCAACAGCCGTTTGATTTTTAATGAGTTGTGGTTCATTGAACAAAGTTGCATTGGGAGGAATATTTTGATCTATCTTAACTGTAGCCACTAACGATTCATTGAAAGGATTGGAATGTGTTTTTTCTTGGTTCGATAATGCTTCATTATCGGTATTGGGGCGCTGTGCTTTTTTCGCATTTAAAGAGTCGAGCACGTTTTTAGTTGACGTACTCTGTGTGTCGTCTCTATCGAGTTTACTCGTTGGGTTTACCGGAGCCGCTCTATAACCTAAAGGTTGAATGCCAGCACCGGTGCGAAAATTAATTATATTCATGCCTATAACTTAGCAAACAATAGTGAATTTTCCCAGTTTAACGCGTTAAGTTAACGAATTACTACTTACCCGGGAGCTTCTTCCATGAAACCGTATCACGTACATAAACAGGTTGTGCATTTTCAGCTGAAACGCCCGCCCCTTGTTCAAATAAGGCATGACCGATAGCTAACATTGCAACGGCGTTTGGAAAAAGAACTTGTGGACTTCCTTGGTTAACCTTTAAAGAATTTAACGTGTCTTCATAAGCGTCCCATCCTGTTCCTACACCATAAACAGCTGCTAAACTTTGTGCTTCAAATTGAGTTTTCACTTGGTCAGGAGGCGTTACAAATTCATAAAGCAATGTGGCGCTATCATCATTTTTCGTTTCAGCATCAGCTTTAAATAAAGTTTCAGGCTGCATAATGCCGTTAGCATCAAGTTTAAAATAGCCGTTGTATACCTCATTCATTCGAGCGTCAATTAGCGCTAAAACCTCGGTTTGCTTATGCTCAAGATAAGCTGATTGTGCCATAGCTTGTAAACTAGAAACGCCAACAACAGGCAAGTTTGCTGAAAAAGCTAAACCTTGCGCAACACCAACGCCGATTCTCACCCCCGTAAAACTCCCAGGACCACGACCAAAGATCAGTCCATCTAAGTCATTTAAAGTAATGCCAGCTTCTTTTAATACGGCATCAACCATAGGAAGAAGCTGTAAACTATGCGACTGCGGGCATAAATCGTAACGGCTGAATGTTTCACCATTAAGGGTTAAAGCAACGGAGCAAGCTTCTGTCGAAGCATCTAGGGTTAAGTAATTCAATGTAAACAACCTTTAAAAAGAGTAAATGCGCAAGAAAAGAATTCAGTCGGAATTGAAACCTTATAGAACCTTGCTTTTTGTCTATTTTAATCAAATAGCAGGAATAAGTCGAAAAAGTTTTGCATGTTATTAATTCAGACTTTGTAAAAAAGCCTCAACTTTATGTATATCTCTAGTTCGTTTCATATCAGGTAAACTTTTTAAAAACACCTGGCCGTATGGCCTATTAACAAGCCTGTCATCACAAATCACCATAACGCCTGAATCATTAACATCTCTAATCAGCCTACCAACGCCCTGCTTTAAAGCAATAACCGCTTGTGGCAGTTGAATACGTGCAAAAGGATCTCCGCCTTGACGCTTTACGTCATCGCAACGAGCTTGCAGTAAAGGGTCATCGGGCGAGGCGAAAGGTAATTTATCAATAATTACACAAGTCAGCTTGTCGCCTCTTATATCAATACCTTCCCAAAAGCTTGACGTAGCAAGAAGAACAACGTGTTCATTTTCAACAAATTGCTCTAACAGTTTACGCTTACCCATTTGCCCCTGAACAAGCACTTCGTGAAAAGTATCACTTTTCTGCTCATCCTCAATTATCTGCGTTAAATGCTCACTTACTTGATTCATAACCCGATAACTCGTAAACAGCATTAAACATGCTCCGTTACTTGCTTTAATCAACGGGTAAGCGAGTTTAGCTAAGCTTAGTGCTCTATTTTGATCATTGGCTTGTGGTAAGTACCTGGGCACAATTAATTGCGACTGCTTTTGATAATTAAAAGGACTATCGAGCAATAACGAAGCTGCTTTATCTAAGCCCAAATGGTTTGAAAAATGCTCGAAACCGTTATCAACAGCTAGTGTAGCTGAAGTAAATATCCACCCGGCTCCCGACTTTTCCATATAATCGCTAAATTTTTCTGCCACGGTTAACGGCGTTTGATGTAATACCACATGTTTTGGCGTTGTTTCATACCAGAAACTCACACCTAAAATATCAACTTCAGACATAAGGTCAAATTGAGCAAGTAAGCTAACAACCCTTTCAAAGCAGTTATCAATAGCTTCATTTCGAGAAACACAAAGCTTGATCACTTGATAAAGAAAATCAAGCTCAGTTTTAAGCGCCATAAATTTTTGCTGAACTTGACCTTGTTTTACTTTATGTCGCCAATTTCCTTTTTCAGGATCGTAATTGAACAATAAGCGAAACTCTTGACTCGTTCTTTGTAGTTTTTCTGCCGCTTTTGCCAATTGTTTAACATCGGTTAAGCTGCTTCTATAAATTTGTAATACATCTGCGCATAAATCGACAAGCTTTCTAGTAGAAAAGCTTTGTCCAAAATATTCACTGGCAATGTCACTAATTTGATGTGCTTCATCAAATATAATAACTTGCCCTTTCGGAATTAACTCGCCAAAGCCAGTGTCTTTTAAGGCCATATCAGCAAAAAATAAATGATGATTTACAACAACAAGGTCGGCACCAATCGCTTTCTCTCTCGCTTTAACAAGGTAGCACTGTTCATAATCGGGGCAATCTCTTGCTAAACAATTATCCAAAGTACTGGTTACAAAAGGAAATATAGCCGAGTCTTCTTGTACATTGACCAACTCTCCAATATCGCCAGCTTGTGTACTATTAGCCCATGTTTGCACTTTAACAAGATCTGCTAAAGTATTGGCATCAAGTTGTCCTCGGGTTTGTTGGTACTGCGCTAATCGATAACGACATAAGTAATTTGCACGGCCTTTTAATAAAGCAACCTGTACATTACTCGCTAGGGCTTTCTTTACTAATGGAAGATCTTTGTGAAAGAGTTGTTCTTGAAGATTTTTAGTACCTGTTGAAACGATAATTCTTTTTTTATCTGCAGGATTTTTACCTTGTTGATAGTCGGTATTGGCACTTAAAAAAGCTGGTATTAAATAAGCGAACGTTTTACCTGTTCCCGTTCCCGCTTCAACAATAAGAGACGACTCGTCTTCGATGGCTTTACCCACTGCTACAGCCATATCCGTTTGAGCCTGACGAGGTGAATAACCTTCTATTACACTCGCAAGTGCTCCGTCGTTAGAGAATGCTTTTACTATTGGGTCCATGAATGGCTTAAAATCAATACATCAGATGTGATGCATTATATACACTGAGTTCGAAATATCCATACACTTTGTTAATTGATAAACACTTGGGAATGTTACTCATGTTTTAAATACAGTAGCTTGTGCCTATTAATAGCTAAAAAGCATCTAGCAAAGTTTAAATAAATGCTAAACGAATAGATCTAAACGATGCTTCTTTTTTTGCTGTCCTTCTTCCTCTTCTTCTAAGTTTTGCTGAACAAGGTGTAATTTACCTTCCTCTTCTGTTGATGTTTCATCTTCTAAAGCTGAATTACCCTGTGCTTCTTGTTGATACTTTTTATGTTTTTTTTCGTCAATAAAATAGTATTCGTGGTTTTCTAAATGATTAACATCTTCATTTAAACCTCGACTACCTGACTCCTTAAAAAGCGCTTTTACTTTTAATTTGGTCGACTTTATAGGAGTCTGTACAACTTTTGCTAATTGTGTCGTAAAAATATCCATAACCTTGCCTATTAAATGTTTATTATTTGTTTGATGCTTCAATGTGACTTCTATGCGACTTCAAGATAACTTCACTTTACCTTCAGTTAAGTTATCGCCCATGCTAATAATTTCTTTAGCTTTTATTTAATTTTTATTTAGTTTTTCCAGATAACACTTATCTTGTTTGTTTTTATAAAAACAGTAAAAGTTAACTTTATATTCACAAAATTTACATTTTAATACAAATATAGGCTTTTATAGCTTGTATTAAAAAGAATTTATGCGTAAGGTAACCATACACTATTTGATTAAGTTGAAATTTATGACCATTACACTGAAAAGCCATCACCATCATCATTTTATGGATTAGCCTGTTCAGCGTATCGTTATAACAAAATCGACATACTGAAAAGGCCAACGGCTTTTCAGTGAGAAAGAATCAAAAACGATTTTTTAGACCCCCGAAAGAGCCAAAACTCTCTCGGGGGTTTTCGCTTTTTTAGGGAAGTAAAATTGTATATACATGCACAAAGTGTATTAGCTTTATACCAGTTTCGTTAAATATGTGATCTACTTTATACGTAGAGAAAATTCGCCAAATACAAGGCATTTTTTTAAGTAACTAGTTGTTCTAATTATTAAAGAAATAACGATGTAGTTGGTGATTTTAACAAGTAGAAATGATCACATATGAAATGACATTGGTAATATATGAAATTAAGGAATTTTTATGACCAGTTCTAAACCACGTTTACGTATCGCAATGCAAAAATCAGGACGTTTAAGTGATGATACCCAAGCTCTTTTAAAGCGTTGTGGGTTAAAAATTAATGTTGCAGATAGACGTTTACTCGCACATGTAAGTAATATGGATATCGATATAATGCGCGTTCGTAGTAGCGATATACCAGGTCTCGTTATGGATGGTGTTTGCGACTTAGGAATTGTAGGTGATAACACATTAGAAGAAGCAGAATTAGAGCGTCAAATTATGTCGCAAAAATCTGATTACATTCGTACCACTAGTTTGAATTTTGGTGGCTGTCACTTATCAATTGCAATGCCTGAAGAGTTTAATTACCAAGGTATAAAGTCGCTTGATGGTCTAAGGTTCGCCACAACTTACCCACAATTACTCAACCGCTTTGCTCGCGAAAATAACATTAATGTCGCGTTTTGTTTGCTTAAGGGCTCTGTAGAAGTCGCGCCAAGAGTAGGTTTGTCTGATGGTATTTGTGATTTAGTTTCAACAGGTGCAACACTAGAAGCAAATGGCTTAAAAGAAGTTGAAGTCATCTTTAAATCACAAGCCTCTTTAATCCAGCGAAGTGATGCTTTATGCCCAGAGAAGCAAGCCATACTTGATACACTTTTACCCCGTATCAAAGGCGTAATGAAAGCTAAAGAAAGCAAATATATTATGCTGCACGCACCAAAAAACAAAATCAAAGAAGTGAGTGAGTTAATGCCAGGCAAAGAAACGCCAACTATTTTACCTCTTGCTGGACGTGATGATCTTGTTGCTGTGCATGTAGTGGCGACCGAAACGTTCTTTTGGGAAACTATGGAGGCATTAAAAGCCCAAGGTTGTAACTCGATTCTAGTCATGCCAATTGAAAAGATGATGGGCTAGTTTGTTGAATAAACCACGCTTAAAACACGCAAAATAATTTTATTCAAATAAAAAGTAAATCTTATGACAAGTAACTTAAATAATAGCGCTGATTCAGCACAGGAATTAGCGTCTAAATCCGAATCGAAACCGGAATTGAGTATTCCTTCTTTAATTTGGGACAGTCTTAACTTAGAGCAAAAAAACCAGGCTCTTGCTCGCCCTGCAATGAATGATAATGCATTATTGTCAGCACAGGTTGAGAAGATTATAGCGCAAGTAAAATCTCAAGGAGATGCTGCACTGTTTTCTTTAACTGAGCTTTACGATAAAGTTAAATTAAACTCATTAAGAGTAACTGCATCACAAGTATCTCAAGCAAAATCTGCCTTAACACCCCAAAGAATAGCCGCTTTAGAAACGGCTTATACTCAAATAAAACGCTTTCACGAAGCACAAGTAGCTAAAGATGTTGTGGTAGAAACCTGTCCTGGGGTTGTTTGTACCTTAAAGACTGAAGCGATTGAAAGTGTCGGCTTATATATACCCGCTGGCTCAGCACCTCTCCCCTCCACGGTATTAATGCTTGGCGTACCTGCACAAATAGCGCAATGTAAAAGAGCTGTTTTAGTATGTCCTCCCGATAAGCAAGGCCAACTAGCAAACGAAGTGTTAGTGGCAGCATCCCTGTGCGGTATAACAGAAATTTATACCATTGGTGGTGCTCAAGCCATTGCAGCTTTAGCCTATGGCACATCAACAATTGCAGCCGTAAACAAAGTGTTTGGTCCTGGTAACCGTTATGTAACCGAGGCAAAAAAACAATTGTCTCAACTTGTTCCAGGCTTTGCTATTGATATGCCAGCGGGGCCTTCGGAAGTTTTAGTGATTGGCGATGAGTATGCCAATGCTGAGTTTATCGCTGCAGATTTATTATCCCAAGCAGAGCATGGCAGTGATAGCCAGGTCATTCTTTTGTCTGACAGTGTCAGCTTACTCAAAAATGTAAAGCAGGCATTATCTACTCAGGTAGCATTACTTTCTCGAGAAGATACAGCAAGAGAAGCGCTTTCTTATTCACGACTCATTCTCACTAAAGATTTAAATCAAGCTGTTGATGTGTCAAATCTATATGGCCCTGAACATTTAATCGTTCAAACAGATAATGCGAATGAACTACTAGGTAAGCTTCGTAATGCAGGCTCTATTTTTGTTGGCGCTTATACACCTGAATCTGCAGGAGATTACGCCAGTGGAACAAATCACGTTCTACCTACATACGGTTATTCAAAAGTCATTGGTAGTTTATCCTTAGCTGATTTTACCCGAAGGTTTACTGTTCAAGAGATAACAAAGTCTGGTTTACAAAACCTTGCACCAACTATTATAGAGCTAACCGATGCTGAAGGCTTGGATGCTCACCAACGCGCCGTAACGATTCGTTTAGAAGATTAAGTTAGAAATTGGAATGTTAGAAAGCTGGAATGCTGGAAAGCTGAAATGCGGTAAAGTTGAAAGCAGCAAATCAAGCTTTAAACACTTGCATGACCGAATTTATTAGGGAAGGTTTTGAATTTTGTAGGTGAGCCTTCAGACTTACAAAACAGCACAACCTATATAGATTATAGATTAGCGAAATATAAATTAGTTTTAATGAGCATAGCTTAAATGAGTATAGTTAAAATGAGCACAGTTCATTCATATAGAGAAGAGTAAATGTCAGAGTTTATCAATAAAACAGCGAGAAAAGAGCTTATCGATATGGTGCCATATCAATCTGCTCGTCGTCTATTTTCAAGTAGCGATTCAAACTCAACTCAGGGAAGACTCTGGTTGAACGCCAATGAAGCGCCAGGAGAGGGTCAGTACCAATTAAACGATTGTAATATTAACCGTTACCCTGATTTTCAACCCGATAATTTATTAAATGCATATAGCGACTACTGCGAGTTACCTAAAGAAAACATACTCGCAACACGCGGAGCGGATGAAGGCATTGAGCTAATCATTCGTGCTTTTTGTAAAGCCTACCAAGATAGCATTTTAATTTGCCCACCAACCTATGGTATGTATGCCATTAGCGCCGAAAACCATGGTGCAGAAATTATTAAAGCTCCTTTAGTGGAAAACCAATTAGACATAAACTCGCTAAAGCGCCAAGTGGGTAAAGTTAAAGTCGTTTTTCTCTGCTCTCCTGGTAACCCTACCGGTAATTTATTAGCGCAATCTCAAATCATTGAAGTACTCAATCTATTTAAAGGCTCAGCAGCTGTTGTCGTTGATGAAGCCTATATTGAATTTTCACCACAAAATAGCGTTGCTTCTCTGCTTGAAGAAAATGAACATTTAATTATTTTACGTACCTTATCAAAAGCCTTTGCATTAGCCGGATTACGCTGTGGCTTTACCCTAGCAAGTAAAGAAATTATAACCCTACTTAGCAAGATTATTGCTCCCTACCCTATTTCAGCGCCCGTTGCCGCCATTGCAAGTGAAGCATTGCAAAGCGAACTTGGTAAAATGAAAAGTAGAGTAGATGGTATCAATAACAGACGTGAAAGCTTATCGCTTTGGTTAGAATCGCAAACATGGTGTCAGCAAGTTTTTTCAAGCGATGCCAATTTTATTTTATTTCGTTGCGTAAACGAAAATGAAAAGACACGCCTGTTCAACTTATTAGTTTCTCATCAAATTTTAATTCGTGATCAGTCAGCACAACCTCAATTAGAAAACTGTTTACGCATTAGCATCGGCAGTGAAAAAGAATTAGCCCAATTACAAGAAGTATTATCATGACCAATAAACAACAAAAAATATTATTTATCGACCGAGATGGCACTTTAGTAGAAGAGCCTGCTATTGATAAACAACTCGATACACTAGAAAAGCTTGTTTTCGAACCTTTAGTCATTCCACAATTATTAAGACTTCAAGCAAAAGGCTTCAAACTTGTCATGGTGTCGAACCAAGATGGCTTAGGTACTAAAAGTTTTCCACAGGCCGATTTTGACTTGCCACACAATAAAATGATGAGCTTATTTGAATCACAAGGGATTGTATTTGAAGATGTGCTGCTATGCCCACACTTTGAAGACGACAACTGTAACTGTCGTAAGCCAAAGTTAGGTTTAGTTAGTGATTATCTTCAGCAAGGTCGAGTCGATTTTACTCACTCTTATGTGATTGGTGACAGAGAAACCGATATGGGTCTTGCTGCAAACATGGGCATTGTTGGCATTAAGTATTGCCCTAGCTCAAATAATTGGCTGCAAATTACCGAGCAACTGCTTGCATCACTTGAGAACCCACGTAAAGCGCAAGTGACCAGAACCACTAAAGAAACAGATATTACTATTGCAGTTAATTTAGATAAGCAAGGTGGCAGTGAAATTGATACTGGCTTAGGCTTTTTTGACCATATGTTAGATCAAATAGCCACCCATGGCGGCTTTCGTTTAGATTGTAAAGTAACAGGTGATTATCACATCGATGAACACCACAGCGTAGAAGATACCGCTCTTGCTTTAGGACAAGCACTTAAAGAAGCGTTAGGTGATAAACGTGGTATAGGGCGATTTGGCTTTGTTTTACCTATGGATGAATGCAAAGCAGAGTGTGCTATTGACCTTTCTGGAAGACCTTGGCTCGCGTTTGATGCTAACTTTACCAGTGATATGGTTGGTAGCATGTCGACTCAAATGGTGGGACATTTCTTTAGATCACTCGCTGATGCCATGATGATTACATTGCACCTTTCGACATCATCAGGAAACTGCCATCACCAAGTTGAAAGCCTTTTCAAAGTGTTTGGTCGCGCTTTAGGTCAAGCGGTAAAAGTCGAGGGTGAAGCCCTACCTAGCTCTAAAGGTACCCTTTAATGTCTTTGTTAACAAAAAACAGTAACAATGAAGCGCAAAGTTCATCGCAAAAATTTGTGATTGTTGATACCGGCTGCGCCAACATTTCTTCAGTGAAGTTTGCCATCGAACGTTTAGGTTTTAAGGTGAGTGTTAGTGATGACCTAGAGCAGATAAAGTCTGCCGATAAAGTCATTTTACCTGGTGTTGGTAGCGCCAAATACGCGATGGAAAATATTAACAACAAAGGTTTAAGTGAAACGCTCAAGCAACTAACACAACCGGTACTTGGGTTTTGCCTGGGTATGCAGTTAATGACCGACTCTTCCCTTGAAGGAGGTAAAGAGGCCTCTATAGCTTGTTTAGGTGTTATTCCTACCTCTGTAATTCCGCTTAATGTTCCAGATGAGAGCAACCTAAGATTACCTCATATGGGCTGGAACACTTTAACAGAGGTTAAAACACACCCTGTTTTAAACGGGATTAATGCAGGTGATTACTTTTATTTTGTGCATAGCTTTGCCGCACCGATAAGTGAGTTTACATTGGCCACATGTCAGTATGGTGAAAGGTTTTCAGCCATCATTGCGAATGAGAACTTTATTGGCTGTCAGTTCCACCCTGAGCGCTCTGGCAAATTGGGCAGTAAAATAATTAATAACTTTTTATCTATACCAGCAGATGCGCTCTTAAA
>JBMYWR010000052.1:0-18877 GCA_049607625.1 Colwellia sp.
TGGAATGAAGATAAATGGCAGAATCACATTCAGGCAGGTATTGAAGAGTTAAAAACAGGTGACGAAGAGTTATCGGAACGCTTACTTGATTTATCTTTGTAACTAATACTATAAGTTACTTATTTTGCACATGGAAACAAAACAATGACATTCGACAATGCACATATATCAGTTCTATTAGAAGAGGCCGTCGATGGTTTAGCCATTAAAAAAGATGGTTGCTATATAGACTGTACTTTTGGACGAGGTGGTCATTCTACTGTCATTCTTTCACGTCTCGGTAGTGGGGGACGACTAATTGCAATTGACAGAGATCCTAGCGCGATCAAGTCAGCGGAAAAGTTTAAAGATGATCCTCGCTTTTTAATAGAACATGAAGGTTTTGCTCATTTAGAAGATATAGCCGCTAAGCACAATTTAACCGGTCAAGTGGATGGTATTTTGCTCGATTTAGGTGTCTCTTCACCTCAATTAGATGAAGCAGAACGCGGTTTTAGTTTTATGAAAGATGGTCCGCTTGATATGAGAATGGATACAAGTCGAGGGCAAACAGCTGCTGAGTGGTTAGCTTATGCAGATGTAGAAGATATATGTTGGGTGTTACGTACTTTTGGCGAAGAGAAGCATGCATGGAGAATTGCGAATGCTATCGTTGATGCAAGAGAGGAAACGCCATTTACCCGCACTAGTGAGCTAGCAAAGTTAATTAAAACAACAGCGCCACAACGGGAAATTAAAAAACATCCAGCGACAAGAAGCTTTCAGGCAATTCGTATGTATATAAACAGTGAACTAGAGCAAATAGAGAAAGCTTTGTCTGGTTCATTAAATGTTTTAGCGCAAAGTGGTCGTTTAGTCGTCATTAGCTTTCATTCATTGGAAGATAGAATGGTGAAACAATTTATGAAGAAAAACTCTCAAGGTAAAAAAGTACCTAGAGGCTTACCAGTAAGTGATGAAGAGTTAAATAAAGGTATCAAATTACGATTAATTGGTCGCAAATTAAAGCCGAGTAAATCAGAAGTTGAGGAGAATGTAAGGTCTAGAAGCTCAGTGTTGAGAATTGCAGAACGATTAACTAGGGAATTCGATTAATTGTGGTAGCGAGAAGAACATTGCTGGTTTTCGATATATGGCATGATATTCAGCAGAACTTACTGAGTTATTTTTTTTTGGTATTAGTGGTTGGCTCTGCCTTTGCAGTGATCTATTACACACATCTTAACAGGCAAACAACAAGTCAGCTCGAACAAACATTAGCACAAAGAGACTTACTTGACATAGAGTGGCGAAATTTACAGTTAGAACAAAACAGTTTGGCAGAACATAGCACTATAGAAAGCAAAGCTAAAAAGCATTTACAAATGAAGAAACCGGACGTTAATAGCGAGATTATAATTCGCTTATAATGCCAAAGAGATAAATTTATCTCTACTGTAAAGAATAATAAGGCGATTTAAAGCGAAAAAATGACAACAACTAAGCGTAAAAAAATGGCAAGCAGTAATGGCCAAGCAGGTACATCAACATGGCGTTATTACGTGGTGTTAGGAATTGTTGTCTTAATTTATCTTGGTTTACTTACTAGAACGGCTTACATACAAGTTGTAGAGCCAGATATGCTTAAAAGCCAAGGTGATAAACGTTCTTTACGAGCGATGAAAAATACCGTACAACGCGGTACTATTTTAGATAGAAATGGCGAAAAACTTGCGATAAGTGTTCCTGTTGAAACAGTGTGGGTTGACCCAAAAACCATTATGCAAAAAAATGCATTAAGCATGAAAAAACATTGGCAAGCTTTAGCCGATGTTCTTGGACAAGATTTAAGTAAGTTAACAGAAAAAGTAGCAAGTAGGCCAAATAAACGGTTTGTTTATATTGCGCGTCAAGTTTCCCCTGTCATTGGTCAGTACATTAAAGAGCTTAGTATTCCTGGTGTTTACCTTCGAAAAGAATCGAAACGTTTTTATCCGTCAGGAGAAATTAGTGCTCACGTAGTTGGTTTTACTAATGTTGATGATAAAGGTATTGAAGGAGTAGAGCGTGTATATGACGAGCTGCTAACCGGTAAAGGGGGAGTAAAACGTTACAGAAAAGACGCGAAAGGAAAGAAGATTGAAATCGTTTCCGTTGAAAAGTCTCAGAAAGCTCAGAATATCACCTTAACCATTGATCAACGTATTCAGGCTCTTGCCTATCGAGAGCTAAAAGGCGCCGTACAAGCATTTAAAGCTACTTCAGGCTCTGTGGTTGTCGTTAATGCGCATAACGGCGAAATACTAGCCCTAGTTAATAGCCCATCTTATAACCCTAACAATAGAAGAAATACTGCTGTTCACCGCTTTAGAAATAGAGCAATAACTGACTTTTACGAACCAGGCTCTACAATGAAACCTTTAACGGCCCTTTCTGCGTTAGAGTTTGGCAGTGTAGAAGAAAAAACAGTGATCAATACAAGCCCTGGCTGGATGAGGCTTGGGGGAAGAAGGGTAAGCGATCCTATCAATAGAGGTAAATTGTCTATTGAAGAAGTTCTTATTCATTCTTCTAATATGGGAACGACAAAATTAGCACTATCTGTGCCGAAAGACTTTTTATTAGACCGATTCTTTGATGCAGGTTTTGGAAGTAAAACAGGCACCGATTTAATTGGAGAAAGCCCAGGTATAATGCACGATAGACAGCGTTGGTCTGAGTTTGAACTAGCCACCCTATCATGGGGTTACGGTTTGGCATTAACCCCTCTTCAGTTAGCAAGGTTCTACGCTACCTTAGCTAATGATGGGATAAAGAACGAGTTATCTATTATTAAAGGAATAGAAAAAGCACCTGGAGAAAGAGTCTACTCAGCAAAAAATACTAAATCTGTAGTGAATATGCTTGAAGGTGTTGTCGATGAGCATGTCCCAAATGCAGTTGTTCGAGGTTACAGAGTCGGCGGAAAAACAGGAACTTCCTTTAAAGCGGTAGCAGGAGGCTATGGTAATGATTATGTCGGTCTTTTTGCTGGAGTAGCGCCAATATCTAATCCTGAACTTGCTGTAGTGGTTGTTATTAATGAGCCAGGTGGTGATTTATATCACGGTGGTGAAGTTGCTGCGCCCGTGTTCTCACGTGTAATGAAAGGTGCTCTTCAAGTTTTAAATATAAACCCTGATAAAAATATTATGCAAACATCATTACCCAAAAAAGCTGTAGTGAAGGGAGAGAATGATGCATAACTACCAAAAAGATATTATGGCAGTGCTTAATTATTTCGAAATTGATTTAGCACATGCGTTAGATGAACATAGCAAGATGCTTAAGGTTAAGTCACTTGTTGATAGCACTAAAGAACTCACCAATGATACAAGAGCAATAAAAATAGGTGATATCTTTTGTGCTGTTATAGGGACAGTGCAAGATGGGCGTGAATATATTCAACAGGCAGTTAATAACGGTGCATATCTCGTTATAAGTGAGTGTGAAGCGAAAGAAGAACACGGCAATGTAACTTTTGTTAGTCAAAGTGACGTTCAAAGTAACGTTAAAAGTATTAAGCCTGATAGTGTTATCGTTGTAAGTTTTTACCAATTAAATAGTTTGTTGTTTAATTTATCTAAACTCTACTATGGCAATCCGCAAAGTAAGATGTCGATGGTTGGTATTACTGGAACCAATGGAAAAACGTCTACAAGCCAACTGTTAGGGAGAATGTTATCTGAGTTTAATACCCCTTGCCCTATTATAGGCACCAATGGTTACGGTTTTGTAGAATCATTAACGCCATTAAATAACACAACACCTAGTGCTAGCCAGTTACACCAAATACTTTTCTCTTTTGTGGAGGGGGGAGCTAAGTGTGTTGCTATGGAAGCATCCTCTCACGCCTTGGAGCAAGGTCGCGTATATTCAGAACTTTTCGATATAGCTTTGTTTACTAACTTATCGAGAGACCATCTCGATTACCACCAAACAATGACTGACTATGCAAAAGCCAAAAAACGAATCTTTACAGGAGATTCGTCTCAAATTGCGGTATTAAACGGAGACGATGAACAAGCTAAAATTTGGCTTGCTTCATGGCCAGCACAGCAAGTTGTTTGGGTATTTGGAAAAGAAAAAGAAGTTTTAGACAACAGTTATTATGTACAGGCAAGTAACATCTCGCATCACGATCATGGGGTAGATTTTTGTCTTAAAACCCATTTAGGTAAAGTTGATATTGAAAGCCCTTTGTTGGGCGATTTTAATGTTGATAACTTGTTGGGGGTTATTGCTGTTTTAATGATACAAGGTATCAGTATCGAAAGTATTGCATTAAAACTAAAAGGAATTAACCCTATTGCGGGAAGAATGGAGTCAACTTCGTTAGATGGCTACCCAACGACTGTTGTCGATTATGCTCATACACCTGATGCATTAGAAAAAGCATTGTTAGCTTGTAAACAGCATTGCCATGGCAAGTTATGGGTTGTATTTGGTTGCGGTGGAGATAGAGATAAAGGAAAAAGGCCTCTAATGGCTCAGGCTGCAGAGAAAATTGCAGATAATATTGTTTTAACAAATGATAACCCGCGAACTGAAAGTCCGCAGGCTATTGTTGATGACATGCTTGAAGGCATAAAAGATAAAAACGCGACAACAATTCGCGTTGTTTTAGACCGAGAAGAAGCTGTTCTTTCTACGATTAAAATGGCTAAGCATAATGATATTATTTTACTTGCAGGCAAAGGGCATGAAAATTATATCTTGATGAATAATGAGACGATCGCTTATGACGAAAGGGCCATTGTAGCTAGTTATTATAAAGCAATGAAAGCGACGTTAAACAAGGTGTCGAAATGATTCAGCTTAATATAGAAGAGTTAGCAATTGCCGCTCAAGGTGTTGTAGATTTTGATTTAGCAAAAAAAGTAAACCTAGAGGGGCTTTGTGCTAGTGAACTTGTTATTGATAGTAGAGCTATTTTACCAGGGCAACAGAATGAACAAATAGCTTTTTTAGCGCTGAAAGGTCCAACATTTGATGGGCATGATTTTGTTTCTCAGGTAGTAAGTAATGGTTGTAGTATTGTTATTGTTGACCATAAAGTTCAGTTGAGTGATGAGTGTAGCGATGACGTCGTTCAAATTATAGTGAATGATACGCACCAAGCACTTGGGTTGATTGCAGCTTATGTGAAAGCAAAGGTAAATCCAAAGACGATAGGGATTACAGGAAGTAGCGGTAAAACGACGTTAAAAGAAATGCTAGCCTCAATTTTATCTCATTTGGGAACGGTTTTAGCAACGAATGGTAATTTTAATAACGATATCGGCGTGCCATTAACCTTATTGAGATTAGAGAAAGTTCATGACTTCGCTGTTGTTGAAATGGGAGCAAATCACGCAGGTGAAATCGCTTACACAACAGAATTAGTTAAACCTGACGTAGCTATTATTAATAACATCGCCGCAGCACATTTAGAAGGGTTTGGTGACCTAGAAGGTGTCGCAAATGCCAAAGGCGAAATATATGCAGGCTTAAAAGAAAGTGGTATTGCAATATACAATCAAGATTCTGTATTTAATGATAAATGGCAATGGCGTCTTGTCGATAAAAAAGTAAAAACGGTTGCTTGTAATACCAATACAGCAGAGCCGATTAAAGGAAATGAATCTGTTCGCAAACCAGACTGCTATAGCTCTGATGTTAAAATGGATCAATTAGGTTGCGCTACCTTTACATTACATACACCACTAGGGAGTAGAGAAGTCTCACTTAATATCCCTGGGATTCATAATGTTTGTAATGCTGTTACTGCAGCCTGTGGTGCAATATCTGTTGGAGCCTCATTAGAATATATTGCTAAAGGTTTATCGCAAATGGGAGAAGTCGCTGGAAGGCTTAATATGCATAAGCTCGGTTCAAAAATTAATTTAATTGATGACACCTATAATGCCAATGTAGATTCAGTTAAGGCCGCTACTGCTTTATTAGCAAATTACCATAGCTTTAATATTTTAGTGCTCGGAGATATGGGAGAGCTTGGTAATGAAGCCAAAAACTACCATAAAGAAGTAGGCGCATATGCAGCAAAGCAGGAAATAAATGCCTTATTTACTTTAGGGACATTAAGCCAAGAAGCCTCGAATGGTTTTGTAGAAAAAAACGAAATGCTCGGTAAAAGTTCAATAACTGCACATTTTAAAGAGAGAAAAGAATTACTTAATATGTTGTGTTTGTTGATCGAACAACAATCTAAAAAATTAAATAATAACAAAACCCCAACCAAATCAATTTCAATTTTGGTTAAAGGGTCAAGAAGCGCACATATGGAACGTGTTGTAGAAGATATTATTAGTTGGCAAGAACAGTTACATGAAACTAAAGGCCAACAAAAAGAGGACAACACATAATGTTGCTATGGTTAGGTGAGTATTTAACTCAATATTTTTCAGCTTTTAATGTATTTTCATATTTAACATTTAGAGCTATCGTGAGCACGCTTACAGCACTTGCTATTTCTTTGTATTTTGGCCCTAAATTAATTCGTTATTTACAAAAAATGCAAATAGGCCAGGTTGTTAGAAATGATGGTCCAGAAAGTCATTTTTCTAAATCGGGCACGCCGACTATGGGTGGTATTTTAATTCTCATCGCAATAGTGGTGAGTGTTTTGCTGTGGGCTGATTTATCGAACATCTATGTATGGGTTGTACTATTTGTTGTGGTTAGCTTTGGTGCAATCGGCTTTGTTGATGACTATCGAAAAGTTATTCGTAAAGACTCAAATGGTTTAATTGCACGCTGGAAGTACTTCTGGCAAACCGTTATTGGTTTAGGTACTGCTATTTTCTTGTACAGCATTACACAGGGGCCTGAAGAAACAGCGCTTTTGATTCCCTTTATGAAAGATGTTCTACCACAACTAGGACTACTTTATATAGCACTTACATATTTTGTAATCGTTGGAACGAGTAACGCGGTAAACCTTACCGATGGTTTAGATGGTTTAGCCATCGTACCCACAGTAATGGTAGCTGGAGCTTTTGCGTTATTTGCTTATGTTACCGGGCATGTTAACTTCGCTAATTATTTACATATTCCATACATTCCTCTAACGAGCGAGCTTGTTATTGTATGTACCGCCATCGTTGGAGCCGGATTAGGCTTCTTATGGTTTAATACCTATCCAGCTCAAGTCTTTATGGGCGATGTAGGTTCATTGTCTTTAGGCGCTTCTTTGGGGGTTATTGCCGTATTAGTGAGACAAGAATTGGTTCTGTTTATTATGGGCGGGGTGTTTGTTGCAGAGACACTTTCGGTTATTTTACAAGTAGGTAGTTTTAAAATGCGCGGTAAACGTATTTTTAGAATGGCACCTATACACCATCATTATGAATTGAAAGGCTGGCCAGAGCCACGAGTGATCGTAAGATTCTGGATTATTTCACTCGTACTAGTATTGGTGGGTTTAGCCACATTAAAGCTACGCTAATAATAAGGAAATTAGAAACACAATGTCATTAATCGAGTCGTTAAAACATAAACAAATAGTTGTGTTAGGAGCTGGTATAACAGGGTTGTCTTGTGCCCGCTTCCTACAGGCTAGCAATCTATGTTTTGCACTTAATGACAGCAGGAGCAACCCTCTTTGTATAAACAGTTCGCAAAGTGATGAGTTGACCAGTACAACGCAATGCCAGAAAGATTACCCTCTTGCGCAAGTGTTTTTCGGACGCTGGCATACCGAGTTAATTGCCAAAGCAGATCTCATTCTTGTTAGTCCTGGTATCGATATAGAAGCGACAGGACTGAATCGTTATGTAAATGAAAACTGTCAAGTATGGGGTGATGTTGAGTTATTCTGTCGCTTGAATAATGAAAAGCAAAAACCTGTGCCTATGGTGGCAGTAACCGGGTCGAATGGAAAATCAACGGTTGTATCATTACTTCATTCTATGGGTGAGTTCTTAGGTAAAAAAGTTAGACTAGGGGGCAATATTGGCCAGCCAGTCCTTGATCTCCTTACAGAGCGTTTAACATCGAATACATCAGGCGTAGAAATAGATTTAATGATATTAGAGTTATCAAGTTTTCAATTAGAAACTTTAAACAGTATGCATGCATTAGGTGCCACTGTCTTAAATATCAGTGATGACCATCTTGATAGACATAAAACGATAGAAAACTACCAATCCATTAAAAAGAAAATATACCAACAAACAGAAGTTATTATTACTAATAGAAGTGATGAAGCTACTGCTTTTGTGCCATCGATAGCGTTAGACAAAAAAATGCTAACAACGATTAAGCAAGTGTCGTTTGGCTCAGACATCCCTCAAGGAAATAATTTTGGAATAGGTTTTGATAATCAAAATAACTTAACCTTGATGTATAAAGAGAACTCGTTAATCAAGCTAAGTGAATTGAAATTAACAGGTATCCATAATGCATTAAACTATCTAGCAGCTTTGGCTTTGGGCGAAAGTGCTCATTGGTCTGTTAGCGATATGGTTAATAGCCTTAATAGTTTTGAGGGATTAGCGCACCGATGTCAACGTATTAAAAGTAAAGACAGTATCCACTGGATTAATGATTCTAAAGCCACCAACGTAGGATCTACTATTGCCGCAATTACCGGTATTGGCCCAACCTTGATGGCCAACTCTAAACTTATTCTTATAGCGGGTGGTGATGGTAAAGGGGCTGATTTTAGTCCGCTAAAACCTGTGTTGGCAAAGTATGTATCGTATTTAATAACACTTGGAAAAGATGGCGATGCTATTTCAGCACTAACCAGTGATAGTTCAACAGTTACTCAATACAGTGTGAAATCTATGCCAGAAGCAGTAAAGCTTGCAAAGCAATTGGCGCGTGATAACGACACCGTATTGCTTTCTCCGGCTTGCGCAAGTATTGACATGTTTCGAAACTTTGCAGAAAGAGGTGAGTTGTTTAGTACTGAAGTTAATACTCAAGCTTTAAAAACGCTAGAAATCAGTGAAAAGAAGGAAGAGTTATGAGCGCTCAATTAAATCAAACACAACTTCTTGAAGACGAACTTAACGATTTCGAGTTCACGGATAACCAAATTGAATTTGAAGGAACTATTCAGCAAAAGAAAAAGATAAATAGCAAAAAACAATCAGTAAATAGAACAGGAAAATCTCCTAGTAGTAAATTAGATAAAACGACTGATTTATCACAAAGTATGATACTTAAGTTAGTACCTCATTGGTTCGCAAGTGGCTTTGCTTTTGGTCAAGGAGAGAGATTCGCACAACCTAAAATAGCGACTCAAACATTTGATCGTACTTTTATTTTACTTAGTATGACCTTTTACATGGTTGGGCTTGTTATGGTTGCAAGTTCTTCAATGCCAGTTGCAGAGCGTATGTTTGGAAACCCTTTTCATTTTGTTGTTCGTCACGGTATATATATCCTATTAAGTCTGGTAACAGCCGGGTTTGCCTTGCAAGTTCCAATGTCTTGGTGGCATAAATATAGCGGTCATTTGTTGGCGGTTGGCATTACCTTATTAGTTGTTGTTTTGTTGGCAGGTCATTCAGTTAACGGTTCAAAACGGTGGATTAAATTAGGGCCTATTACAATTCAAGCAGCTGAGCCGGCTAAGTTCTTCTTTTTTTGTTATTTATCAGCATATCTTGTTAGAAGACGAGAACAAGTCATGGAAAATATCAAGGGTTTCATAAAGCCACTTGTTGTTTTAGGAATACTTGCAGGCTTGTTGTTACTACAGCCTGATTTAGGCACCATTATCGTGATGTTTGTAACGACATTTGGTTTGTTATTTTTAGCAGGTGCAAAGCTATGGCAATTTATTGGAGTTGCTTCGCTAGGCGTTACTTTATTAAGTTTACTTGCTGTCTTCGAACCATATCGCTGGCGCAGAATTACAGGTTTTTTAGACCCTTGGCAAGACCCCTTCAATACGGGCTACCAATTAACTCAGTCACTAATGGCCTATGGCCGAGGTGAAGGTTTAGGTCAAGGTTTGGGCAATAGTATTCAAAAATTAGAGTACTTACCAGAAGCACATACCGACTTTGTAATGGCCATATTAGCAGAAGAGTTCGGCTTTTTAGGTATTAGCGTTGTATTAATACTAAGCATGCTTCTTGTTTTTAAAGCGCTACTGCTAGGAAGAAAAGCCATTAAAAAAGAAAAGTATTTTGAAGGTTTTTTTGCTTATGGGATTGGCATTTGGTTTTGTTTTCAGGCTGCTGTTAATGTAGGTGCAAGCGCTGGCATTGTACCCACTAAAGGTTTAACCATGCCGTTAATAAGTTATGGTGGTAGTTCCATGATTATCATGACACTCGCTGTTGTCGTGCTGATACGAATTGATCATGAAATTCGAATACAAAGTATTCAAGCAACGTCGACCAAGGGGAGGAAATGATGAAAGATAGTAAAAAGTCATCAACACTTTTGGTGATGGCCGGTGGCACAGGAGGACATATTTTTCCTGGTTTAGCTGTAGCTGATCAACTTAAATCCGAAGGTTGGCATATTCACTGGTTAGGTACATCAGATAAAATGGAAGCAGAACTTGTTCCTAAACACGGCTACGAAATTTCTTTTATAGAGATTAGTGGATTAAGAAACAAAAGTTTATCTACTTGGTTAAAGTTGCCTTTTAAGTTATTAAAGTCATTAAATCAAGCCAGAAAAGTTATCAAACAAGTACAACCTGATGTGGTCTTAGGGATGGGAGGATACGCAAGTGCGCCAGGAGGATTCATGGCTTGGTTAATGCGTGTACCACTTATCGTCCATGAACAAAATGCTGCAGCGGGTTTAAGTAATAGGCTATTAAGTAAATTAGCGCGCACTGTTTGTTGTGCTTTCCCAGGGGCTTTTGAACCGAAAATTAAAGCACATGTCGTAGGTAATCCAATCCGGGCATCTATTAGCGCTAATCAAGTCAATACAAAGGTACATAAACAAAAAGTCGATGCTGATAACGAGCATAATATTCTTATTGTAGGTGGAAGTTTAGGAGCGCAAGCGCTTAATGAAGCGATGCCAAAAAGTTTCGCTGCACTGCAAGAGTTATCAAGAAAGAATAACGATGAAAAAACTTATAATATTGTTCATCAAACCGGAAAAGGTAAATTACAAAAAGTTCTAAATGCTTATAACGCATTAGAGTTGACAACTGACCAGGTTAAAGTAAGCGAGTTTATTGATGATATGGCAAGTGCTTATCAGTGGGCAGATGTTGTTATTTGCCGTGCGGGTGCCTTAACTGTTTCAGAATTAGCGATGGCAGGTGCACCGGCGATTTTTATTCCATTACCTCATGCGGTAGATGATCACCAAACAAAAAATGCTAATTACCTTGTTGCACGAGGGGCGGCCACATTACTGCCGCAAAAAGAATTAACACAAGAAACCTTAACTAATACATTAAACAGCTTGTTTAGTGAAAAACAAATATTAAAAACAATGAGCCATTGTGCTATTGACGCGGCTAATTTAAATGCAACAGAAGAAGTTGCTAGTCTTGTTAAAGCATTAAAAAAGCCTAGAGCATAAAAATGATGAAAGAAACAATCAAACATAATAATAATTTAATGTCGGGACGTATTCCTGAAATGAGAAGAGTTCAATGCATTCACTTTGTTGGTATTGGTGGTGCTGGTATGGGAGGAATTGCTGAAGTTCTTCTTAATGAGGGCTACCAAATTACCGGCTCAGACATAGGCGAAAACCAAGTCGTCAAAAGGTTAACCAAACTTGGCGCTAAAATTTATATCGGACATCAAGCCTCTAACGTAGAGGGAGCAAGTGTTATTGTTGTATCCACAGCGATTAATGCGCAAAACCCTGAACTTGAAGCGGCCAAAGAAAAACGAATCCCTGTTGTAAGACGTGCTGAAATGTTAGCCGAACTAATGCGTTTTAGACACGGTATTGCCATTGCTGGTACTCATGGAAAAACCACCACTACAAGCCTTATTGCGAGTATTTTTGCTGAAGGTAAACTAGATCCTACGTTTGTTATTGGCGGCCTACTTAATAGTGCTGGAACAAATGCACGACTAGGGACTAGCCGTTACTTAGTCGCAGAAGCAGATGAAAGCGATGCATCTTTCTTGCACCTTCAACCAATGGTTGCAGTGATTACTAATATTGATGAAGATCATATGGAAACCTATGAAGGAGACTTTGAAAAACTTAAAGATACCTACATTGAATTTTTACATAACTTACCTTTTTATGGTTTAGCCGTTGTCTGTATCGATAATCCTGTTGTACGAGAGTTATTACCGCGTATCAGTAGACAAGTTATAACCTATGGTTTCTCATTAGATGCTGATGTAAGAGCGGTGAATTACCAGCAAGATGGCCGAATTAGTTCCTTTACCGTCGAAATTGGCGATGAAGAATCATTTGATATGAGCGTTAATTTACCAGGGCAACATAATGTTTTGAACGCTTTAGCCGGAGTTGCTGTCGCTAAAGACGAAGGTGTTAATAATGAAAGTATCGCTAAAGCATTAAGTGAATTTGCCGGCATAGGTCGCCGATTTGAGCAACTTGGTAATTTATCAACTGCAGCGGGCGAAATGGTGTTAGTAGATGATTATGGTCACCATCCTAGTGAAGTAAAAGCAACAATTATTGCAATGAAAAGAGGTTGGCCAAATAAGCGCTTAGTAATGGTTTTTCAGCCTCATCGTTACTCAAGAACCCGAGATTTGTTTGAAGATTTTGTCGAGGTGCTTTCAGAAGTAGATTGTTTATTCCTTTTAGATGTTTACTCTGCCGGTGAAACACCTATTGCCACAGCTGACAGTAAAAGCTTAGCTAGGGCTATTCGTCAAAGGGGCCAAGTTGAACCTATTTACTTAAGTGATGTTAGTAAATTGCCTGAGCTTTTAGCGACACAGTTACAAGATAATGACATGATCATTACTCAAGGAGCAGGTAATATTGGTGTTGTTGCGCGCACTTTAGCTGAACATCCTGTTCTTCATGTGATTCGATAAGGATAGGTAAAAATGTCTAACGTTGATATTCAACATGCTACCGCATTAACAGAAAATCAAAACGTACAACTCGCTAAATTGAAAAGCGAAAAGCTTGCTGTACTTTATGGTGGCGATTCAGCCGAAAGAGATGTGTCGTTAAACTCAGGTAAAGCGATAGCGAATGGGCTTGAATTAGCAGGTTTTAATGTAGCGTTAATTGACGCCAAAGGGTTAAAGCTTTCAAGCCTAGCGGAGTTAGGAATACAAAGGGTTTTTATCGCACTACATGGCCGAGGTGGTGAAGACGGTCGTTTACAAGGGGCTTTAGAATATTTAGGTTTACCCTATACAGGATCAAATGTGTTAGGCTCGGCGTTATCTATGGATAAAACCAGATCTAAACAAGTATTCAAAGCAAACAATTTACCAACAGCACCTTTTGACATAGTCAATAAGCAAAATATGGAAGTGCTTGATGCGAATGCTTTACTTGAAAAGTTAGGGGGTAAAGTCATGGTTAAGCCAGCTAATGAAGGTTCAAGTATCGGTATGGCAATAGCCAAGACAGGTGATGCCTTAACAACGGCGTTAAATCATGCTTTAAATTTTGATGAAGAAATTCTTGTAGAAGCTTGGATTGATGGCCCTGAATATACAGTGGCAATTCTAGGTGAGCAGGCTCTACCTGCTATCCATATGGAAACACCTAGAGAGTTTTATGATTATGAAGCAAAATATCAGTCAACCACGACACAATATCATTGCCCTTGTGGCTTACCTAAAGTTGAAGAAGATGAACTGAAATCTATCTCTTTACAGGCTTTCAAGGCAACGGGCGCTTCTGGCTGGGGTCGTGTAGATGTAATGAAAAATTCAGCAGGCGAATGGCAAATACTTGAAGTGAATACTGTACCTGGGATGACAGAAACATCATTAGTGCCTAAAGCGGCTAAAGTATTTGGTCTTTCGTTTAGTGAGCTCGTTGAGCGAATCGTTCTCACAAGCGATATAGCGAATTAAAGTGTTGTTGGAATAGTTTAATATGCAGGCGAAAAAGTCAAAAAAAATAATGCAAGAGACACAAAGTACTTGGTACTTTGGTGTAGGCTTAGCATTTTTTATACTGGTTGTTTTTGGCTTAATCAGTTTGTCGTGGAAGTTAACAGACTTTGTAATAGGTGAGGAAAACTCCCCTGTAACGGCTGTTAAAGTTACCGGAGAGATGCCTTATACCTTAAAGGCAGATGTACTTAGTGCAATAGAAGATGTTGATATGGGCAATTTTTTCCAAGTTGATGTCAATACCGTGCAACAAAAAGTACAAGCACTACCTTGGGTATATTCTGTTGCGGTACGAAAGCAATGGCCAAGTGAATTGAAAATTTATGTGGTGGATCAAAAGCCAGTTGCTTTGTGGAATGGAGACTTTATTTTAAATGAATTTGGCGTAGCATTTCAGGCAAATACAGAGCGATTACAGCAAAGGTTGCCCCAGTTTTATGGTCCAGAAGGAAGTGAAATACTGGCTTTAGAAAACTATATAAACTTAAGCGGTTTACTTGCTTTTAAAAGCTTAGGCATTAATGAATTATTGTTAAGTGAGCGTTTTTCTTGGCAGCTCACTTTAAGCGATGGTGTGCTACTCAACTTGGGCAGAGAAGATCGCATAGTACGAATTCAACGCTTTATGGATTTATATCCAACAATAAAATCACAAGCGATGATAGAAAATAGCAGCAATAAAAATAAAAAAAGCAGAAGAAACAAAAAGAAAAAAGAAAAAAAAGTCATTGATTACATCGATCTAAGGTACGATACTGGTTTGGCCGTAGGTTGGAAGTCAATGGATAATACAAAACAATCTAGTACTTATACAAAGCAAGAGTTGAATAGTAATGTCTAAAATAGCAGAAAGAAATTTAGTCGTCGGTTTAGATATTGGCACATCTAAGATATCAGTAGCGGTTGGTGAAATCACACCTGATAATCAACTGAGCATTGTAGGGGTTGGTAACCAACCAGCACGCGGTATGGATAAGGGTGGCGTTAATGACTTAAATTTAGTTATTCAGTCTATTCAGCGTGCAGTAAATGAAGCAGAGTTAATGGCTGATTGTCAGATAACTTCTGTTTATTTAGGTATTTCAGGAAAACATATCAGCTGTCAAAATGAAAATGGTATGGTGCCTATCAACGACAACGAAGTTGTCCAAGAAGATGTTGATAATGTAATACATACAGCACGCTCTGTACCTATTTCGGCAGAGCGACGAATGCTCCATGTGTTACCACAAGAATATAGCATTGATTGCCAAGAAGGAATTAAAAGTCCGATTGGTATGTCTGGTGTACGTATGGAAGCAAAAGTGCATATTGTGACCTGCGCAAACGATATGGCTAAGAATTTAGAAAAGTGTGTTGAGCGTTGTGGCTTAAGTGTTGACCAATTAATCTTTTCAGCATTAGCATCAAGCTATGCCATATTAACCGATGATGAAAAAGAGCTTGGTATTTGTGTCGTTGATATGGGGGCGGGCACAATGGATTTATCAGTATTTACTTCTGGAGCATTACGCCATACAGCAGTAATTCCTGTAGCTGGTAATCAAGTAACTAACGATATCGCGAAAATATTTAAAACACCGTTAAGCCATGCTGAAGAAATTAAAGTGCAATACGCTTGTGCTTTGCGAGAGTTAGTGAGCATGGAAGAGAATATTGATGTGCCAAGTGTTGGTGGAAGACCAGCGCGCACAATGTCTAGGCATACTTTATCTGAAGTAGTGGAACCACGCTATGATGAACTTTTTGAATTAATTCAAGAAGAAATGCGAGAAGCAGGTTTAGAGGATCAAATTGCTGCAGGTTATGTTCTAACCGGTGGTACGTCGAAAATGGAAGGCGTTGTAGAGTTTGCAGAAGAAGTATTTCAAATGCAAGTTCGTATAGCAAACCCGATAGAAGTGCAGGGGTTGAAGGAGTATGTTAACGACCCTAGTTATGCAACTGTTGTGGGTTTATTACATTATGGAATGCAGGCGCATAGTGAAAAAGGTAAAGAAAAAAAATCAGAGGGTGTTTCAGATTGGCTTGAAAGAATAAAAACTTGGTTTAAAGGCGAATTTTAGCTGATTTTTTTAACAAAATTGCGGTAGAATGTAGAAAAAGCTGTTCTTTAATTTAGAAGTATAAAGATATATAAAAAATTGTTATTTAAAATAATAATAAATTTTAAGTAAAACGGGGGGATAAACATGTTTGAATTAATGGAAGATCACAAAGAAGAAGCGGTTATCAAGGTTGTTGGTGTTGGTGGTGGTGGCGGTAATGCTGTCGAGCATATGGTATGCCAAACAATTGAAGGTGTTGAATTTACAACGGCGAATACAGACTCGCAAGCGTTACGTAATTCATCTGCGAATGTTACATTGCAACTTGGCGCAAATGTTACAAAAGGCTTAGGCGCAGGCGCTAACCCTAACATTGGTCGTGAAGCAGCCGAAGAAGACAGAGAAACTATTATTAAAACGCTTGATGGCGCAGATATGGTTTTTATTGCTGCAGGTATGGGCGGTGGAACGGGTACAGGGGCCGCTCCAGTTGTTGCTGAAATCGCAAAAGAAATGGGCATTTTAACTGTTGCCGTTGTTACTAAGCCATTTCCTTTCGAAGGAAAAAAACGGATGAGCTATGCAGATCAAGGTATTGAAGCATTAGCTAAATCAGTCGATTCACTTATTACTATTCCTAATGAAAAGCTTTTAAAAGTTTTAGGTCCTGGTACAAGTTTACTAGACGCGTTTAAAGCAGCGAATAATGTTTTACTTGGTGCTGTGCAAGGTATTGCAGAGCTAATTACCCGCCCTGGTTTAATTAACGTCGATTTTGCCGATGTTCGTACTGTTATGTCAGAAATGGGCACAGCAATGATGGGGTCAGGTATCGCATCAGGTGAAGACCGAGCAGAAGAAGCAGCTGAAGCAGCTATCTCAAGTCCTTTACTAGAAGATGTAGACCTTGCTGGCGCAAGAGGTATTTTAGTTAATATCACTGCTGGTATGGATATTAGCATTGACGAGTTCGAAACAGTTGGTAATGCCGTTAAAGCATTTGCTTCTGAAAATGCAACCGTTGTGGTAGGCGCTGTTATTGACCCAGAAATGAGTAATGAACTACGTGTTACCGTTGTTGCAACTGGAATTGGCGGTGAATGTAAACCTGATATTACTTTAGTTTCTCCAGCACCTGTTGTAGAACAAAGAGTTGTTGGTTTAGATGTATCAACACCTGTTATGGCAACACAAACTGAAATTGCTAATGAAGCTGTCGCAATGACCGACAGCAACGCGCAAAAAATTGCATCGGCAGATCTTGATAACTATCTAGATATTCCGGCATTTTTACGTAAACAAGCAGACTAGAAAATCATCAAAAATTAGATAGAAAAAGTCAGCTAAAATATTTTATTCTCCTTTTTCTATCGTAAAAGGTAAGCAAAAATAAAAACTTAAACATAGCGTTTAAGTTGTGTTTTTTGATTTTTAGGTTGTTCTTTGTTATATTACGCGACCAATTATTCAACGGTGATATTTAGGGCCTGATTTATAAAGGTTTCTTAAAACGTTTGATAAAAAGCAATATATTTTCCCTATACGTTATCTACGATAAGGGGAGCGAGGTTATATGATTAAGCAACGTACATTAAAAGATAGTGTTTCAACAGTAGGCGTTGGATTACATAAAGGTGAAAAAGTGCAGGTAACCCTCCGACCAGCACCTATCAACACCGGCATTGTTTTTCGTCGTATCGACTTAGAGCCTATCGTAGAGATCAAAGCTTCACCAGAGGTTGTCGGTGAAACAACACTTTGTACTTGCCTAGTCAATGATGACAATATTAAAGTATCCACTGTAGAGCACTTATTATCTGCTCTTGCTGGCTTAGGTATTGATAATCTATTTATTGAAATCGATTCTGCTGAAATACCTATTATGGATGGTAGTGCTCTACCATTTGTATATTTAATTCAGTCAGTCGGTATTGCAACTCAAGCTGCAGCTAAACGTTTTATTCGTATCAAAAAGCCTATCCGTGTAACCGAAGGTGACAAATGGGCTGAATTACTTCCTTACGAAGGTTTTAAAGTTAACTTTGCAATTGAATTCGATCACCCTGTTATTGCAACAACTTGTCAAACGATGACAATGGATTTCTCTAGTTGTTCTTTTATTAAAGAAATTAGTAGAGCAAGAACCTTTGGTTTTATGCAAGATATTGAGTTTTTAAGAAGCCATAATTTAGCGTTAGGTGGCAGCCTAGAAAACGCTATTGTTCTAGATGAATACCGCATGTTAAACCGAAATGAACTAAGATATGACGACGAGTTTGTTAAACATAAAATTCTTGATGCGATTGGTGATTTATATTTAGGTAATGCGAGTATTTTAGGTGAATTAAACGCTTTTAAATCAGGTCATGGTTTAAATAACTTATTACTTAGAGAAGTGTTTAAACAAACTGACTCTTGGGAATGGGTGACTTATGAAAATGAAGAAAAATCACCTATCGAGTTTCAAGAAATAAGCGCACAAGCTTTTTAGCTAACTATATCTCTTTTAAAGCCTCTATCTAAAGGTATAGCCTAAAGATATAGCCTAAAGATATAGGCCAAAAGGTAACTCAGATTTAAATACTATATGTATAGTTAAACCGTTTATTTAGCTATACATTTATCCGCTAAACAATGTTCTCATATCAATTCAATTACCCTTTTCTAACTTTATCGTTTTAAATGATAAATAACCTGAGCTCGGCTTAACACATACTTCTCTAGCAGCTATTTTTCCTAGCTTCTGCGTTAAATTCATTTGCAATAGGTTAATACCAATGTCAGTTAATATGTGAA
>JBMYWR010000053.1:0-18861 GCA_049607625.1 Colwellia sp.
CGAATTACACAGATTACGCGAATTTAGTTACTTTGAAGTTGGCAAGGTCAAGAGAAAAACGGGCTAGTCACTCATCTCTGTTTCTAGGCAAAACGGGCTACCTCTTGATTTTGCTCGAAACTTATCCCGTTTTGACCTTAGACCTTAAAACAGGCTATTTATAATATCCTAAACACGCTTCAACTTCGTTTTTAGAACCCATGATAACTTCTACACGCTGATGAATATCGGTAGGTTCAATATCCATTATTTTGCCTTCGCTTGTATAAGCTGCACCACCAGCTTGCTCCATTAAGAAAGCCATTGGGTTAGCTTCGTACATTAAGCGAAGTTTATTTGGTTGTGCAGGGTTTTTAGTGTCGGTTGGGTAAGTAAATAAACCACCGCGACATAAAATACGATGAATATCACCTACCATCGCTGCAATCCAACGCATGTTGAAGTTTTTGCCACGAGGGCCTGTATCACCTGCAATTAAGTCTTTAATGTAAGCTTGCATTGGTGGTTGCCAAAAACGTTGATTTGACATGTTAATTGCAAATTCTTGTGTATCAACTGGTACTTGTACATTACGCTCTACTAATAAGTAACCGCCATGCGTTCTATCTAAAACGTAGAAGTGTGTACCGCTTCCTGTTGTCATTACTAACATGGTAGATGGCCCGTATAACACATAACCGGCACATACTTGCTTGTTACCGCTTTGTTTGAACATGTCTGGATCACTTGCATCCATCTCTGCTGGCGCTTCATGAATAGAGAAAATTGTACCGATAAGAGAGTTAATATCTATGTTTGAACTACCATCTAAAGGGTCAAACGAAACAATATATTTGCCATCCGCATCTCCAGCTACAGAGCTGTCTTCCTCTTCTGAAGAAATAGCTTTTACAAAACCCGACTCAAGTAGAATATCTTTAAATAATTCATTCGCAACGACGTCGAGTTTTTTCTGTACTTCACCTTGAATGTTTTCATCAAGCGTAGAGCCCATTAAACCACCTAAGTGAGCTTGGCTGACACGAAAAGAAATTTCTTTTGTGGCAGCTAATACAGTTTTTATTAAGGATATAAGGTCTAGCGCTACATTATCTTGTCTTAAAGCAGGTGCGAGTCGTTGCATTTTTTTACCTAGTAAGGTTGAGTTTTAGGAAGTATTTATGTTTGTAACTTGGTTATGTTTTAGTTCGGGTTACAGTAAATCTATTATAACAAGATTAAAGATGATGTCAGCGGCTAAATTTAGTTATTTATGCTTTATTCTTAACCGTCTCATTAGCCCCGTACCTATTTTAACGCCTCATCCTGATTTGATTTTATGTTGCTCTGTGTATTTTTTAAGAGTTTTTTGGGTTTAAGTACAATTAAATTCCCAACAAGTATTAAGCAAAGTCCTACAACGGTATAAGCACTCCATTCAAAACCTTCAAAAAATGTCGATATAACAACCGCAACAGCTGGAAACATAATGTTAGCGTAAGAGGTTTTGTGACTGCCAATTCTTGTCATTAAGCTTAAGTAACAACCAAAAGCGATCACCGAGCCAAATAGTGATAAATAAACTAAAGATCCAATGTATGAATAGGTAAAAGAAAAACTAAAAGATTTGCCCTGAACTAGCGTGATAACAACCATGGCTATAGCGCCGTATAACATGCCCCAAGCATTACTTTGCACGATAGGGATATCTTGTTTTTGAATTTTTATAGACATCATGTTGCCAATAGAAGCACTAAAAGTTCCTAATAAACATAAAGACAAGCCAATTAAAGTAACTTCACCTAAAGTAACATCAGTTAACTGAGGCCAAAATAAGGTAACAATGCCACTTAATCCTAGGGCGCCACCGTAATAGGCCTGCTTGGTAATTTTGGTTTGATAAAAAATTTTAGCGTTAACAAGGTTCATAAGCATTAAGGTGGAAAAAGCAATACAAGCGAGTGCTGAGTTAATCATACCTTGTGCGTTATAAAGAAGTACGTAATTAAACCCAAATAAACAAATACCAAAAAGAAAGAAATATCGGTGATGTTTTAGCGAAAAACGTAACGGAAGTTTTTTTAATTTAGCATAAGAAAAAAGAATAAGGGTAGCGAGAGCAAACCGATAAAAAATGGAAGCTTCTGGGGCTACGTCACCTAATTGGTAGTTAATAGCTATCCATGTGGTACCCCATATTAAAACCGTTAATAAATATAAAGCAATGTTGTGCATAACAAATAAAGTCTCAACAAAATGGGGAAGGATTACTATATCTTTATTCTACGCTAAATAACCTACAACAAAAGTATTTATCTTGATTCTATTTACTTTAATTAACGTCATCCTTGGTTTGATAAAAGGCGTTGTTGCCTTTGTGTAAAGTGAATCGTTGTCTATACTTAAGAAACCTTCTAGTTCCTTCTAATATAGGGGAATAAATGTTTGAATTTTGGCGATTTAAACCTGTTGATTTAACGGTATATACCAAGTTAGACGCAGACATAACATATTCTTTAGTTTTCTTATCCGTTTTTGTTGCAGCGCTTGCGGCATATGCCTCTTTAGTGGTGCTAAATAGAGCATGGGCGTCTAATAATCAAAAATCAAAATCGTTATGGCTTATTTTTGGTGCATTAGTTATGGGAACAGGTGTTTGGTCTATGCATTTTACGGGGATGCTGGCCTATATGGTACCAACGACAATGACGTACAATTTACCCTTAACGACGCTATCGGTCATTCCAGCGATGCTCGGAGCATATTATGCATTAAATGAAATGGCTAAGTTTCATTTCTCCTTTCTTCAGGTGCAGCGGTCGGCCTTGTCACTTGCACTTGGCATAGGTGCAATGCATTTTATTGGTATGGAGGCAATGCAAACAGATGCATTAATGCGCTATAGATTAGATCTGTTTTTATTATCGTTAATAGCAGCGCACGTTCAAGCATCAATAGCACTTTATGTTGTTGTGTATTCTTATAAATCAGAAAAAAATAAAGGGCTTAGTAAAGTGCTATCGGCGTTCGTTATGGGCACCGCTATTTCAGGTATGCACTATATCGCAACAGCAGCAGCCTCTTTTTACATGATAGAGCTACCGACAGAACATGTGCATACTACGAATTTAGGCTTATCGTTTGTTATTGCAACGGTTATTGTTATTTTTGTGGCGACGACTGTATTGTGTTCTATTGTTGAGCAACGGTTTGATGATACGGCACTTCTTGCATTACAAAGCTCTATTAGAGAGAAGTTTATTATAGAGCACATGGTCGATGGCTTACTTGTTATTGAAAGCACTGGTGGGGCGATATTAGCAAATAATGCCATTCGGAAAATGTTTCATCTTAATGATGGACAAGAAAAATGTAGCCTTTCATCAATTATTCCTGAATTTACTTACCAAAAATTACTCGAAGATGTCGAGTTAGAGCGGCCTAACATTATAAATAAAATACTTCCCTGTGAAGGGGTAAAACAAGATGGCGTTATATTCCCCCTTGAAGTGCGGTTTTCCACTATGCCTATTTTTGCGGATACAGAACGTACCTTTAATTGCATAGTCAGTGATTTAACCAGTAAGGTGGAAATGGAAGTTCAGCTTAGACAGGCTCAAAAATTAGAATCTATGGGGCAATTAGCGGCAGGAATTGCACATGAAATTAACACCCCAACTCAGTTTGTTTCAGACAATACCACTTTTCTAAAAGATGCTTTTATAGAATCATTAAGTGTTTTAAATCAATGTAATAAACTTACCAATAAACCCTTAAATGAAGTAAGTGAGGAAGAGTGGACAGCATTAAAATCTTCAATTGAAAATGCTGACTTAGACTTTATATCAGAAGAAGTCCCTTCTGCGTTTGACCAATCAGTAGAGGGTTTGCAACGTATCTCTTCTATTGTAAAAGCTATGAAGTCTTTTTCTCATCCAAGTAAAGGCCACGCCGAACCAGCAGATCTAAAAGAAGTATTAGAAACCACCATAACGGTGGCAAGAAACGAGTGGCGCTATGTAGCTGAACTTACCACTGAGTTCGACGAAAATTTACCAAGCATTTTATGTATTCGAGATGAGTTGAGCCAAGTATTTTTAAATATTATTGTCAATGCAACCCATGCTATTGAAGACCAATGTGCGCAGAGTGATCAAACCTCAGGCAACATTCATATTAAAACCAGTGAAGAAAATGGTAATGCAAAAATAGCCATTTCAGATAATGGCTCTGGCATGAAACAAGAGGTTTTAAAACGTATGTTCGACCCTTTTTTCACCACCAAAGAAGTGGGCAAAGGCACAGGGCAAGGGCTTAATATGGCCTATGCTGTTATTGTTGAAAAACACAAAGGTAAAATAAAAGCGGAGTCTCAGTTAGGTAAAGGGACAACGTTTATTATCACATTACCAATAAATAACGTGTATTTAGAAGAAGAGTGCGAATTTGCGGGAGAAGAGAAATGATCGTTTTGTTTGTTGATGATGAAATGATGATACTTAATGGCATTAAAAGAGCACTTTTTAAAAGTGGTTGGAAAATTTTATTAGCTAACAGCGGGGCAGATGCGTTAAAACTTTTTGAAGAACAAAGTATAGATTTTATCGTTTCAGATATGCGTATGCCGCAAATGACAGGCTTAGAATTACTTGAAATAGTTGCTCAAAAGTCTCCCAGAACGGTAAGAATTATTTTATCAGGTTACGCAGATGAGGAGGTCTCAAGAAAAGCTTGTTTTGTAGCACACCAATGGCTGAATAAGCCTTGTCAACACGACATACTTAAAGAGACGTTAACGACACTTAATAAAACGAGAGAGCAGTTACCGAGCGAAAATATTCAACAAAAAGTTGGTCTAATAAAAATGTTACCAACACCACCTAAAATTTTTATGCGATTAAATGCTTTATTGGGTGATGATACGGTAGGAATGAAGGAAATCGCGCATATCATTGCTGAAGATCCTGCTCTGGTCGCGAAAATGTTACACTTAACCAATTCATCTTTCTTTAGTAACTCTAAAGCCGTTGAATCCATAACGGAAGCAATAACCCGTTTAGGTATCGATTTAGTTTGCAGCATTGTTATCGCAACAGAAACATTTTCACAGCTAGAAAGTGTACCGTGTTATTTAGTTGAAGAAGAACAAAAGCATTGTTTATCGTCAGCAATACTTGCTGCATCAATGGTAGACCGAGATGATAAAAAAGAGACAACTATTGTCGCTTTACTGCATAACATAGGTAAATTTATCTTATATTTTATTGAACCAGAAGTGGTTAATAACTATTTAAGTAAGCGAGGTACACTAGAAGAAAATATCGAGTTGGAACAATCCCTATTTGGTGTGGAGCATACTCAACTAAGCGCTTATTTACTTCACTTATGGAACTTTTCATACCCCATTATTGATAGTATTTTAATGCACAGGCAACCAAAACAACTTATTCAACATAAGTTTTCATCAAGTGCGGCAACCTATGTTGCCAATCAAATACTTCGTGAACAGCCGTTAGATGCCGACTTTATTGAACATTTTCATCTTGAAGAAAAAATTGAAGAATGGCAGGAAAAAGCATTAAAATATAAATAGAAAGGGTTTTTAATATAGACGAATAGGGAAAAATATTTAAAATAAATGCAATGTGAACTAGATTTATAGGTTTAGCTAAATTTGTAGTTTTAACTATTTACAAGGGTGCTTCCACTTAACGCGTTATTTTTTAAGCAGTGGGTAATTATTCTTAATAATGCTTCAGTTACTTGCTGACCTTTCGCTGCTACGAGTAAATCTGCTTCTGTTCTTATATCTTCTTGAATAATCATATCAACTTTAAGATCTGTTAAGGCAATCATTATGGTTGCGTCATCTTGTGGGACATTAATGGCTAAACGAAAAGCCTCTAAAATATCTGGGTCGTATAACTCCTCTTGCTCTTCAAGCATTAAAGTCGCCTGCTCTTGCGAGGCTCCTCCTTCTAGATTTTCTACAAAATCAATGACCACTTTTAACATTCGACCACCGAGTGGAATATCTTTTCCTTTTACATCATCAAATGGAAAACCATCTCCGTTAAAACCTTTATTTTGATAACGAATAGTATTAGCTATATGCCCCATTCTAGGTATTTTATGTATTAGGTCAGCGGCTAGCCCAGGGTGTTCTATTGACAGTTTACCGCGGTCTTTTGATACCGGCTGTCCTTTAATCTTTTTAGTCTCCTCAGATGTTGGAAACATGATGCAACCTAGTTGTGATAGCTGAATCATAGGCTCAAAGCTCCAGCTTATCGGCATTTTTAAGGTTTCTGCGAGTTTCAACATATACTTTTTAATAAGCACGATTCGTGAAAACACCCCAGGATTTACGATAGTGAGTACCTCAGAAAGAACATTCATGGTTTCTTTCAACGTTTTGTTTAGTAATATCTTTTCAGCAGTAACCAGTTTGTATTGCTCTAAACCAGCTTCTATGGTGTTAATAAAGTGAGTAGGGTTGCAAGGTTTGTTTAAAAACCTAAATACATCACCCACATTTACGGCATCTATAGCCGTTTGTTGCTCTGCGTTCCCGGTTAGCATAATGCGAGTTGTATTAGGTGATATTTCTTTAATTTTAGCAAGTAAAGTGATGCCATCCATCTTGGGCATTCTCATATCTGAAACGACAACCGCATAGGTGCTGTTTTTTTCAATAAGCGCTAATGCTTCCGCACCACTTTGGGCAACATCGAAGGGGAATCTGTTGCGTAGTATTCTTTTAAATGAATTGAGGATATTAACCTCGTCATCTACTAATAAAATATTATTATTCATTAAGGTAAGTCGTACAAATAGAATGGGTTGTAATTATTTTAAGTGTAGACTAGTTTTGTAGGAGAGGGGTTACTATACAGATAAAAATGCTTTACTTAGTTTTTTGTTTCGGGCATTCAAATACAGTATAATTCCGTATCATCAGTTTAAGTGGTAACTTGCTTTCGAGTTTTTTTAGCCTATCTTTTTACCTGGGCTCTATTTGCAACTTGAGAATATTTTTAAAAACAATCCCCAAGATCCCACCTGAATTAAATTGAGTCATGTATTAGGTACGTGTTTTTACATAGATAACCTCCTTATTTATTTGGATTAGTAAAGATAAAATGATTTCACATAAACTTTCCATTGCCCCAATGCTCGATTGGACAGACAGACATTGTCGATATTTTTATCGACTTATGTCAAAGCATACGGTTCTCTATACTGAAATGGTAACTACAGGGGCTATTCTACATGGTAAGGGAGACTATCTTTCTTATAATGATGAAGAGCACCCATTAGTGCTGCAACTTGGTGGTAGCGATGTTAAAGACATGACCGAGTGTGCAAAAATAGCACAGCAATATGGTTATGATGAAGTAAACATTAATGTGGGTTGCCCTTCTGACCGAGTGCAAAATGGCCGTTTCGGTGCTTGTTTAATGGCTGAGCCATCGCTTGTCGCTGATTGCGTTAGCGAGATGCAAGCCGCAACCAATATTCCTATTACCGTAAAGTCGCGTATTGGTATTGACGATTTAGACTCATATGAGTTTTTACATACCTTTATTGAACAAGTTAAGCAGGCCGGTTGTGAGCATTTTATTGTGCATGCGAGAAAGGCTTGGCTAAGTGGCTTAAGTCCGAAGCAAAATCGAGATATTCCACCGCTTGATTACGAACGTGTTTATCAAATTAAGAAAGACTTTTCTGATGTCGCTATTTCAATTAATGGCGGCATAACTACGTTGGCAGAAACAAAAGATCACTTAGCCCATGTAGATGGCGTGATGATTGGACGTGAGGTTTATAGTAACCCTTATATTTTGGCTGAAGTAGATAAACAAATATATGGCGATAACTCAGTAAGCGATTCAATTATAAGCCGTGAACAGGTAATTGAACTAATGGTTGATTATGTAGATGCCTATGTAAGTTCTTCTTTAAAGCATGGTAATGCTCACCATAAAGCACGTGCATGGCATGTACTAAGGCATATGCTTGGTTTGTGTAATGGCTTGTCTGGTGCAAGACAATTTAGACGTCATTTAAGTGAGAATGCAGGTAAAGAAGGTGCGGGTGGTCAGGTATTACGTGATGCCTTTGCTAAAGTGTCTTAGCATATAGCTATTCTGTATGTAGCGGCCCTGGCTTGTAACCTTCTTCATCTATCTATCCTAGTATGTAAATATCTTGGCTTAAGCAGTTTCGCTTAAATGGAATTAAGTTAAACAGCTTTAGGCTAAGCGATAGTATTTCAAGTTATTTACTCTGTGTACAACTACTACCCTATCACTACCCTCTATTATCACCCTAGTAAAACCTCAACTTTTACAGTTGCTTACTAGCTGTCTCTATTTCGGGAAAATCATTCCCGAAATGGGGAATATTCAAAAACCCAAAATGAAACAATAACGTTACAAAATAACTAAAAATTAGTTTTTTTTGTCAAATGTGGTGGTTTATTTCACCATTTGTAATAAATAAAATAAAAAATAAAAATAAAAAACCTTTAAAATCAATATAATGAAAAAAAGTTAAAGTTTGTTACAACCTTTGTCACAATTTTTGCTACTTAAGTAAGTAACAATATAACTCTTTACATTAATTATTTGAGATTAAGGAAAAATCCCATGTTAAACCCAACAACTTTATTTGCATTAATGATGGTACCAACAGGCTTTATTTTAGCAACATCAATTATTGTTGCCTTTATAGAGAAGTATTAATAAATGAACAACACTCATTTCATTAATTTCTTACACTCTTTTAAACATTCATCTATAAGTGCGCCTATAAGTACATCTATAAGTACATCTATAAATGTAGAGCTAAGTGATAATTTAAATCGTGTTAGTCTGCAGTTGTTCACTTCGCTACAAGGCGTTGCTATAGCAATAGTTCAGCTAGCTTGTGTGAGTATGCATAAAATGGAATTGAAAAAAATAGAATCGAACTGCTATAAACTCTCGAAGCTTTAACGCTTAAGAGGTCACGCCGTCCTTGGCTTGTAATTTAGAACCTTTACTTTTAACCTCTAGCCTTTACCTTTTATGAAAGACTTATGAATTTTTAAAAAAGTTTGCGACCTTCATTCCAGCTACCATTACTACAATAAAAACAGCAACTTTAATTTCGCCACCACCTAAATTGACAATAGCAGGGCCAGGGCAAATACCCGCTAAACCCCAACCGATCCCAAAAATAGCTGAGCCAATAAGTAAATTTTTATCAATACTTGTTTGTGACGCTGTAGGCATGTTTTGACCAAGCAACGATTTAGTTCGCTTTCTAACAAATAAGAAGTAACCGCTAGCAAATACAGTAATTGCGCCCATCATGACAAAAGCTAAACTAGGATCCCAATGACCAAACATATCTAAAAAATTGAATACCTTGCTCGGGTTTACCATTTGCGAAACAGTTAAACCTAAACCAAATAATAACCCAGCAATTAAGCCAATAAAAATTTTCATAAACCTCTACCCAACCTTAAAAGTGATTAACCAAATAAACTGTTAAGCCTGCAGTAAGCATAAAAGTACACGTTGCAACAATAGAACGTTTTGATAGGCGGCTTATACCGCATATTCCATGGCCGCTGGTACAGCCATTACCTAAAGAAGAGCCAAACCCCACTAAAAAAGCTGCAATAACTAGAACAGGCCATGAAGTGTCGATACTTGTCGGTAGGCTTGAGCCGAGATATGCCGCGATAAAAGGGCTTATAATTAAACCTAGAATAAAAGCAATTTGCCAAGCTTTGGCATTTTGTTTAGTGCTTAATGTGCTATTGAGTATGCCAGAAATGCCGGCAATTTTCCCTATGCATATAAATAATAAAAGGGCAGACAGGCCTATAATGGCGCCCCCTATAAAGGAGGTTCCAGGTGTAAATTCAATCATTAATAGCTACCTTTAATTGTGTGAAATTGATAAGCAGCGGATCATACTAAGGCTCATTTACATTAGCAAATATTAAATTAGCGAGGTTGAATTTAATCATCAGGTTAACAAATAGATACTCTAGTGGTAAAAGTATTTTAGTGATAGTTAAGTTCTTGTAAATTATATATATAATTTTTTGTTTTTTTTATGAGAAAAAATTATAAATGAAGTTATATACATCAATTTATAAGGAATATATTATGCAATTCCAAATGATACTTTTGTAATACATATGTACAACTAATATATGAAAATGTGAACAAAAGCCATCGTCGTTATCAGGTCAAATTTTAGGGTACAAATGAAAAGTTCAAGCATATCACTCGCAATCGCAATCGCATCAATAGTTTCTCCATCAGTACTTGCAACCAATGGGATGAACATGGAAGGTTTTGGTCCTATTTCTTCTTCTATGGGGGGAACCGCCGTTGCTTATGATAATGGTCTTGCAGGTGTTATGACTAATCCTGCCACCCTTGGTATGTCAATTGAAGAAGGTACTGTGATTCAATTCGCCGTTGGTAACTTACGCCCGAAAGTATCTGCAAGTAGCAATGGTAATGTAAGTGAGTCAGGTGGAACAAGTTATGTTATGCCAGGGTTTGGTATTGCAACTAAATCTAATGGTTTTACTTATGGCATCGGTGTTATGGCGCAAGGCGGTATGGGAACAGAGTTTAGTCAAGACTCAATTGTTGCCATGAATAGTGGCGACAGCGTGCGTTCAGAAGTGAGTGTGGGTCGTATTGTAGTACCGCTTAATTATGAAGTAACCGATAAACTTACATTAGGGCTTTCGATTGATTGGGTTTGGGCTGGTATGGATATTAAAATGGCCGTACCCGGTGCATCTTTTTTGTCTAGCGAAAGTGGTGGCCTAGTCGACTTATCAGGAACCAATGGTGCTTTTTCTAATTTTGTTGGAGCAGCTGAGTTTGGTTTAATGCCAGGCAATGGCGGCTCGGTTGATCCTAATAACCATGCGTTAACATTACCCGACGGCATGGGGGGCGCAGGTCCTACAATTAACACGGGTCGATTTGATTTCTCAAATAACAGCGATTATACAGGTCAAGCGAAGGGTTATGGGTTTGCATACAAAGTTGGTGGTATCTATCAGTTTAGTGAAACCTTTACAGTGGGTTTGTCGTATGCGTCGAAAACAAACCTGGAAAACTTAACGGCCAGTAGTGCACAAATGAGTATGCAGGTTGAAGGAATGGGAAGCATCCCCTTAACAGGTAATGTTGAGATAAAAGACTTTCAATGGCCTGATGTGATCACTGCAGGTATAGCTTATCAACCAAATGATAAATGGCTATTTACAGCTGATATTGAACGTCTGGGCTGGAAAGAGAGTATGCAGTCATTAAAGATGAGCTTTACAGCGATAGATACAACTTCGAATACCATACCGGGTTTTGGAGATTTTAGAAATGCAACTATGTCGGTTGAATTGCCTCAAAACTGGGATGATCAAATCGCTTACATGTTAGGTACTCAATATAGTGTAACCAGTAAACTTGACGTTAGAGCAGGTATGAATATTTCAGACAACCCAATTCCTGATGAAACACTTAATTCATTATTTCCAGCGATTATCGAAAAACATTATACAACTGGTTTTGGCTACAAGGTAACAGAAGCATCTGTTGTCGATTTTTCATTAACTTATGTACCTGAAGTTAAGGCAACCAATGCGTTTGGGATTACCTCTACGCATAGCCAAACAGTGTGGCAAGCAATGTACAGTTACTCTTTCTAAAAATTACTCTAGGCATTTATTAGTACTGTAAAATACCCCCCCCTATACCTTTGAATACATGTCGTTAGCCACACCCAAGTGGCTAACGATCCTCTTGTAAACTCTGCTTTATATACTTTTTTATATTCCTTATAGCTTTTCTGCAGTTGATAAGTACTTGTGATGAGGTTTTGTTCCTTAACTCATTTTAGCTCCCCATTTTATTTATTCATTTTAGTGGGGTGCTAATTCAAATAACCAATTTAAAGTGTTTAAAGCAATAAAAACACTTATGGTTAAATTAACTAAATTAGTGTCAAATTAACTAAAAAATTGTTTGTGGAAATTTATGCCTTTAAAGGTGGTTGAAATGAACTTTATAAATAAGTGTTATTTATTATGTGTTTAGAAAGTTTTTCAAGATTGGCACAACACTTGAAATACATTACATCAAGAAGTGGCCAACTTGGCAAAATGCTAAAAGAAGCCAACACAAATTATAAGTAGTAAACACAACAACATTTATACAACAGTTAAAAAGGAAGACAACATGAACTTATTAAATAGCGTTAAAAAAGTAAAACTTATTTCAGTAGCAGTCGTTTTTTCATTAGGCGCAATGTTTAGCGCAAACGCAGCAACAGTATCTGTAGAACAAAATGAAGCGACGTCAGCAAGAAATATTCAAAGTACAATTTCTACATTTTTAGTTGCACAAGGAAACGCAATGGTTGCTGACTTATCAGCAGAATTAGAAAAGTCTATTTCATCAAGCATTGATGAATTCTCAATTGACTTAATGATTGATGAATCATTAGCCTGGTTAACAGAAGATGAAGCTAATGATGAGAAAGAAAAAGTTCAAACAATTGCTAAAAAAGCTGTAAAAGCAATTAAGAAAAACGAACTGTAGTAAAAGGAAAATTATTAAGTGCTCTGACGGATAGAGCACTTAATGTAAAAAGATAAGCACTAAAGAACAAAAGATTAAAACAATTTATTTACAATAAAAGATCAGGAGATCACCATGGGATTATTCACACGTTTTACCGATATCGTTAATGCAAACTTAAACAGCATGCTTGATAAAGCAGAAGAGCCTGAAAAGATGATTCGCTTGATTGTACAAGAAATGGAAGAAACGCTTGTAGAAGTTCGCGCCACAGCAGCAAAAAATATAGCAGAAAAGAAAAGCTTAAATAGAAAGTCTACTGCGGTAAAAAATAGCATTGGGCACTGGGTTGAAAAAGCAAATTTAGCATTAGAAAAAGGCCGTGAAGACCTGGCTAAATCGGCAATTGCACAAAAACATAAACTTGAAGCTGAATTAGTTGCGCTTGAAAAAGAAGAGCTGGCTTTAGATGGTTTCTTAAATGAAGTGCAAGTTGATGCACAAAGTCTTCAGACAAAACTTTCAGAAGCAAAGCGTCGCCAAGAAGCGTATGTGTTACGTCAACAATCTGCCGTTGTTCGTCTTAAAACTCGAGAAAAATCTGCAGTTTATAACATTGATGAAGCAATGAATAAGTTTGACCGTTACCAAGAAAAAATTGAAGCGGTAGAAGCACAGATTGAAGCGTTTGATATGACTCAAAACCAAGATTTAAGTGCACAAATTGATGCTCTGGCAAAAGATGAAGCCATTGAGAATGAACTGGCAGCGATGAAAAAGTCAGCAACGAAAAAGAAAAGTGCATAAATAGCGAGACACTTAAGGTGGACAATCGAATAGGTCGTTGTTCATCTCATTCAAGCTTAAATAAAACTAATCATGTAATGAAGAGGTAAGTATGAGATACGAAAAGGAATATGTTATAAATGAAGTAGGCAAAAAGAGCTTACGTAAAGATTTATTACACAAGAAAGTAACTGGGGTTTGTGCTGGTATTGCAAACTACTATGACTTACCACGCATTGCAGTTCGAATTGCAGCGATAGGTGCTTTGATTCTTTTACCTGTAGCAACAGGCGTTGCGTATGTTGTAGCAAGTATATTACTACCGAATACAAGGGTAGAAAGAAGATATTAATAAGGAGTTAATGATGAGTTTTATAAAAGCCTTAATGCTAGCTATTTTTGCAACAATCTTTCTAACATATATTTTAGGTGCAAGCTTTTTATCTCTATTTGACCTACAAGTTTACGTAAACAACGACATTGTTGAACCAATGAAAGCTATTGGTGTTTCTGCCGGAGTTGCTGTTATATTGGTGTTAGTGGCATTAGCTGTAGTGCTTAGTGTGTTTGGCAGTATTATTTTTGTCGGAGTACTCGTTGTAGGTAGTATTGCAATGGCAATTATTGGCGTGTTCTGGCCAATACTATTAGCTGCCTTCATTATTTGGGCGGTGACTCGAAATAAAGATAAACCTCGTTACGCACCTTCATCGTCACATTAAAAAATTAAATGCTAGTTTAAACTAAATAAAGAATATAGGTGGGGAGAGCAAACAAGGAAGTTAATCATAAGGAGTAGTTCGGTAAAGGATTATTAGACAAACGGATTTTTGATGGAAGTAGGTGTTATAAAATGGAAGCGGGTTACATTGAGTAACCCGCTATTTTTTTGAAGCTATGACTTAGAGCATTTATTTAAAGTTCTTATTCAAAAATCTTATTTAAAGCTCTTATTTAAAGAAATTGGCAAGTATTGTTTTACAGTCATCAGTAGTAATTAAGCGTTTAAACTCACTACCTTCATCTTTAATAACGCTATCAAGTAAAGGTTGTGTGGCTTGTCGTATTAACCTTCTACTGGTGATTACTGAATCCAGTGGTAACTTGGCAATAGACTGCGCAATTTTTGCTGCAGTATCAATCAGGACTTCAGGTTCACAAACTTGGCTAGCAATACCGTAAGACAATGCTTCTTCGGCGTTAAAGCCTTTACCTAATACCATAAGTTCGAAGGCTTTGTTTTGACCAACTAATCTTGTCAGAATTAAGCTCGAACCGGCTTCAGGGCACAGGCCTAACTGGGTAAATGGCAGTTTAAACTTACTGTTAGTGGCTGCAATCACCATATCGCAATGCAGCAGTAATGTGGTACCAATACCAACGGCAGCTCCAGCTACAGCGGCTATTATCGGTTTAGTGAAAGCAGCAAGAATACGTACAAAAGTGAGTGCGAGTAGGTCGTCATCTTGCGAGCAGGCTAGAAAGTCTTGTAAGTCATTGCCGGCACAAAAACAGTTTTCATCACCTTTGATGAGTACACAATGTATAGAAGGGTTTGTGTCGGCATCGGTGAAAAGACGACAAAGCTCTTCATACATTAGGTTGTTTAAGGCATTTTTTTTATCGAGCCTATTTAGGGTAATCGTTAAAATACCTTGGCTTACGTCACTAATTATTAAATTTTTCATATTTTTACTTCGCTGAAAATGATATGGTTAAAAGATATAGGTTATTTAACAAGAAGTATAGAGAGATATGAACAAGCAGCAGTTTTTTTCTGGGTATTTATTCTTATTAGTCGTTACTCTTATTTATCCAGCAAAAGTATTAGGTCAAACTGGCACAAATGAACAGTTAAAAGCTTCTACAAACCCTTCAAATATAGCTGATGTTACAGTAACTGATGCTTATGCTCGAGAAACGATTCCTGGAACCAATTTATCTTCTATGTATATGAAGATAAAGAATAATGGTGAAAAAGCATTAAGTTTAGTCAAGGTAACAAGCGATATATCATCAAAAATTGAAATCCATGAACATACCATGAACAATGGCTTGATGAGAATGGGGAAAGTTAATAACCTTAAGATAGGGTCAGGCGAAGAGGTTACTTTAGCTCCATATGGTTTTCACTTTATGATTTTTAATCTAAAGAACCCGCTTGAAGCGAATCAAGGTGCTATAATTACTTTGCACTTCGATAATGGCAGCCATATTCAAGTCGACGTGCTAGTTAAAAGTATTAAGCATCAGCAACAAAATCAACACCAGCATCAACATTAAATAAGTTAGGATTGATATGACATTTTCCACTAAGCCCGTTATTTTTGGTTTTCTCGCTTTTTTTGCATTATTTTACGCAATAGGTGTTTACTGGAGCTTTTATCCAGATCTTATGGATGTTCGCAAAACCGTTTCGCAAGAAGCACAAGCGAAAAATGAAATACCTGTAGTAGGATATACAACAACGACAACCTTGATTAAGGTTGCCGAAACTTTGCTAGATAAGCCCGGCGGCTACCTTTCAAACGATGCCTTCCCGCCTTCCGTGTTTTTAGACAATATGCCAGCTTGGGAGTTTGGTGTGCTTGAAATGACCCGAGATTTAGCATTAGTTATGCGCAAAGACTTTAGTCGTTCTCAGTCTCAGTCATTGGTTAATAAACATTTGCAAGACGCTCAACCTCGTTTCAATATAGACAGCAAATCTTGGGTTGTACCCAGTGCTGAATCTGAGTACGCTGAAGCGATAGAAAGTCTTTATAAATATCGAACAGCTTTGGTTCAAGTTGGGCTAAAAGATAAAAGTCAGTTTTATGCAAGAGCAGATAATTTAAAAAGTTATATTGAAGAAGTGCAAAAAAGGCTAGGTAGTTATTCACATCGTTTAAGTGCTAGTGTTGGTATTCAGCAAGTTAATATAGACTTAGCTGGCGAGAAAAATGCAAAACAATCTACCTATAGCGCTTCAGAATTAGAATTAAAAACAAGTTGGTGGTTACTTGATGATGTATTTTATGAGGCTCGTGGTGCTTCATGGGCATTAGTGCATTTTTTGAAGGCCATTGAAATTGATTTTGATAGTGTGTTAAAAAATAAGAATGCAAAAATAAGCTTACAACAAATAATAAAAGAGTTAGAGGCGAGTCAGGAAATACTTTGGTCACCCATGGTGTTAAATGGTGATGGCTTTGGTGTGTTAGCAAACCATTCATTGGTAATGGCGAACTACATATCTCGCGCTAATGCAGCCTTAATCGATTTGAATAAATTACTTACAGAGGGTTAAACATGAAAAAAGCAATAATAGCAGCTAGTTTAATGACGGTTTTATCTGCCAATGTACAAGCAGATACGTTATTAGGTCTATATATTGGTGGACACGTATGGGCAAATGAAGCAGAAGGTTCTTTTGGTGAAGGTGAACTTGACCAGGCCGTTTTTGATTTTGATGATCAAAACCAAGGTAGTTACTTTGTAGCTTTTGAACACCCAATTCCACTTATTCCAAACATAAAAATAGCATCTACTACCCTAGATACTATTGGTGGTACACAAATCACATCTGATTTCACATTCCAAGGTGAAACCTACACAGCAAGTACAGCGCTTGATACAACTTTTGATACTAGTTACATGGATTACACTTTGTATTATGAGTTATTTGATAATGATTTACTGACTTTTGATTTTGGTGTGACGGTTCGTGATTTAGACGCAAAAATTAATATGGTAGGCGATGTTTCCGGTATTTCTACTTCATCAGATTTAAGTGTGTCAGGTGTTTTACCTATGTTATATGTAAACACAATTATCGGTTTACCCCTAACCGGTTTTAGTGTCTTTGCAGAAGCCAATGCAAGTTCTTACGATGGTAGTAGTATTTATGATTACCAAGTTGGTGTTAGTTATGCCGTACTTGATAACCTAGCAGTTGATTTAGATATTAATGCGGGTTACAGAGCAAGTAAAATCGAGCTAGATGATATCGATGATTTATATACAGACTTAACGTTTGAAGGTTTCTTTGCAGGTGCCACGGTACACTTTTAAGTTTATCGCTTAAGCATTTCAAATATGTAAATTATAAATGAGGAATTGAGTGGACTACCATTCAGTTCCTTTTTTTATGGCTAAAAGTAAGTTTATCGGTTCATCTCAACTTTCAACTTTCAACTTTCAACTTTCAACTTTCAACTGCAGTCTGCTTCCTTCGCTTTTTAGTTTTTCAAATACCTTTGATGAAGTATGTCGACACGCTCAACATAAACCTTTGTTTCAGGGTATGGAGGAATACCTCTGTATTTCTTTACCGCGCCTTCACCTGCATTGTACGCCGCTGAAGCTAACCTTACATTACCACGATATTTTTTTAGTAGCTTAGCGAGATGTTTTACCCCACCATTAATATTTTGAGAGGCAACAAGCGAATTTTTTACGCCTAGTTCGTTAGCTGTTGCAGGCATTAATTGCATAAGCCCTTGAGCACCTTGTTTTGACACAGCTTTAGGGTTGAAGTGTGATTCAGCATGAATAATAGCGCGCACATAGGCAGGGTCAACTCGATATTTATAAGCGGCTGTTTCTATATCTTGACTGTATTTATTTTCATAGAGCTTTGTTTTTCGCCAATCAACAAAAAGGTCAACTTTACACGCATAGCAATCTACTTTATAGATGGTGTAATTTTGTTGTGTAGGTCGCATGTCTGTAAAAGAAGTCACTCCGGTTGATGAAACATATTCATAAACCTTCTTTTTGTTTTCTGCCCAAACAGCGTTTGTAGCGCTAAGCACCAAAAAAGTGAGTAATGTAAGAGAACTGAATTTGAACATACTGCTAACCTATTATTGCTATTATCAAGCTTTGAAGCTTTCGCTCTTTCAAGTTATTGATTCTATATATTAGTAACGCATGTATTTTAAATTGCAAAATAAGTTATGCGTTTGATAATTATATATCTTACACACTTTTTGAATAGAAAATCATTAATTTTATTTATGTTTAATGACGATTCGGTGCTAAAGATCTCTCAAGTAATTAGATACTAGCGATCTTATCGAATTACGCAAATTACACGAATTAAAAGATAAAGCGTTAAGCTAAGATCAAAACGGCTTAATTTCTTTGTGGTTCCGTAGAACTTTTAGTAACAGTTCTTGTTGATTTCCTTTACCTTACAAATCGGCTATGTGTTCGTTGAAGCTTGGGGGCGCGGTGGCGACAGCACCCAAAGGGAGACTGCCTCCGGCCTCCCTTTGGAATCCCTCGGAGCCCCAACTCAGCAGAGCATTCATAAAACATGAAGCATAAAAGCAAATACCTGCTGATTTATCGTCCCTGAACAACAGCAGTTCTCGACATCAGGACAATATGCGTCCTGCATTGTCTAATAAATTACATCCATGTAACGTCAGTCTCGAATTTACTTTTATTTGCTCCCTGTTTTATTCATTGCTTCGTAAGGGGAGTTGGGTGCACTTTGCTTATTTTG
>JBMYWR010000054.1:0-18747 GCA_049607625.1 Colwellia sp.
ATCGCTTACTCAAATACTTGTGGGGATACCTCAGAATTTATTCGGGAAGCTCTTGCTGTTTCTATCCATAAAAAAACTTCGCGAACAATTTCACTCCTACAAGTGAAAAAAAACTCCACCTTCAAACCCTCAAGCCCTCAAGCCTTTTAGCTTTCTAGCTTTTAGCTGATTTCTTGTGCTCTTTTATTCTCCCTCTATTTCATTTCCATGCAACTTAAAAAATTTAACCAATAATTCATCATTCGATTCTTTGTGACTAGGGTCGGGTTTTATGCAGTCTATTGGACACGCCAATACGCACTGAGCTTTATCGTAATGGCCGACACACTCTGTACATTTATTAGGGTCTATCTCATAAATTTCCTCGCCTAATGTAATCGCTTCATTAGGGCATTCTGGATCGCACATATCGCAATTGATACAACTATCTTCAATAATAAGCGCCATGTTTTAAATTAACCTTATTTATCAGACTGATTTTGAGCAAAAGGGTGCCTCGTTGTGCCTCCCTCTTCTAAGTAACGCATGATCACAGCAAAACTTAGATCTTTCTCTGTTAAATCAGAAATAAGTTCACCATTAAATGGAATGATTACGATATGCCCAGAGCCTTTCGCATCTGTTATATCATTACCTTTGTTATCCTGCATTGACTCTAATATAAAACTTACATTCCCTTTAGGCGTCATAAGCTCAAGTTCATCTCCCACTAAAAACTTATTCTTAACATCGATAGTTAATTGATTCGTTTTACTGTCGAACAAAGTGACTTCACCAACAAATTGCTGGGTGTCACTTTTTGAATAACCATATTCATAGTTTTGAGTTTCACCATGACGATGTCTTTTAAGGAACCCTTCTGTATAACCTCTATGTGCCAAATGGGTTAAATCATTATTTAGCTTCGGGTTAAAGGGTTTATTAGCCACCGCATCTAAGATTGCTTGATGGTAAGTTTGCGCTGTTCTTGCACAATAATAAGCTGACTTAGTACGACCTTCTATTTTTAAAGAATGGACACCCATTTTAACTAATCGCTCTACGTGCTCTACTGCTCGTAAGTCTTTAGAGTTCATAATATAGGTGCCATGCTCATCTTCAAAAGCTGGCATATATTCGCCTGGACGACCCTGCTCTTGTAATAAAACCACATCGTCAATGGGCTTTTGGTCAGGCATGTAAATTTCTACGGCTTCTTCAGCCGGATCTTGGACCGGATGCGTGGCGATGATATCGCCCATATCCGTTTCTTTTGCTTCATGAATGTCATACTTCCAACGACATGAATTAGTACAAGTGCCTTGATTAGGATCTCGCTTATTAATATAGCCTGAAAGTAAGCAACGACCAGAATAGGCCATGCATAATGCGCCATGTACAAAAACTTCTAACTCCATATCAGGGCATTTAAGGCGAATTTCTTCTATTTCATCTAAAGATAGCTCTCTTGATAAGATGACTCGTTCTACGCCCTGTTGCTGCCAAAACTTTACCGTTGCCCAATTCACTGCATTCGATTGAACGGACAGATGAATGGGCATGTCTGGGTGCGCTTCTCGAACCATCATAATGAGCCCAGGATCAGACATAATTAAAGCATCTGGGCCCATTTTAATTACAGGCTCTATATCTTTAAGAAAGGTTTTCAATTTCCCATTATGCGGTGCAATATTATTGACTAAATAGAATTTTTTACCTAATTCATGGGCTTCATTGATGCCTATTTGAATATTGTCTAATGAAAATTCATTATTACGTACACGCAATGAATAGCGAGGCTGGCCGGCATAAACAGCATCGGCTCCATATGCAAATGCGTATCTCATATTTTTCAGGCTGCCGGCAGGCGAAAGAAGTTCTGGTTGGAACATAACAACATCTTAAAAAACAAAAAACATCGCAATATTATAATCTATAAAATCGAATTCTGCGTATTTAAAGCAGCAAAGCTTGAAAGAGATCAATATAAAACGGAAATAATTAGAAACTGTTATGAGATATTTTCCTTATATTATCTTAGGCTTTGAATATGAAGTCAGAACAACACTTTTAAATGTTGTGGGCTTGTAAATATTTCATCTCCTATATTGTCTTATTTTTTACATAATAAACCTTAAGTTTAAACCTTTTTTACGCTATGCTTGCACTTCTGAGTAATGACTTACATAACATTCATTAAAAAAGGTGTATTAAAACCATGTTTGCCAGTTTAACAGCACAACCAGCCGATCCTATCTTAGGCCTTCTCGCAAAATATCGAAAAGATGACAACCCTAATAAAATTGATTTAGGTGTTGGTGTATACAAAAATGAAGCCGGTGAGACCACCGTTCTTAATTGTGTAAAAAAAGCTGAACAACATAGAACCGACACAGAAACATCTAAAGTTTATATTGGTCCTACAGGCTCGCCTGTTTTTAATGATGAAATGGCCAACTTAATATTCACAGCTGATCATAAAGTGTTAACTGAAAACCGTGCTCGTACTGTTTCAACTCCTGGTGGAACAGGTGCACTTCGTGTTGCTGCTGAATTTATCAAGTCATGTAAAGCTGGCGCTACTATTTGGGTTAGTAACCCTACTTGGGCGAATCATACCGGGTTATTTCAAGCTGCCGGTTTAACCGTTAAAACATACCCATATTACGATTACGAGAACAAATCTTTAGATTTTGATGGCATGTTAGCTGCTCTTAAAGAGGTAGCAAGCGACGATGTAGTGTTGTTACATGCTTGTTGTCACAACCCAAGTGGTATGGACTTAAATAATGAGCAATGGCAACAAGTTGCTGACGTTGCAAAATCGGTTGGCTTCACGCCATTAATTGACATGGCTTACCAAGGCTTTGGTCAGGGACTAGATGAAGATGCTTACGGTTTGCGCTTAATGGCCGATAGCGTTGAAGAAATGATCGTATGTAGTTCATGTTCTAAGAACTTTGGTTTATACCGTGAGCGTATTGGTGCTTGTACCATTATTGGTAAATCAAGTATTAGTGTAGATATTGCCAATTCTGTTTTACTTTCTGTAGTACGAGTACTATATTCAATGCCACCAGCACACGGTGCTGCTATTGTTGAAACCATTTTATCTTCAGATGAATTACGTAACGAGTGGTATCGAGAACTCGCTGAAATGCGTGACCGTATTAACGGTAACCGTCAACTTATTGTTGATAAACTTGGTGAAAATGGCGTGACACGTGACTTTAGCTTTATTACTCGTCAAGCAGGTATGTTCTCATTCCTAGGCATTACCCCTGAGCAAGTTCAAAAGTTACAAGATGATTACAGCATTTATATGGTTGGTTCAAGCCGTATGAGTATTGCCGGTATTGCTAATAGTAATGTAGATTATTTAGCGAAGTCTATCGCCAAAGTTCTATAATAAAAACACTCTAAAAAATAAAAGCTGAAGTATTGTTATCATGCATAGTACTTCGGCTTTTTAAGATCAAAAAGCAAGGAATTTATCATGGTAGTCAGTGGTAATTTATTTATTCTTTCCGCACCAAGTGGAGCAGGCAAATCAAGCTTAATAAAAGCAATGCTTGATTCTGCAACCAACAATAGTGCCTCAAGAAAAATGCAGGTTTCTGTTTCTCATACCACGCGTGATGCTCGACCCGGTGAAGTGAATGGCGAACACTATCATTTTGTCAGTAAAGATGATTTTGAAAAGCAAATTAAGAAAGGTCGATTTTATGAGCATGCTGAAGTTTTTGGTAACTACTATGGTACTTCCGAAGTAGGTATCGACGAACAACTTGCCAAGGGTTTTGATGTATTCTTAGACATAGACTGGCAGGGTGCTCAGCAAGTTAGGATGAAAAAACCTTCCGTGACTTCTATTTTTATTTGCCCACCGTCTAAAGAGGCACTTGAAAAAAGATTAAGAAGTCGAGGCCAAGATAGTGATGCAACAATTCAAAGCCGTATGGAGCAGGCACAAGCTGAATGTTCCCACTTTGAAGAATTTGATTACATTATTGTAAATGACGATTTTGACCAAGCCGTGACTGATTTATTAACCATTGTAAATAATCAAAGGCTTAAACGTAATCAACAAGTATTACAACATAAAGCACTGTTAAGCGACCTAGTTTCGTCTTAGTAAGGCATTTTGGGCTTCTTGCATACTAAGACGCTTTAAATTTTATGTTTCATATTACAAACACAGCAAAACCTTGGTTGATATTCATCCCGATGTCTTGCTATATTTTTCAGATCCCAGTAAACTATGGGGCTTATTTATTGATGGAGTAGCCTATGGCTCGTGTAACTGTAGAAGATGCTGTAGAAAAAGTTGGCAACCGTTTTGATTTGGTATTAGTGGCATCTCGTCGTGCACGTCAAATTGCTACCGGTGGCAAAGACGCTTTGGTTGAAATTGAAAATGATAAACCAACCGTTATTGCCTTAAGAGAGATCGAAGCTGGTTTAATTACGACTGAAGTGATGAATATTTCAGATCGTCATGAACAAATTGAACAAGACAATGCAGAGCTAGATGCTGTTGCTGCTATTGTTGGTGGTCAAACACAAGAATTAGATTAATAGCCCGATAACGGTTTTTAGTCTTTTTAAACGCGATACTTATTATTGATAGAATAAGTATCGCGTTTTTTGTTTTTAACATGGTAAGAATACCCGCTTAATTATTTTAATAATTTATCAAATATAAATATACAAGTTGTTAATTGGAATAAACCGTTGTTGCCTGTCGTTTCTCCTTGCTATACTCAAAATATCAAGGCTTTTTTCTGGAGTATTAAGTGTATTTATTTGAACCTTTAAAAGAAATTTGTTCCACTTATCTTTCTAAAGTGCAGGTAGACTTGCTTAAACATGCCTATGTGGTTGCCAGAGATGCCCACGAAGGACAAATGCGCTCAAGTGGTGAGCCTTATATTACCCACCCTGTCGCTGTTGCATTGAACTTAGCAAACATGCACCTCGATTGCGAAACCTTAATGGCTGCCCTGTTACATGATGTTATCGAAGATACTGATGTTAGCAAAGACGATTTAGCTGAGCTTTTTGGCCACACAATTGCCGAACTGGTTGAAGGTGTTAGTAAGCTAGATAAGTTAAAATTTGATAACAAAGAAGAAATGCAAGCAGAGAATTTTCGTAAAATGATTCTTGCTATGGTGCAAGATATTCGTGTTATTTTAATTAAGCTTGCCGATAGAACTCACAACATGCGTACTTTAGGCTCTTTACGACCAGATAAGCGACGTAGAATTGCAAGAGAAACGCTTGATATATATGCCCCACTCGCAAACCGTTTAGGCATTCATGATATAAAAAATGAACTTGAAGTACTCGGTTTTGAAGCGCTTTATCCAATGCGTGCTCGTGCTTTAAAGTCAGCAATTAAAAGTGCTCGCGGTAACCGTAAAGAAATTGTCAATAATATACAGCAAGAAATAACTAACAGACTCGTAGAAAGTGATATCAAAGCTGAAGTCCATGGTCGCGAAAAACACCTCTATTCTCTTTATAAAAAAATGCTCAATAAAGAGCTTAATTTCAATGAAGTAATGGATATTTACGCATTTCGCGTTATTGTTGATGAGAAAATCGATAACTGTTACCGAGCTTTAGGTGCTGTTCATAATTTATACAAACCTATAGAAACACGCTTTAAAGATTATGTAGCGATCCCAAAAACCAACGGTTACCGCTCTTTACATACTTCATTAATTGGTCCCCATGGTATTCCGGTTGAAATTCAAATTCGAACTCGTGATATGGATGAAATGGCCGACAAAGGAGTTGCTGCACATTGGCTTTACAAGCAAGACGATAACGACACGGGTACTACTGCACAAATGAAGGCAAGTCGTTGGATGCAAAGCCTACTAGAGCTTCAGCAAAGTGCTGGTAATTCATTTGAGTTTATAGAAAACGTTAAATCAGACTTATTCCCTGAAGAAATTTATGTTTTCACTCCTGATGGTCGCATTATTGAATTACCGATGGGTGCAACGGCAGTAGACTTTGCCTATGCTGTGCATACCGATGTTGGCAACTCTTGCGTTGGTGTGAAAGTCGACAGAAAGCCTTATCCAATGAATCACCCTCTTGATTCAGGACAAACCATCGAAGTAATTACATCGACAGCTGCAAGGCCAAACGCAACTTGGCTTAACTTTGTCGTTACCGCAAAAGCACGCTTAAAAATTAGAGCGTACTTGCGTAGCCAAGAGCAAACTGAATCAAAAGCATTAGGTTTAAGGTTATTAAGCCACGCGTTAGGTAAAGTTAAAATAGAAGATCTCAATCAAGAAAAAATTAACAGCGTGGTTGAACAAAGTGGTAGTGAATCGTTTGATGATTTATTAACGAGCATCGGCTTAGGTAATGCAATGAGTATTGGTATTGCAAGGCGCTTAACCGATGAGTTCACAGAAACGAATGAACCCGCTAACAATAACTCTAAAGCAAAATTAGCCATTAAAGGCACTGAAGGCATGCTTGTTAACTATGGTAAATGTTGTCGTCCTATTCCAGGAGACTCCATTCTTGCCTATCTAAGTCCCGGTAAAGGATTAATGGTTCATTTAAGCGACTGTCGAAACCTTAAAGGCCAAGATGATTTATTCCCTGTAAAATGGGATGAAGCTATTAATAAAGAGTTTATTGCTAAGCTACGTGTGGAAATTGTAAATCATCAAGGCGCACTAGCACTTTTAACCAGTGTTGTAGCTAAGTGTGACTCGAATGTACATAGCTTGAATTCAGGCGAAAAAGACTCTGGTTTATATATAGTAAATATGGAAATTACTTGTCGAGATAGAATTCACCTAGCTGATATCATTCGTAAAATAAAAGTAATGCCTGATGTACAAAGAGTTATCAGAGATAAATAAATTTAAACAGTATAAATAAAGATAGGAAAAAGAATGAAAAGTATTATTACAACAGATAAAGCTCCAAGCGCAATTGGAACATACAGCCAAGCAGTAAAGGTAAATAATACGGTTTATTTATCAGGCCAAATTCCATTAGAACCCTCTTCAATGACGGTTGTTGAAGGGGGTTTTGCTGAACAAACTGAGCAAGTTTTTAAAAACTTATCTGCAGTTTGTGAAGCTGCAGGTGGCACCATAAATGATATGGTAAAAGTTAATATTTTCATGGTTGATTTAGGTAACTTTGCTACGGTTAACGAGATTATGGCCAAATATTTCGAGCAACCTTATCCCGCTCGTGCTGCAATTCAAATATCAAAACTTCCAAAAGACGTTGAAATAGAAATAGATGGCGTAATGGAATTACCCGACTGTAATTAAGACCATTAGCACACAATTTGTGTACTAAGATAGGCACAATTAAAACGCTCTGTTGCTGATACTTATTATAAAGTCGCAAGCGTTTTATTTTACAATTTACTTTACGATTTGAAAATTATGACTCCTGAAAGACTAAACCGCATAAACAACATGCTTGATAAGCGCCAACCTGACTTAACCGTTTGTATGGAAGGGCTACACAAGTCTCATAATTTAGCGGCCGTTGTTCGTACTTGTGACGCCATTGGCATTAGCGATGTGCACGCTGTGTGGAAAAGTGAAGAAGCCGAAGTTCGCGGGGGAAGCGCTGCTGGAAGTCAGAATTGGATAGACGTACATAACTATCATAAAACAGCTGACGCGATCAAAGCCCTTAAAGCTCAAGGAATGCAGGTGTTGGTTACCAACCTTTCTGATACAGCCGTTCACTTTACCGAAATTGATTACACCAAGCCCACCGCTATTGTTTTAGGGCAGGAAAAGTTTGGCACTTCTGATATTGCGCTTGAATTAGCCGATCAAGACATTGTGATACCTATGGTTGGCATGGTGCAATCTTTAAATGTTTCAGTTGCATGTTCTGTCGTTTTATATGAAGCACAGCGTCAACGTCAAATGGCCGGTATGTATGATACCCCTCGCTTGTCAGAGGAAAGGCGTCAGCGTGTGTTATTCGAAGGTGGACACCCTATTTTTGCAGAGGCCTGCCAAAGAAAAGGCTTACCCTACCCTGCAATTGATGAAGCAGGTCAAATCGTTGCAGATGAAGAGTGGTGGCAAAAAATGCAAATGGATAAAAGTGCCTGGTCATTTCAAGCCTATTAAGTGGTTACAAAAACCCTAAATTAATCTGTTAATACCAATTGAATTAAATATGTGATCTACTTTATACGTAGAGAAAATTGCCAAATACAAGGCATTTTTTTAAGTAACTAGTTGTTCTAATTATTAAAGAAATAACGAAGTAGTTGGTGATTTTAACAAGTAGAAATGATCGCATATTAAATGATATTGGTATAACTCTTATCAAAAAAAATAATAATGATGGAAGCTTTAACTAAATTATCTCAAGTATCTACGTCTACCCTGAAAGGGGTTGGACCAAGTATGTCTGCTAGACTTGAGAAAATTGGTTTAGCTTCTGTTCAAGATTTATTGTTTCATTTACCTTTACGCTATGAAGATAGAACACGGGTTAGTCGGGTTAGAGACCTTGTTGCGGGTATTCATACCAATATTATTGGAGAAATAACGGATAGCCAAATAACGCATGGCAAACGTCGTATGTTAGTGGTCACGTTATTTGATGGCAGTGCTAGCATTCAACTTTGCTTTTTTAGTTTTTCAGCTAGCCTAAAAAACACTCTAAGTATTGGCAAAGAAATTCGATGCTATGGCGAAATTAAACGAGGCCCACGTGGTTTTCAAATTGTTCATCCTGAGTTTAAAGCCCTAGATAACGACTCACCTACTAACCTAACCGATGAAACACTCACACCTGTTTACCCTACAACAGATGGTTTAAAGCAAATATCTTTACTGAACTTAACAGAGCAAGCGCTTGCTCGCCTTGAACGCGGTCAGGTTGAAGAACTACTTCCTAACGATATTTTCAATGAAAGCTTTACCCTTGCCCAAGCATTAAAGATTATTCATCGACCGCCAACAGGCACGTCTGTCGAGCAACTAGAGCAGGGCAAACATCCAGCCCAGCAAAGACTCATTAAAGAAGAGTTACTAGCCCATAATTTAAGCATGCTCAAAGTTAGACAAAGTAGCGATATTCATGAAGCTATTCCGCTAACAGTAGACGATAAAGTTGAGGAAGCATTTCTTAGTAGCTTACCTTTTTCGCCAACAGGTGCTCAAGCTCGAGTGGTACAAGAAATAAAATCAGATTTGGCTAAACAAGCCCCTATGATGCGCTTAGTCCAAGGCGATGTAGGCTCAGGAAAAACACTCGTTGCAGCCCTTTCAGCTTTAACTGCAATTAGCCAAGGTTACCAAGTTGCCTTAATGGCCCCTACCGAAATATTAGCTGAACAACACGCTATTAACTTTGGCAACTGGTTTGAAACCTTAAACATTAAAGTGGGCTGGTTAGCAGGCAAAACCAAAGCGAAAGCGCGAAGAATCGCTCTTGAACAAATTAAAAGTGGCGAGATGCAAATGGTTATTGGCACACACGCTTTATTTCAAGATGATGTGATATTCGATAAATTAGTACTGGTGATTATAGATGAACAGCATAAGTTTGGTGTACAACAACGATTGTCACTACGTGAAAAAGGTGTGTTCGATAACAAACATCCGCACCAGTTAATCATGACTGCTACCCCAATCCCTCGAACCTTAGCGATGACTGCTTATGCTGATCTGGATACCTCAGTTATAGATGAGCTTCCGCCCGGTAGAACGCCTATTAATACCATTGCTCTACCTGACTTAAGACGTGATGATGTTATTGAAAGAATTCGACAAGGTAGCCTAAAGGAAAATCGTCAAACCTACTGGGTATGTACGCTTATTGAGGAATCTGAAGTTTTACAATGCCAAGCAGCAGAAGATACTGCCGTTTATTTGCAAGAACAATTAACTGAACTCGTTGTTGGTTTAGTGCATGGTCGTATGAAAGCTGATGAAAAACAAGCGGTCATGGATAAATTTAAAGCCGGTGACATTCACTTACTTATTGCCACAACGGTTATTGAAGTGGGTGTAGATGTACCTAATGCTAGTTTAATGGTTATTGAAAACCCTGAACGGTTAGGTTTAGCTCAATTACACCAGTTAAGAGGTCGGGTTGGAAGAGGCTCTATCGCATCGCATTGTGTTTTAATGTACAAATCGCCGTTAACTAAAACAGCGACGAAAAGACTAGCTGTGTTAAGGGAGAGTAATGATGGCTTTGTCATTGCTGAAAAAGATTTAGAAATTCGTGGTGCCGGTGAATTATTAGGAACAAGGCAAACAGGTTTAGCCGAACTTAAAATTGCTGATTTAGTTCGCGATGGCTATTTAATTGCCAGCATTAAACAAGAAGCGTATTTACTCTCTCGTCAACACCCTGAATATACCCAACCTTTAATACAAAGGTGGTTAGGTAATAAAGAACGATTCTCGAAAGCCTAAAGATTAGACAAAGCCCCAATGAGGACAAAGTGAAAAGCTATAAGGCTTGAGTGCTAAAAGGCTTGAAGGGGGAGTTTTTTGCACTTGTAGGAGTGAACTTGTTCGCGAATTTTTTATCTGTTGTAGGTGAGGGTTTACCCTTACAAGCGCAGCGCAAGAAATAACCCCACTTTCACTACAGAGATCACCGAGTCGCTGCGCTACACAGAGGAAGACAAAAAGATCGCGGCTAAAACACGCTCCTACAAAAGACATTCACACCAGTGTTTGTTAAACCTGTAGGAGTCGGCTTTAGCCACGAAGGTCTTTGTTCAGTCTACCCCAAAAACCCTAATGTCTCATCCGCTCTTATCCTGTTCATCTGTGGGCAAAACGGGCTTTTCTCTTGACCTTACAAAAAAAGCCCCTCAATTCGAGGCAACAGACCTAGTGCGCTTCATCCCAGTTATCACCAATACCAAAATCAGCAATTAAAGGCACACTTAATTCAACCGCATTGTTCATTAACTCAACTAATTGCGCAGTTACTTCACCCACAATGTCTTCATGAATTTCAAAAATTAATTCATCGTGCACTTGCATGGTCATTTTAATGCGACTGTCATTTTTTGCGAGTAACCACTCATCTACTGCTAACATGGCTTTTTTAATGATATCCGCAGCTGTACCTTGCATTGGAGCATTAATTGCAGCTCTTTCTGCAGCTTTCTTACGCATGCCATTTTTTGCATTAATATCAGGTAAGAATAAACGTCTACCAAATAATGTTTCTACATAGCCTTGCTCACTTGCCTGTTGGCGAGTGTCTTCCATGTAGGTAAGTACACCCGGATAACGTTGGAAGTATTTGTCTTGGTATTCTTGTGCTTCATGGCGACCTATATTTAACTGCTTCGCCAAACCAAATGCTGACATACCATAAATTAAACCAAAGTTAATGGCTTTCGCACTTCGTCGTTGGTTCGTTGTAACATCCTCTAAGGCGACAGAGAAAATCTCTGCAGCAGTTGCCTTGTGAATATCTTTGCCTTCACTAAACGCACTTACAAGGCCTTTATCGTTAGATAGATGTGCCATAATGCGAAGCTCTATTTGAGAGTAATCTATCGCCACAATTTTATGGTTGCTTGGTGCAATAAACGCCTGACGAATTTTACGCCCTTCTTCACTTCTAATAGGAATATTTTGCAAGTTTGGATCGGTTGAAGACAAACGACCCGTCGCTGTTACCGCTTGGTGGTAAGAGGTGTGCACTCGGCCTGTTTTGTCACTTATCATCAGCGGAAGTTTGTCGGTGTAAGTTGATTTAAGCTTACTTAAGCCACGGTGTTCTAGAATGATTTTTGGCAACGGGTAATCTAAGGCTAGTTCTTGTAAAACTTCTTCTGCTGTTGAAGGCGCTCCCTTCGGCGTTTTCTTAATAATAGGAATAGCCAACTCTTCGAACAATATTTGTTGTAACTGTTTTGGCGAGGCTAAATTAAAGCTTTTTCCAGCAAGGTTATGGGCTTCAATTTCTAGCTCATCCAAACGCTGACCGATTGATTGGCTTTGCTCATTAAGCAAATCACTGTCTACCAATACACCCGTTTGTTCCATACGTGAAAGTACTGGCATTAAAGGCATTTCAATATCGCGATATACAGACAACTGTTCTTCAGATTTAGCTAACGCTGGATAAAGCGCCTCATGTAAACGTAAGGTAATATCAGCATCTTCTGCTGCATACTTACCCGCTTCCTCAATATTAATTTGATTAAAGGTAAGTTGTTTCGCACCTTTGCCTGCAATGTCTTCGAAATGTACTGTTTTATAATCCAAATATTTTAATGCTAATGCATCCATATTATGACGAGTAGCGACACTATTAAAACAATACGATTCAATCATAGTGTCAAAATCAACGCCATTTAGGGTAATATTTTCATGGCTTAATACGTTGGCATCATACTTTAAGTTTTGACCAATTTTCTTAATGGCTTTACTTTCTAATAATGGCTTTAATTTGTCTAACACCCATGCTTTATCTAATTGTGTCGGTGCGCCTGCATAGTCATGTGTAAGAGGTACATAAGCCGCTTTACCTACTTCGACAGCAAATGAAAGACCAACTAACTCTGCTTTCATGTAGTTGATACTGGTTGTTTCCGTATCAAAAGCAAAAGCGTCACTTGTCTGAAGTGCAGCTAACCACTGTTCAAAAGACGTTTCATCAAGAATAATATCGTAAACGGTATCATCAACATCTGGCGCTACAACTTCAATATCGCTAGATGAAATAACTCGCTTTTTTGCGCTTGGTGATTTTGAACTACCTGATTCAGAGCCATTTTGTCCTGAACTTTCAGGCATCGACTTACCTAAATCAGCTAATAAACGTTTTAATTCAAACTGTTGGTAAAGTTCTGTTAGGGCTTCTATATCTGCTTCTTTAGGTTGTAAATCTTCAACACTTTGCTCAAGCTCTACATCGCACTTAATAGTCGCCAACAAATAAGAAAGAGGAAGCTGCTCTAACGCATCACGTAGGTTTTCACCTATTTTACCTTTTACTTTATCCGCATTGGCAATCACGTTATCTAAGGTTTTATGTTCGGTAAGCCATTTCACCGCTGTTTTGGGGCCGCACTTTACCACGCCAGGGATGTTATCAACTTTATCTCCCATGAGAGCAAGATAATCAATAATTTGATCAGGATGAACACCGAATTTTTCAATAACACCTGCAACATCTAGTTCAACATCGGTCATCGTATTTATCAAACGAACATGCTCATTAACAAGTTGAGCCATGTCTTTATCACCGGTTGAAATAACGGTTTCAATACCCTGTTCTGTCGCTTGTTTTGCTAGTGTTCCTATAACATCATCTGCTTCAACACCTTCTATAACCAATAAAGGCAACCCCATTGCGGTAATAATTTCATGAATAGGTGCAATTTGAGTTCTTAAATCATCGGGCATTGGAGGACGATTAGCTTTATATTCTGGGTATAAATCGCTTCTAAAGGTTTTTCCTTTAGCGTCAAAAATCACCACGACATTTCCGTCAGGGTAATCTTTCTTTAAACTACGCAACATATTTAATACGCCGGTAATAGCACCCGTTGGTTGCCCATCAGCCGTTGAAAGTGCCTGTAAATAAGGAACATGATAAGCACGAAATAAATAAGAAGAACCATCAACTAAAATAAGTGGAGAAAGTTTGTTTGCAGAGGGTGTTGAGGATGCTGTCACTGGCGAAGTCATATATGTCCCATCGAATTAAATAATAAGATGCGTAGAATGACACAAAGTAAGATTACTCTCCACAGAACTTGTACATTATATTAAATCGATTGTGGATAACTCGGTTAATAACAACGCAAAAAAACCGAAGGAACATTATGGTTCATTCAGTCTACCTGCATTAGAGTTATGATTTTATTGGGGAAAACAGACCGGCAGCCTAATTAACGCACAATATTTTTATTTTTATTTTTTGTGGATAAAATATTTATTTATTTTTTACTGCTTGCACAAAAAGCCAAACACTTAAAAATAAGAGACAAAAGATTATCAGGTTTTATTTAAATTACTAGCCCTAATTTAAATTATTTTTACATTTTTGTAACACAAGTAAATAACCAAATGGAATAAGCGAATAAAATTAGGTGTTCCACAACAGCACAACCAGTGGATTTTTTTGAATTAATTCTTAGATTAATTAACAACTATTAAGCCTTTCATTTATACTATCTAATCTGAACTCGGTTTAAGAGATAGCTTACAAAAGTTATTCAGCATAACCTGTCTATTTAAAAACAAAAAAATCACAATGGAGTGCTAAATGCCCAGCTTCAATTTCTATAAAAATTTAAGTCCTTTTCAGCGTGTTATTATTGCTCTAATTCTCGGTATCTTTACAGGTATTTTTGTTGGAGAGCCAGCAGGTGAATTAGAAATCATTGGCAATGTGTATATTCGACTGTTACAAATGACAGTACTTCCTTATGTATTAGTTTCTATCATTGGAGGTTTGGGCCGTCTAGATACCAACATGGCTAGCGCTATAGGAACACGTGCTATTAAGGTTATCCTGATATTATGGTTAGCCGTTATGCTAACGCTTTTATTACTCCCTCTTGCTTATCCTAACTGGGTTACGGGTGGTTTTTTCAGTACCAGCATGGTATCTGAGCCAACACCTTTTAATTTCATTGACCTTTATATTCCAAGTAACATTTTTGCTTCTCTAGCAGGCACCATTGTACCTGCCGTTGTATTGTTTTCTTTGTTAATGGGAATCGCCCTAATACAAGTAAAGAATAAGGAAACGTTATTGAATTTAACCACCAATATTGGTGATAGTTTAATGAAAGTTGCTTCTTATGTTGCCAAACTTGCACCCATTGGTATTTTTGCAATATCTGCTTCTGCTGCTGGTACATTAGCTGTAGAAGAATTGGGCAGGTTACAAGTTTTCTTATGGGTTTATATAACTGCTGCTGTGTTACTTGCTTTTATTTTACTACCTCTTATTATTCACTTTGCAACGCCTTTTTCTTATCGAGAAATATTAAAAACCGCTGGTGAAGCGGCAATTACTGCACTTGCAACGGGTACTGTTTTGGTTGTGTTACCCATGATTATTGAACGCTGTAAAGAGTTACTCGCAAAGCACAACATGGACTGCGAAGAAACGGATTCTACTGTAGATGTAATGGTTCCGACTGCCTACAGTTTTCCAAGTACTGGTACATTACTCGGATTAGGTTTTATACTCTTTTCCGCATGGTATGTAGGCTCTCCATTAGGGCTAGAGCAATACATATCTTTTGTTATTATGGGTGCATTAACTGCCTTTGGTTCTATGGCTGTAGCGATTCCGTTCTTACTTAACTTCTTTGATTTACCTGCAGACCAATTTCAACTATACCTATTAGGTAGTGTTGTCACGGCAAGGTTTGCTACCGGTTTAGCTGCTTTACACGGCTTTGTTGCAACCTTATTAGTTGCCTCTGCTGTAATGAAGAAATTAAGCTGGATTAAAATGATGCAAGCCATTGCGATTCACTTAGGTATCACTCTACTTGTGATGGTTGCTGCTGGCTTTAGCTTAAAAGCGTTGATCCCCTATCAGTATGAAGGTGTACAAACTTTCGAGTCTATGTCTGCAATGGAGCCGAACTCTAAAAGAAAAGCTTATGAAAAATTAACGCCACTAAGCGAAGCAGATCAAGCTAAACCCCGACTTGATTTGATTATGGCCCGTAAGAGTATTCGTGTTGGTTATTACAAAGCTTCTTTACCTTATGTCTTTAGAAATAGTGACGGCTTGTTGGTGGGTTACGATGTTGAATTACTAAATGAGCTCGCCAAAGATTTGGATATTCAGTTATCGTTTATATTCATCGAAGACGAAACAAAAGAGTCGGAGCTGCTAAGCAATGGTAGTGTAGATATTATTATCGGAGGAAACTCAATAACGCCGATACGTGCAACACTCACCACTTTTTCTGACAGTTATGCTTATCATACGGCTGGATTATTATTAACTGACGCGAAGCGTGATCAATTTGCTAGCCTGTATGAGATTCAAATGATGGAAAATTTTACGATTGGTGTGAGTAAAAGCGATTATTACCGACGCATTGTTGAAAAGATGCTACCTAAAGCGAACATTGTCCTGGTTGAAGATATTCGACTTTTCTTAAAAGGAAAACAACCTAAAATTGATGCTGTTCTTTACTCCGCAGAGGTCGCTTCAGCCTGGTCTATGCTTTATCCAGAGTTTTCTGTTGTCATCCCAGAAGGGCTTTCTTTTAAAGCGCCTATCGGCTTTATAGTGCCTAAAGGTGAAGTCGATTATGTTGAGTTTATAAATACTTGGCTAGTGCTTAAAGAAGAAAATGCATTTCAGAAAAAAGTTTATAACTATTGGATTTTAGGGCATAACCCGAAAGCTAAAAAACCACGATGGTCTATTATGAAAAATGTTTTAGAGTGGTAAATATGTCTATTCATTCTTCAGCTAATTAGATACTAGCGATCTCATCGAATTACGCAGATTGCACGAATTTAGGAAGATCAAGAAACTAGATAGTTTTTGCCCGCAGATGGGTGGGATAAAAGCGGATGAAACACTAGTTAAAAGCTTTAAGCTGCAAGTTATAAGTTCAAAATAAGCAAAGTGCACCATATTCCCCTTACGAAGCAATGAATCAAACATGGAGCAAATAAAAGTAAATTCGAGACATGGATGTCGAGAACTGCTGTTGTTCAGGGACGATAAATCAGCAGGTATTTGCTTTTATGCTTCATGTTTTATGAATGCTCTGCTGAGTTGGGGCTCCGAGGGATTCCAAAGGGAGGCCGGAGGCAGTCTCCCTTTGGGTGCTGTCGCCACCGCGACCCCAAATTTCAACAAACACATAGCCGTTTTGTAGCGGTAAGAAAGTGAACAAGGACTGTCACTAAAAGCACTAAGGTAAGAATAAAAAATAGAACCTTCGTGGCTAAAGCCGATTCCTAAAAGTCTAACAAGCACCGCGGTAAATAACTGTTATTGCTCTTCCTCTGTGTAGCACAGCGCCTCTTTTAACTCAGTGGTAAACGGGCTTATACCTGAGTTTACCCATAACCTAGTCAATGGCTACAGCTTTTGCATTAGGACGTCTTGGGTCTGCAGCGCCATAAAAAATCCCATCTTTATACATAACGGTTTGTAGGCTACCTAAAGAAGTTGACACTTCCATTGAGTAACCTTTATTTTTTAAGATCTCTACAGTGTCCTGTGGAATGTTTTTTTCTATATAAAGTACATCTGGTAGCCATTGATGATGAATTCTTGGTGCAATTGTCGCTTCACTTAAATTCATATCAAACCAAAGAATATTCACTAATTGCTGAAACACACTAGTTATTATTTTACTTCCACCTGGCGTACCTGTCGCTAAAAAAGGTTTTTTATCTTTTAGTACAATTGTTGGCGTCATCGAACTTAAAGGCCTCTTACTTGGAAGGATTCCATTCGCCTCACCACCGATCAAGCCATAGCTATTTGGCGTTCCTGCTTTAGCTGAAAAATCATCCATAGTGTTATTCATCAATAACCCCGTCCCTTTAATTGTAATCCCACTTCCATAGTAATGATTCAATGTATAGGTATTACTCACTATCATCCCGTTTTTGTCTATCACAGAGAAGTGTGTCGTATCAGGCTTTTCATAAGGAGTGGGATTAGATGCAGAAACATCTTTTGAAGGCGTTACATAGCTTTCTGAAATATTTCGACTTAGCGATTCGGCGTATTCTTCACTGATTAATCCTGACAAAGGTATTTTAATAAATTCAGGATCACCCAAATGTACGCTTCTGTCGGCATATGCTCTTTTAAAAATTTCGGTTTGCAAATGCATTAACTTAGCACTTCCCTGTTTTACATTTCCTAATGACAATTTAGAGAACATATTGAGCATCTGGATTAAATGCGCCCCTCCTGAGCTTGGTGGTGGCATTGTATAAATATCATATCCATTAAATGAACCATGAATTGGTGAAACTTCTTGGGCTTCGTAAGTTGCCATATCCTTCAGGGTTATTAACCCCTCTTCTTGCTCCATTTCTTGTACAAGCTTTTTGGCAAACTCTCCTTGATAAAAACCTTTAGCACCATGCTCACCGATATAAGTCAGCGTATTCGCTAAATCAGACTGTATTAGTAAATCACCTGCTTGATAAAGCTGACAATTTTCTTTGAAGAAAACACGGCAAGTTTCTGGATTTTTCTTTAGCCTTGCTTGCTCTTTAGTCATTATACGAACCATGTCATCATTCACTTTAATGCCCGTTAAAGCTAAATTTATGGCTGGCTTAATAAGCTCTTCTAGCGACATGCTACCATATTTCTTTAAAGCATGATCTAAACCCATTACAGTTCCTGGGACACCAGAAGCTGCTAAAGACTCTAATACTTTTACTTCATCTACCTGTTCATTTTTATCTAAGAACATATTAGGAAATGCTGCTAGCGGTGCTTTTTCACGGTAGTCTATTGCTATGGTTTCTTGCGTACCGGGTAAATATACCAACATAAACCCACCACCCGTTAAATTACCAGCGCGAGGTAAAGTAACTGCTAAGGCATAGCCTACTGCCACAGCCGCATCTATAGCATTACCGCCCTGCCTTAAAACTGTGGCACCTATTTCACTGGCGATATCGCTTTGACTTACCACCATTCCTTTACGGCCAATTACAGGGTGGTGAATATCGTAATAATTTACCACCTTATCGACTGCAAGCGTTTCAGCTTCTATGATAGGGTAAGTTA
>JBMYWR010000055.1:0-18571 GCA_049607625.1 Colwellia sp.
GTTGGTGGTTTTAACAAGTAGAAATGATCACATATTAAATGTTATTGGTATTAGCTAATACTTTTAATTAAGAATAAAAATGAATTTAAATACGGGACGGTCGTTATGAGTGATGATAATGAAGAAGACTTAAGTATGTGGGATGAAGCACTAGATGAGCAAGCTGATGCCTCTGAAACAGAAGACAAACTTGAAGAAAACTCTTCTGCTGACTCTGAAGAAAATACAGTCGAAGGTGAGGCTCAGGCCATAACTCTTGATACCTTCGATGAAGATGCACCTATTACAGGTAAAGAGAAGCGTAAGCTTGATGCAATTTTAGATATACCCGTTACCATCGCTATGGAAGTTGGTAGAAGTAAAATCAGTATTAGGAATTTACTTCAATTGAACCAAGGGTCTGTCGTTGAATTAGATAGAGTTGCTGGAGAGGCACTGGATGTGATGGTTAATGGTACATTGATCGCTCATGGAGAGGTTGTTGTTGTCAATGATAAGTTTGGTATTAGATTGACAGATGTTATATCTCAAGTTGAGCGCATTAAGAAGTTAAAGTAGTGAGGAGCTTTACATGACAATATTTAATCGAAGTATGCGTATGCTAAGCCGTATAAGTGTGATTTTTTTGACGCTTACTTTTAATGTTAGCCTGTGGGCAGAAGAAACGACGGTATCAACAAATGACAATTTAGTTACTGATGCTAATGCAAGGACTGAAAGTGTTGAGGTAGGTAAGCATGTGATGGCGAATATGGATGCAGGTAGCATGATTTTATCTTTGGTCATGGTGCTTGGCCTTATTGTTGTTTGTGCATTCTTGCTAAAGCGCTTTAATGTTGCTCATCAAAGTAACGAGCACTTAAAATTGATTTCCACTTTATCTCTAGGCCCCAAAGAACGGGTGGTGGTTATTCAAGCAGGAAAGGAACAGTTTTTGCTAGGTATCAATAGTGCGAGTAATAGTGGTCAAATAACCGTAATTGATAAGCTAAAGCAAACATTAGATTCTAATAAGTCGGTAAATAAAAAGAGAAGCCAAGTTGAAAGTTTATATAAACCATCAACATCTTCTCAAAAAAAACCTTCTGTAGGTGCTGTTTTATCGTTAATAAAAAACAAACACATCGATTCACAATCTAATCTTAAAGAATAGCTATTGGCTTAGGTTTCAAGTCTATTGTTACCCTCATACATAAATATAATATTTTGTATGTTTAAGAGGGATTCATGAAGAAAGCTATTCTGATTTTTTTCGTTATTAATGTGTTGCTAGTGCTTAACTCTCAAGCCATTGCAGCTGATGACTTATCGCTAAATGCATTAACACTTACCACAAATCCTGATGGTTCTCAGGAGTATTCTGTAACCTTACAAATACTTCTTTTCATGACAGCGCTAAGCTTTATTCCCGCCGCCGTTATCATGATGACATCATTCACTCGAATTGTTGTAATTTTAGCCATTCTAAGACAGGCATTTGGCTTGCAACAAACCCCTTCAAACCAGGTGATTATAGGTTTAACCCTCTTTATGACGCTATTTATAATGGCACCTGTTTATAAACAAGTTGATGAAACGGCTATTCAACCCTATTTGCAAGAATCGCTGACGTCTACCGAAGCAATAAACGAGGCCATTATTCCTTTAAGACGCTTTATGCTAGCTCAAACTCGCTTGAAAGATTTAGACACACTCGCCTCTATGGCAGGCGAAGATACTGTAGACAAACCGGAAGACCTTCCGATGACAGTTATTATCCCCGCATTTATTATCAGTGAGCTAAAAACAGCGTTTCAAATAGGTTTTATTTTATTTATTCCGTTTCTTATTTTGGATCTGGTGGTGGCAAGTATTTTAATGGCTATGGGGATGATGATGCTATCACCTATGATCGTTTCGCTCCCCTTTAAATTAATGCTTTTTGTCTTGGTAGATGGCTGGAATCTTGTAATAGGCACTATTGCAACGAGTTATAGTTTAGGCACTATTTAATGCTCACTGTAGCGATTAAATTGCTTCTTATTTGATAAAGGCATAAGCCGAAAAGTATTAAGCTGAACAGTAATAAAAGTAAACTATTGAAAGAGAGCGACGTTATGGGACCAGAAGTTTTTGTAGATGTTTTAAGGGATGCCTTATTACTGGTTATTTTACTGGTAAGTGCGGTTATTGTACCGAGTTTGTGTGTTGGTTTAATTGTTGCCGTATTCCAGGCTGCAACTTCAATTAATGAACAAACGCTAAGCTTTTTACCACGGCTTATTGTAACGTTGTTAGCGCTTATCATTGGTGGTCATTGGTTGGTGCAAAAATTGATGGACTTTACCTTTCGCTTAGTTGGCAATATTCCTAATTTGGTGAGCTAGTGGAATTCAACGAAGCGATTATTAATCAGTATTTAGCTGATTTTATTGTACCATTTTCTCGCGTTTCTGCCTTAGTGATGACGATGATAGGAATTGGCTCTAAAACCATTCCGGCTAGAATAAAATTGTTTCTATGTTTGGCGCTTACTGTTGCTATTATGCCAGCAATACCTCCAACGCAACTTGAACATTTAGTTTCACTTAAAACAGCTATTTTAATAGCTGAGCAAGTCATTATCGGTATATCTATTGGTTTTATCACCGTAATGGTTGTAAATACCTTTACCTTAGCCGGACAAATAATAGCGATGCAATCAGGCCTTGGTTTTGCTTCTTTAGTGGATCCTACAAGTGGTATGAATGTGCCAGCAGTCGGTCAGTTTTTCTTGATACTCTCTTCATTGCTTTTTTGGGCGATGGATGGACACCTCGCTTATTTACAGTTTGTTGTTATCAGTTTTGATACCTTACCTATCGACTCAGGTTATCTATCGACTATTAAATTTCGTGAAATAGTTGAATGGGGTAGTTGGATGTTTGCAACAGCTCTTTCACTTGCCGTAGCGCCATTGACCGCTATGCTATTGATTAACTTTTCATTTGGCATTATGACAAGAGCTGCACCTCAGTTGAATATTTTTGCTATAGGCTTTCCTATTACCATGGTGACAGGTTTAATGATTATGTGGTTAACTTTTGGTAATTTTCTCGTTCATTTTGAATTACAGTGGCAAAGGGCCTTAGATTTTAGTTGTTATTTAATTCAGTGTAAGGGGATTTAAATGGCAGAAGCAGATAGCGGTGAAAAAACAGAAGATCCAACGGAGAAAAAACTTGCTGATGCCAGAAAGAAAGGTCAAATAGCGCGGTCTAAAGATCTCGGTACAATGTTTGTGTTAGTAGGCTCTGCGCTTGCTATGTTTATGATGGGAGATGCGCTAGTTGAGTCTCTATCCTCCATGATGAAAAAGCTTTTTACTTTAAGTCGAGTTGAAGCATTAGATTTTAATGCATTGATCAATATTGCTTATAGCGGTGTGAGTGATGTTTTCATACCATTATTATGGATATTTTTCATTATTATGCTTGCTGCCTTTCTTGGTAACACGATGTTAGGCGGTATTAGCTTCTCTTTTGAAGCGATGGCTCCTAAAGCGAGCCGTCTTTCTCCATTAGCTGGTTTTAAAAGGATGTTTGGCGTACAAGCTGCTGTTGAACTGGTTAAATCTATTTTAAAATTTTTTGTTGTTTTTATTGTGGCATTCTTCCTGTTGAGCTCTTTATTTAAAGAAATATTATTATTGAGTTTGGAAAATATTCCCATTAATTTTAAACACGCCGTTACCATGCTGTTATGGATGTTTCTTGCTTTAGCACTTTCGATAGGGATTATTGTCGCTATTGATGCACCTTACCAAGTTTGGAATCATAACAAAGAATTAAAGATGACTAAGCAAGAAGTTAAGGATGAACATAAAAATACCGAAGGTAGCCCTGAAATAAAAGGTCGGATTAAACAGACTCAATATGAGATGTCTCAAAGGAGGATGATGGGGGAGGTGCCTAATTCTGATGTTGTGATAACAAACCCCACACATTATTCGATTGCTTTAAAATACGATCCCGTAGAAGGAGGGGCGCCTGTTTTAGTTGCGAAAGGGGTTGATGAAATGGCGATGCATATTAGAACCATTGCTAAAGAACATGAGGTGACGATTGTCCCTTCTCCTGCATTAGCAAGGTCGCTATATTATACCTGTGAATTAAATGAAGATATTCCAGAAGAGTTATTTGCTGCTGTTGCTCAGGTTTTAGCCTTTATTTTTCAATTGAATGAGCACAAAAAAGGTAGGGCTAAGAAGCCAAAACCTATTGCCAAATCACTTCCTATTCCAGATTCGTTCCGTTATTAAAAAGGGCTCATATATAAAGCCCCTTCATCAATAGCTTCATTTGGATAACTTGAAAAACAAGTTAAGAAGTTAGATTTATTCTTTTTCAAACCACTTATAAACAATACCAGCCAATAAAGCCCCTATAATTGGAGCTAGCCAGAATAACCAGAGTTGGTCTATCGCCCAGCTACCTTGAAATATAGCTACACCAGTACTTCTAGCTGGATTAACAGAAGTGTTTGTAACCGGAATGCTGATAAGGTGGATGAGGGTTAGCCCTAGTCCTATAGCTATGGGTGCAAAACCAGCAGGTGCCCGTTTATCGGTAGCGCCTAAAATTATCACTAAGAACATAAAAGTCATCACGACTTCGGTCACCAGTGCAGCCGTTAAGCTATAGCCACCAGGAGAGTGTTCACCATATCCATTTGAAGCAAAACCAGCTGTGACATCAAAACCTGCCTGTCCCGTCGCTATAATATAAAGAATAAATGCCCCAGCTAGTCCTCCTAGTACCTGAGAAAAAATATAAGGAACTAACTCAGCAGAAGGGAATCGACCACATGACCATAAGCCAAAAGAAACAGCTGGGTTAAGATGACATCCAGAAATGTGACCAATGGCAAATGCCATTGTCAGTACGGTTAACCCAAAAGCTAATGAAACTCCCAGTAAACCAATGCCTACATCAGGGAAGGCAGCAGCAAGTACAGCGCTACCACATCCTCCAAGTACTAACCAAAAAGTTCCAATAAACTCTGCGCCTAGCTTTTTTGATAATGACATATGTGCTCCAGTTATTGTTGTTAATTTTATTGTGTTGTATTTTGCTGTATCGGTTATAGCCTAGTAAACAAAATTAAAAAGAGCAAAATTATTATAAATAATAAGCTGTTAGTGCTTTTACATGGTTTGTGCACAATGAATGAATAACCTGAGCTAGGTTTAATAAATATTGACACATCTAAAGCAATAAACTTCAAAACTTAAATTACCCCTTAAACCGAATTTAGGCTCAATCCTTTTTGATTGCTAAAAAAAACCAGCAACAAGTGCTGGTTTTTTACGTTAACACCTTATTAGCTTACCAACCTTCGACACCACGCATGTCAGGTAATTGATGAGCAATGCCTTTATGGCAATCTATACAGGTTTTTTCGCCATCTGCAAGCGCTGTAGAGTGTTGATATGAAGCGCGTTCACTTTGTTCTGTGAAATCCATGTAATCAAAATTATGGCAGTTTCTACACTCTAATGAATCATTAGCTTTTAAGCGATCCCATTCATGCTGTGCTAGTCGCTTACGATTATCTAAGAACTTTTCACGGGTATTGATGGTTCCAAATATCTTTCCCCAAACTTCTTTAGAGGCTTGCATTTTCCTTGCTATTTTATCGGTCCATTCATGTGGTACATGACAATCTGGACAGGTAGCACGTACACCAGAGCGGTTAGTGAAATGAATGGTTGTTTTCAATTCTTCATAAACATTATTTTCCATTTCATGGCATGAAATACAAAATTTTTCTGTGTTTGAAATTTCAAGTGCGGTGTTGAAGCCACCCCAGAAAATAATGCCAGCTATAAAGCCTCCTATAACAAGAGCACCAAGACTATAATAGCCACTCGGTTTAGTAAGAGTTCGCCAACCAATTAAAAATATTCTTTTCATGACAGCTCCTATTGTTTTTTGTTGGTAGCAGTTTTATCACTCATTAAACTGTGCATGTCGGTGAAAGTATTTTCGACTAAAACCTCTGTATCAGCTTGTGTTACATGACATTGCTGACAAAAATAACGACGAGGTGATACTTCAGCTAAAAAGTTTCCATCACGGTCCATATAGTGGGTAACACTAATCATAGGGGCTTGAGACTTTTCAACAAGGTGGCGAGAATGACATGATAAGCACTTGTTATTCATCAAATTTACTTCATAGCCACGTATTGTATGTGGAATGATAGGAGGTTGCATAGGGTAATTACGACCTTTGCGAATGTCTTTATTTACAACTTGAGGTATCCGGTTAGGCTCTTTTTGTACATTAATTGGTGTATGTTCTCTTAATGTAGCAACAGAGTTAACTGTTTCTTTATCACTTGCATTAGCATTTAGCATGAACAAGGTTGATGAAACAAACAATGTTAAAAAACAACTAGCAGCGATTAGGTTTAAATTTTTCATTATAGGCTCCTAAACTTTAACTATTTTGATAGCGCATTTCTTAAAATCCGTTTCTTTTGATAGCGGATCTGTGGCATCTAATGTGACTTTATTAACAAGGCGACTAGCATCAAACCAAGGCATATATACCAAGCCTTTAGGTGGCTTATTACGTCCTCTTGTTTCAACGCGAGTTTGAACTTCACCACGGCGAGAAATTAATTTAACTAAGTCGCCACGTCGCATGTTACGTTTTTTCGCATCATCAGGGTGCATATACACTAAAGCATCTGGCATAGCTTGATAAAGCTCAGGAACACGTTGGGTCATGGAGCCTGAGTGCCAGTGCTCTAAAACTCGACCTGTCGATAACCATAAGTCGTATTCAGAGTCAGGAGATTCAGCTGGTGGCTCGTAAGGAAGAGCAAATATAATCGCTCTGCCATCTGGTTTGCCATAAAAGTCCCAGCCACTACCTGGTTTACAATACGGATCAGATCCTTCTTTGAATCGCCACTTAGTTTCTTTGCCATCAACTACTGGCCAGCGTAAGCCACGTTCTTTGTGGTATCTATCGTATGGAGCCAAATCATGAGCTTTGCCACGGCCAAATGATGCATACTCTTCAAATAAACCTTTTTGAATATAAAAACCAAAATGGCGAGACTCATCATTTAAACGGTCTTCAGGGACTTCATCTAAAGAGAATTTTCCAACATGTGAATCTTTATAAAGTACATCGAATAAAGTTTTACCTCGTACTTCAGGTTTCTTAGCGATAAGTTCTTCAGGCCATACATCTTCCACTTTGAAGTGTTTAGAGAATTCTACAAGCTGCCATAAGTCAGACTTAGCACCTTCTGGAGACTCAACCATTTGATACCAAGATTGTGTACGTCGTTCAGCGTTACCATAAACGCCTTCTTTTTCAACCCACATTGCTGTTGGCAAAATCAAGTCAGCCGCTTGCGCTGTAACGGTAGGGTATGGGTCGGAAACAACAATAAAGTTATCTGGATTTCTATAACCTGGGTAACCTTCTTCATTAATATTTGCTGCTGCTTGCATGTTGTTATTACACTGCACCCAGTAAAAATTTAACTTGCCATCTTTTAACATCCGATTTTGCAATACGGCGTGGTAACCCGGTTTAGATGGAATGGTACCTTCAGGAAGCTGCCATGTTTTTTCAGCTTTAGCGCGATGTTTAGGATTAGTAACTACCATATCGGCAGGTAAGCGATGGGAGAATGTGCCTACTTCGCGTGCTGTACCACAAGCAGAAGGCTGGCCAGTTAAGGAGAATGGACTATTACCAGGAGTAGAAATTTTACCGGTTAATAAGTGGATGTTATAAACCAAATTATTTGCCCATACCCCACGCGTATGTTGGTTAAAGCCCATCGTCCAAAAAGAAGTGACTTTAACATCAGGGTCAGCATACATTTCTGCTAAAGATTTTAGTTTATCTTTAGGAACACCAGAAAGTTGTGATACATAATCAGCAGTATAAGTACTTACAAATTTTGCATACTCTTTAAAATCAATAGCTTTAGAGCTACCGGCTGATGCATCGTTATTTTTAGCTTTTTGCTCAAGAGGGTGTTCAGGTCTAAGTCCATAACCTATATCGGTTTGTCCAACTCTAAAGTTTGTATGTTTGTTAACGAAATCCTTGTTTACTCTATCGGTTTGAATGATGTAATTAGCAATGTAATTTAAAATAGCTAAGTCAGTTTGTGGTGTGAAAATCATACCATTGTCAGCTAATTCAAAGCTTCTATGTTCAAAGGTTGATAAAACAGCGACCTTTACATGAGGCGCACTTAATCGACGATCTGTTAAACGTGTCCAAAGGATAGGGTGCATTTCAGCCATGTTAGAGCCCCATAACACGAAAGCATCAGCGGCTTCTAAATCATCATAACAGCCCATTGGCTCATCGATACCAAAGGTGCGCATAAAACCGCCCACCGCAGAGGCCATACAGTGACGAGCATTTGGGTCTATGTTATTAGAACGAAATCCGGCTTTATAGAGTTTTGATGCGGCATAACCTTCCTGGACTGTCCATTGGCCTGAGCCAAACATACCAACGGCTGTAGGACCTTTTTCTTTCAAAGTCGCTTTAGCTTTTTCAGCCATAAGCTTCAAAGCCTCTTCCCATGTAATTGGCGTAAATTCTCCATTTTTGTCGTACTCACCATTAGACATTCTAAGCAGGGGAGTAGTGAGACGGTCTTTACCGTACATTATTTTAGAAAGGAAATAGCCTTTCACACAATTAAGGCCTTTATTTACAGGAGATTTTATGTCGCCATGAGTCGCCACAACTTTCCCATCCATCACGCCAACATTCACACTACAACCCGTACCACAGAAACGACAAGCTGCTTTATCCCATTTTATTTTGGTGATATCAGAGCTTGTGATAAGGTTTGATGCTGCTGCAGGTACCGATATACCAGCAACGGCGGCAGCTGCTGCAACCGCATTAGCTTTGATGAATTCCCTGCGATTAATATTCATGTTGTCACCTTTCTTTTGTATGGTTTGTATCGTTCAATATTGTTTTTGTCCAATATGAGTCATTTGGGCGTTTAGGGTTTTATGTTTACTCAATCACTTCTTGTTTTACTTGTTCCGTTTCATCTAAAAATTGATGATATACAGGAGATAGATTTAAAATACCTTGATGAACTCTTAAGATATCCATTTTTTTACCTATCTCTTTATGGCTATGTCCTTCGATGGTAAATATGATCTTACCTTGCTCATTAGTACCGTGTATTTCAGTACCTTCTACTTCTAAAATAGCTTCTTTAACTTTGCCAATTTCGGTTGATATACAATAAGCTACTAAGCTAGCGATATGGTATTCAGATTTGTTAGTCTTTTGTATTTCACTCATATATGCTCTTCTAGTGATGTTAGTTGTTCTGGCTTCGAGGATGCTTGGGCGTCCTCAAATGATTCAAAATTTGTTTGGATAGCGTTTTGAGGACAAATTTTTATACATGCACCACACTGCGTGCAGTCAAGATTATTTATGCTAGGTTGAGGGATACTGGAGTTCTGGTACTCGAATTTGATAACATCAGGTTCACACTCATCTCGACAACTTTGACAATAAATATTATTTTTTGCTAAGCAGCTATCATTAATTTCAATATTGATTGGCCAAGCTTTATGCTTGTTTTCATCTGAGAACCTATTTGTAAACAGAGGCTCTTCACAAGAGTCTATACACTTGTTACAAAAGCTACATTCACCTAAATTAAAGTTAACTTTAGGAAAACCGTCTTCGTCTTTAATAATGATGTTGGTCTCACAACTACTAATACATTTCTCACATTGAGTGCAAGCACTAGTAAAGTTAGTTTCACTTATTATCCAAGGTAACCTTAATGTTTGAGGGGTATTTATACGGCCCTTAAATAATCGCCTTTTAGCAGGGTCTTTTAAAGGTTCTGACTTTGCCTTGTTAAGCTTTAGTAATTTACTAAGCACTTGGTGGTCCAAAGAAAGCTAATTGACTAAACCAAATAGCGAAACCAAGCCCAGCCACAATGATTACTGATAAGATAGGGGCTAAAAATACAGATAAAAAAATGAAAGTATTTCTTTCATATTTCTTTACTTGCTCTTCAGTAGGAGATTCATTCATATTTCTCTCGTTATATGCTATTAAAAGCTGATTGATATTCTATAACTTATCCTTTGGTTTTACTTGATTTAGATCAAGTGTTTATTAAATAGTTTGATTGATTACTGTACTGGATTTAAATATGAAAATATTTATAAACACCAAAAAAGAATATTAGAATTTGATAACAAAAGCGTAGTTTAATATTCTGAAAAAGCCAGAAACCTAATAAACATTAACTAACCTGAAATCGGTTTAAGAGATAGTTTAATTTTACGTAGTTTGTTGATTTAACGCAGAAGCTAGGAAAAATAGCTGCTAGAGAAGTATGTATTAAGCCGAGCTCAGGTTAACTAACCTGAACTCGGTTTAAGAGATAGTTTAATTTTACGCAGTTTATTGATTTAACGCAGAAGCTAGGAAAAATAGCTGCTAAAGAAGTATGTATTAAGCCGAGCTCAGGTTAGCTATATTATCGAGCGAAGAAGTCGTTAGTTTAGAGGTACTGCTATGAGGTGCTACTATAAGGTACTGCTTATAGATAGTGGATGAAATGAGTCGTAAAAGCGTTTTACCGTTAATGAAGTTAATTCAGTAGCGATTACAAAGGTAGCTTCCTTTTAACGATGTCTCTGATAACAAAGCGATTAGGACTCAAATTAAAGAGCATGTTGTTATCTAAAGCGTAGGGGATGCTACATAGGTCTGCGGTAAGTATTTTGGCACATAAAGGTGCTGAACAAAGACCTCTAGCACCGAAGCCTGTCATAATATAAAGGTTGTCAATAATTGGGGCAGGTTGACTATATTTCCAGTTCTTATCTTTTGCTAAATGTGGGTAAGTTTCAATATGCTTTTGTATATCAGGCATAGCGCCAACCATTGGTAGATGATCCGGTGTCATACAGCGTAATCTTGCTTTACTGCTGATTACATCATTTAGTTCCCAATCAATTGTTTTACTAAGTGAAGGTAAGCACTTCTCAAGCATGCTTAAATTATAACGATCATCCTCTTTTCTTGGTTGTTGTGATAGGTCATTCTTTTGAAAAGTAGCGCCAATACAGTGAACACCGCCATTTTGAGGAGTAAGGTATCCTTTATGACAAATAACAGTTGAAAGTTTTGCAATGTTTACATTGCTTTTCATACTACTAATTTGGCCTCTAACGGCGCTCATCGGTAAAGTGTTTACAGTATTTAATGATATAGAGTCGGCGCCAGAACAAACCACTAAAACCTTTGTTTTAAATGTTTTATCCTTAGCATGCAACTTCCAGTGAGGCATGCTATCTTTTGAGCTGTCTTTTTCAGGTAAGGGGGCTTTTTGCGTGATAGCGTTAATTTCCGTATTCATTTTAAGCGTTAATAAACCGGTACATTCACTGGCTTTAAATAACGCTGATACTAAACTTTGCGGAGACACCCAGCCAGCGTCAGGATAAAACAAACCACCAAAACTCTGTTTGATGCCAGAAACACAGGACGCTTGTTCAGGAGTTAACCCCTGTATTAAGGAAGTTGGCCATAAATCTTTATTTTCAATGCTTGATTGTCTTTGTTCGAGGCTGTGCTTGTATGATAGCTCTAGTAAACCACACCAGTCGTGATCAAATGAATAACCTTGTGTTGCAAGTGTTTGATATAGTTTTCTTGCATGGAATAACGCTTGTTGGTAAAACAAACTGATATCGTCACGCTTTTGATGGATTAAGGGATAAATTGCGCCTATAGCATTACTTGATGCCCCTTGTGATAATTTAGCATCTTTACAGTAAAGTGTTACTTCAATGTTTTGTTTTGTTAACTCATAAGCTAAACAAGCAGAAGCTATTCCACCCCCGATAATACTAACGTGATTCGGTTTATCAATTTGCGTTCTAACTTGATAGCCCTTTTCTAAGTTATTAGCATCTTGAGTTATATCGGCTTCTTTACTGTATTCTGCTTGCTTCATATTATGGTTGTTTTGCCATCTAATTTAAAAGGTAACCTTAGCATCCTAAAGTATTGAGTGCTTATTATGCCATAGACCTTGGAGGCCTTTAACTTTTGTTAGCTCTTTCAAGTTTGCTCTTTCAAGTTTGAATTATGGGAAAATTAATCGCTATTTAACCTTAACTCGGTTTATTAAATAGTGCTATTGCGCCATGGTTAATTAGCACTTTCTGGGTACACTTGTAAGGCCAACGTTTAAAATAAATAATTAAAAGAAAACTAAAAGTTTTTAATATTAAGTGTTAATAATTCTTTAGGCTTTATTTAGCTAAGCCTATTTTCTTATATTATTTCATTTATTTAATAGTACTAATTAACTTACTGTCGAATAGTGCCACCTTGTAATATGATTTAAAGTACAATTATTCTTTTTATTACTTAATTATCAATTGCTTGAGTTTTATTTTTGTGGTGCAAGTTGATTTCAAAAATACGCGTATTCCTTACAGGATAATACCTCTTTAAGGGATTAACTTTCATTTACATAAATACAACAATTTTAAAACTAAGTTAATTTGGCGTAGAAATCGTTAGATGAATATCTTATTATAGCTTACAACTGTTCGCTGATTTAAACCTTAAGTTTAAAGATATTTGCATAAATGCATACTAGTAATACCAGTTCATCGAAAAAAATTTGTATAATGGCCTTCGTTCTCCAAATTTTTGTTTTTAATTTATAATAATATAGTGGTCATCTAAATGAAACGTGTCGTCATCACAGGTCTTGGTATTGTATCAAGTATTGGTAATAATGCAGAAGAAGTCCTCTCTTCGTTAAAATCAGGTAAATCTGGTATCTCTCACTCAGAAAGCTTCGCTGAAAATGGTTTAAAGAGCCATGTTTGGGGTAAACCTGATATCGAAATAAAAGATCACATTGACCGTAAAGCTTTACGTTTTATGGGAGATGCGGCAGGTTATGCTTACATTGCAATGGGACAAGCTATTGCAGACGCTAAGTTAACCGAAGAAGATATTTCTAATGTCAGAACGGGTGTTGTTGCCGGCTCTGGTGGTGCTTCTTCTGCTAATATTGTGTCATCTTGCGATACATTAAGAAACCGAGGTATTCGTCGTGTTGGTCCATACGCAGTGCCTAAAACAATGGGAAGTACAGTATCAGCCTGTTTAGCCACACCATTTAAAATTAAGGGTGTTAACTATTCAATAAGCTCAGCTTGTGCAACAAGTGCACACTGTATTGGTAATGCGATGGAGCTTATCCAGTTGGGTAAACAAGATGTTGTATTCGCCGGTGGTGGCGAAGAAGTCGATTGGTCATTAGCTATGATGTTTGATGGCATGGGCGCATTGTCTGCTGGGCGTAATGATACACCTGAACTCGCATCAAGAACCTATGATGCTGACCGTGACGGTTTCGTTATATCTGGCGGTGGAGGCATGGTTGTAGTTGAAGAGCTTGAACATGCTCTTGCTCGTGGTGCACATATTTATGCTGAACTAGTTGGTTACGGTGCAACATCAGATGGTTATGACATGGTAGCGCCAAGTGGTGAAGGAGCTGTTCGCTGTATGCAACAAGCTATGGAAAATGTTGATGGTGATGTTGATTATTTAAATACTCATGGTACCTCTACGCCTGTTGGTGATGTTAAAGAGCTTGGAGCAATTCAAACATTGTTTGGAGATAAATCACCGGCAATTAGTGCGACCAAAGCGATGACAGGACATGCACTAGGTGCAGCAGGAGTTCATGAAGCTATTTACTCATTATTAATGATGGAAAATAATTTTGTCGCTCCATCTATCAATGTATTCAATCTTGATGAACAAGCGCAAGGTTTAGATATTGTAACTGAAAAGCGTGATGCAGAACTTAACGTAGTAATGTCAAATAGCTTTGGTTTTGGCGGTACAAACGCTACGCTCGTTATGCAAAAGTATAAATAGTTATAATAACTAATTATAAGTGAAAATTTATAATTAGTTTATACTTATAAAAGAGGCCTAGAGCCTCTTTTTTTTCTGTCTTGAATACTTTTAGTATTAAAGCTTAGTCGTTATGCCAAGTCCGTAAATTACCTATTCAGTTTAATGACCAAAATAAATAACTACTGCGTTATCAGATATAAAAGTAGAATAGCTACTTACTAAATTTTATGCCTTGTATTTATCTATTTTTTCTCATGCAAAAGTAGCACACTTAATTAATGGAATTGGTATTAAGGTATGATCTCAAGGGAATACTCCTTGAGCCTTTAGAACAGTTGGGATACCCTGTTTTTTATGAATATATATTTTGATGAAAACATGCCTTTCGCTAAATCTTTTTTTAGTGGTTTTGGTAACCTATTTCCTTTTGCTGGAAGAGAATTGACTGCAGATAAATTAATAGATGCAGATGTTTTACTGGTCCGCTCAATTACTCAAGTCAACGAAGCGTTGTTAATAAATAGCCCTAATATTAAGTTTGTTGGTACGGCGACCATAGGTATGGATCATATCGACCAAGCTTACTTAAAAAAAAGTAATATTAGCTTTTCATCGGCACCTGGTTGCAATGCCATATCGGTGAGTGAATACGTTGTTAGTTCACTGATTATCTTAAGTGAAAAATATCAGTTAGCGCTAAATAAGCTAGAGGTAGGTATTGTAGGTGGTGGCAATACTGGTTCACGATTAGCTGAAAAATTAACAGCGTTAGGTATTGCCTATAAAATTTGCGACCCTTTATTAGCTAATGAACAACAAAAACGTAAAGAAAGTAATTTAGAACCGTTAGATAACCGCGTGTATCATTCATTAGAAGATGTCTTGCTATGTGATATTATCTCTTTACATGTGCCACAAATTAAAGAGGGAAAGCATCCTACTTATCATTTATTAAACCAAGCAAACCTTTGTAACTTAAAAGATGAACAAATTTTAATAAGTGCATGTCGTGGACCTGTAATCGATAACAAAGCTTTATTGATGCTTAAAGAACAGGGGCACCAATTAAAGTTAGTGCTTGATGTTTGGGAAGGTGAGCCAAATGTCCTGTTACCACTAGTTAAATATGCCGAAATTGCAACAGCACATATTGCTGGTTATAGCTTAGAAGGAAAATCTCGTGGCACAGAAATGCTTTATCAGGCATTATGTAAAGAATTAAAAGAAACGCCATTGAAGCAACTGCAAGATTTTCTTCCAAAAGCTGATATTTCATCAATTGTACTAAATAAAAACGGGCTAAGTGAGCAGGTTTTAAATCAATTGGTTAAATTGGTTTATGATGTTAGGCGTGATGATACTATATTTAGACAGCAGTTATCATCGCAAGGATTTGATAATTTGAGAAAAAACTACCCTGTTAGGCGAGAGTTTTCGTCTGTCAGTTTGCTCTGCTCAGCAGAGTTAGAAAAAGAAAAAAATATGTCGTTAGAAAAACCTAAAAAGCTAAATCAGCTTTTTAATGTGGGTTTTTCTAAAGGTTAACCATAAAACTAAGATTGTAATCGTTTAAAGAAGAGAGAGGAACATGGCACAGAAATTTGATGTATGCATATTGGGCGCAACTGGTTTAGTTGGCAAAACCATAATGGAAATTTTAGAAGAAAGAGATTTCCCTATTAATAAACTTTATCCATTAGCTAGCGCGCGTTCTGCAGGCGAAATTATTGAATTTAATGGTGAGAACATTGAAGTGCTAGACGCAGATACCTTTGATTTTAGCTTAGCTCAAATCGGTTTCTTTTCTGCGGGCGGAGCAACATCAGCTAAATTTGCCCCTATTGCAGGAGATGCAGGTTGTATTGTTATCGATAATACATCAGAGTTTCGTTACGACGATGATATTCCTCTGGTCGTTCCAGAAGTTAACCCACAAGCCCTAGCTGATTACCGTAATCGCAATATTATTGCTAATCCAAATTGCTCAACGATTCAAATGCTTGTTGCTTTGAAACCAATTCATGAAGCTGTGGGTATTAGTCGTGTCAATGTTTGTACTTATCAATCTGTTTCTGGTGGTGGTAAAGCTGCTATGGATGAGCTTGCAAAACAAACGGCAAACTTGTTAAGCGGTAAACCAGTCGAGCCTGAAAATTTTTCAAGACAAATAGCTTTTAATGTAATCCCGCAAATCGATGTTTTCCTTGAAAACGGTTATACCAAAGAAGAAATGAAAATGGTTTGGGAAACCAAGAAAATATTAGGTGATGGAAATGTACTTGTTAACCCAACTGCAGTTCGTGTACCAGTGTTTTTCGGTCATGGAGAAGCTTTACACATTGAAACTAATGCATCTATTTCAGCAGAAGAAGTGAAAGATTTATTGGAGCAATCTCCTGGGTTAGTTGTTTGTAGAAATGACGAAGACTTCCCAACACAAATTGGTGATGCTAGCGGTAAAGATGAAACTTATGTCGGCAGAATTCGTGAAGATATAAGCCATAACAATGGCATAAATATGTGGATTGTTGCTGATAACGTAAGAAAAGGTGCTGCAACTAACAGTATTCAAATCGCCGAACTTTTAGTGAAAGATTACTTGAGTTAATAGTACTTGCACTTAATAAAAGGCTTTTTATGCCTTTAATTGAGTCATAACTCAATTCATCGAAACTAAATAACCTGGTTTCAGGTTAAATATGATCGTTGCTATGTTTGTTGAAAAACTAAACTGGCAACGATTTTTTTTATCACTTAAAAAAATTATATTTTTAAGGTTCACCTTCTTTAAATGGAATAGAAGTTGCTTTGTATTTTAAGGAAAAAATTGTTATAAATAGAAGTAGACTCACTTTAACTTTTATCGTTGGTTGATAACAGTTTTTCTAAGCCTATTATTTCAAAATACCATTGTTAGCGCGTTTATCTAAAAAAGCTTGCTAATGACGAACAAGAAGTTCTATTTTTTAGTTATGTTGCTAGAATAAATTAGGGAAGGTTAATGCAAAAATTAATACGTGTAGCTTTGTTGCCTATATTCATGATTGGGCTTTTTCTGTCTCATATGCCTTTAGCTTTGAGTGAAGAAGAGCTAGGTATAAAAGTACGAGGACCGAAAAGCAGCGATAACTTCCCTTACAATAGGTATGGTCCTATTTCACAACGCGATACTTTATGGAATATTGCTCTACGTGTAAGACCTGATAACAGGCTCTCCGTTTATCAAGTAATGCAAGCCCTTTATCATGCTAATCCTAACTCTTTTTTAGACGATAATGTGAACCACCTTGTTCAAGGTGCTTTTCTGTTAATTCCCGATGCAGACACCATGTTTTCCATCGATAAGGAAACAGCAAAAGAGAACTCTGAAAATGCAGATCGTGTTTGGCAACAAAAACTTCCTGAGATTACAAAATCAAAACCAGCAAAACAAAAAAATGTTAATAAAGATGATTTAAACTTAGTTAAAAAAGAAATTAATCAAAAGCTTGAGACTATGGATAGTGCCCAGCAAAAGCAATTGAAAAATATTCAATACGATGTTCTCAACTCAATTGATGGTTTGGAGGAAATTTTAAAGGAAAACTCTGCGCTTAATGAACGATTAGTTTCTGTTAATGAAAAGCTAGCTAACTTACAAGTAGAAGTAGAACAAGGAAAAGCATTAAAGCGTCAAATGGATGATATTCAAGCCTTGTTGAGACAAGCAGAAGCGCGTGAAAAACTATTGATCAAAGAAAGACAACAAGCCGAACTAAAAGACTTACAACAAGCAGAGAAAGAGAAGCAAAAACTTACCTCACAAACATGGTTTATTGCGCTTATATCTACCTTACCTGCATTAATTGTCATGGGAGGTATCACACTTTTCATTTTGAGAAAGAAAAAGTCATCGAATGAACAAAGTAAGAAAAAGACTAATAAATTAGATCAACAAAACACCACTCCAGAAAAAGAAGATACGCTAGACGAATTAGAAGAAGAATTATTATTAGATGATGACTTGTCGATAGACTTACTTGAGGAGAGTATCAACGAAGAAGAGAGTTTAGCTGATTCAAGTTCAACCAAACCAGAATCACCAACAGATGCCCTAGATGAACTCGATATTTTAGATGAAGTCAGTGAAAACAATACCTCATCAACTCAAAGTGATGAATTGGATGAATTAGATGCATTGTTGGATGAAATCAATGCTGAAAGTGAAAGTGAAAGTGAAAGTGAAGACGTCAGCTTAGAGTTATCTGCAGATGAAGAGCCTGTTGAACTGTCGAAAGAAGAAGATATAGGAAGCGAACAATTAGAAGATGATGAATTACCTGAGGTTCAGCCTGAGGATATTCTTGAGCAAGCTGAAAAAGAAATAAGCTCCCCAGACGATATAGATGACTTGCTTGATGAAGTGATGAGTGATGTTGATGTCGCTGCTGAGGAAAATACCAAGGAGAATGCGGAGGAGGCAGCTGCTGAGGAAAATACCAAGGAGAATGCGGAGGAGGCAGCTGCTGAGGAAAATGCCGAGGAAGCAACTGAAGAAGTAACTACCCCAGACGATATTGATGACTTGCTTGATGAAGTGATGAATGATGTTGATGCAGCTGTTGAGG
>JBMYWR010000056.1:0-18515 GCA_049607625.1 Colwellia sp.
ATCAAGAAAAACTATCAAGCTAGAGATGGTTTTATATGTTAAATCAATAAACTACCTGAAATTAAGCTATCTCTTAAACCGAGTTCAGGTTAGGTATTAATCTTTAATCAAAGAAGAGGTGGCCTACGAGTCAAAATTAACGCGTACACGCTCTATCGATTTTTCACTGACCTTAGGTTGCTGCTGTTTGATTTTATTGTCTATTGCATTTTTTATTGCAATTAAAAAGCCCATCGCAATAAAAGCCCCTGGAGGGAGAATAGCGAGTAAAAATTGGGAATCAAGTTGATATACTTCTATTCGTAAAACACTCGCCCATGGGCCAAGCAGTATGTCTGCTCCGTCAAAGAGTGTTCCTTGTCCTAAGATTTCTCGAATTGCACCTAATAAAATAAGCACAAGCGCAAAACCAAGCCCCATGATAAAACCGTCATAACTCGATTGCATAATAGGGTTTTTAGAAGCGTAAGCTTCCGCTCTACCTATAATGGCGCAGTTCGTTACAATAAGTGGTAGAAAAATCCCCAGAGACTGATACAAACCAAAGGTGTATGCGTTCATAAGTAGTTGAATACACGTTACAAATGAAGCGATAATGAGAACAAATATCGGTATTCTTATTTCTTTAGGCACATAATGCCTAATAGCTGAAACAGTTGCATTAGAAAAAAGTAGGACAAGGAGTGTAGCAACGCCTAGACCTAATGCATTGGTAACGGTTGATGTAACAGCCAACAGAGGACAAAGCCCTAATAGCTGAACTAAGCCAGGGTTGTTTTTCCATAAACCTTGAATAGTGAGTTCTTTATATTCAGCTTTAAGCGCTTGTGCTTTCTCTCGTTTCTCTTCTTCAGACATCGCTTGTGCATTTTCATCTAAAGGACTCGCATCAACTTCAGTTTGCTCTATTGTTTCTTGCTGAGAATTAGTTGTCATTGTTAACCTCCTCAGTTTGTTCTATATATTCTTCATTGCCTTTCATCATGGTGTTCGAGCTTATTTCGCATGCGTTAGGTTGACTAAGAATAAAGTTTTGATTCGTTTGTAAATAATAAATGGCATTTTTAACCGCTTTAACGACGGCTCTAGGTGTGATTGTAGCCCCGGTAAATTGGTCGAACATACCGTTATCTTTAGCTACGGCCCAACGCTCATCGTTTTCATCCAGTAAAGTTTTGCCGGTGAAGCTTAAAATCCATGGCGATTTTCTTTCTTCAATTTTATCACCTAATCCAGGCGTTTCTTGGTGGGTTAATACTCTTACGCCACTTACCGTGCCGTCTATTGTTGTCGCAACGATTAATGAAATACTGCCGTTATATCCATCGGGTGCCAAAGCGGTTACAGCCATTGCAACAGGTTGCAGTTCAGCGTTATCTGAATACTTATGCCTAGCAATATAAACTTTTTGCTCTTTAGATGAATCGCCAAGTAATTCAGAGCTGGTTACAATACAATCATTTGCTAAATCATTACTATAAGACTTAGGGTCTATAATGCTGTGTAATGTGTTAAGTAATTGCAGTTGCTGTTGTTGTTGAATTTTGTCTTTCGTTAGTTCGTTAACTAAGCCAACAACAGCTGTGCAAATAACAGCAAAAACAGCTAAAATTTTACTGTTCTTTTTCATCGAAAAAATAGAAGAAGACATTAGCTATCTCCCTTTTTATGGCCATAAACTCGAGGCCTAGTATATTGATCTATAAGGGGAGCGGCCATGTTACAAAGCAATACCGCAAAAGCGATCCCATCTGGGTAGCCACCAAATACTCTAATTAAGTACACGAGTAATCCAGCCAACATACCTACAATAATACGGCCTCTAACGCTTGTTGCGCCGCTAACAGGGTCGGTTAGAATAAAGAAAGCGCCTAACATGGTGCCACCCGCTAACCAATGGAACATTGTTGAAGCAGCAGAATCTGGATTGGCAGAGTAAACAATGAAAGAGCAAACAAAAAGCATACCTAAAAAAGCGACGGGTGTTTGCCATGCAATGGCTTTTTTATAGATTAAAAACAGGCCACCACATAAAAAAGCGATATTTATCCATTCCCAGCCTAGTGCAAAGTTATCTCCGAAAATAGGAGTATTAATTGATTCAGAAACCGTCAAACCCAAGGTTAAATTTGTTTTTAAGGTATCAAGCGGGGTGGCCATGGTATAGCCATCGATATGAGTTCTAAGCTGTTCAATAGAATAACCATCGACGGTAAAACCAGTCATAATAGTGGCTAAGGTATTTGAAAAGTCTAAATCAATATTAATAAGTGTAAGAGGTGGTTGCCATATGGTCATTTGTACAGGAAAAGAAATTAAAAGCATGACATAACCAGCCATTGCTGGATTAAACGGATTGTTTCCAAGACCACCGTATAGCTGCTTAACAATAATGATTGCAAACATAGTACCTAAAACACTAATCCACCATGGAGCGAGAGCAGGTAAACAAATACCAATTAACACAGCGGTTAATATAGCACTGCCGTCGAATAGCTGGGATTTTATATTCTTATTACGTAATGAAAGCACAGTAAATTCACATATAAGTGCTGTCATTATAGCAAGAGATATATGTATTAAGTTTCCCCAACCAAAAAAGTACCATTGCGCGAATATGCCAGGCAATGCTGCATAAATAACCAATCTCATTAAGGAAGATGTTTCCTTTTGGTTATGATCGTGTGGTGAGCTTGCTATCCAAAATGCCATAATATTATTGAGACTCGTTTTGATTTTTTGTGTTGTTAGCAGTGCTACCTTGAGATTGTTCTGCTGTCGATTTTTCTTGGTTATTTTCTAATTTTGTTTTGGTCTTTCTGCTGTTTTTAGCTTTAGTTTTAGCTTTCGTTTCTGCTTCAGTTTTGGTCTTGGCTTTGGCTTTGCTTTCTGGTTTTTCTTTCGGCTCAGCAAGGGCTTTTTCCTTGGCCTTTGCTTTAGCACGAGCCACAGCGGCAGCTAACTTCTGCTTTTTCTTTTCTTCAGCAGTAAGTTCAACACCATCTTCGGTTTCTGCTTTGGCTTTGGCTTTGCTTTCTGTTTTTTCTTTGGGCTTAGCAAGGGCTTTTTCTTTGGCCTTTGCTTTAGCACGAGCCACAGCGGCAGCTAACTTCTGCTTTTTCTTTTCTTCGGCAGTAAGTTCAACACCATCTTCGGTTTCTGCTTTGGTTTTGGCTTTGCTCTCTGGTTTTTCTTTGGGCTCAGCAAGGGCTTTTTCTTTGGCTTTTGCTTTAGCACGAGCAACAGCAGCAGCTAACTTCTGGTTTTTCTTTTCTTCAGCAGTAAGTTCAGCAGAGGTTTCATTATTTAATTCAGATTCTTCTATCTTAGCTTTAACTAGAGATTTTTCTTGAGCTTTAAGCTTTGCTTTCTCTTTAGCTTTCATCACGGCAGCAGAAACTTTCTTCTTATTATCTTGTTCTGGGGTTGTATTTACAGTTGAAGTTTCAGTTGGCGTGTTATTTACTTTAACTGCATCATTGTTACTTTTAGAAGCTAATTTTTTAGCTTTTACACGTGCTAACGCGGCTGCAACTGCCGACTTTGCTCCGCTTGCTTCTTCAGTATTTTTATTCATTGCTGCTTTTCGAGCTTCAGCTGCTTTCTTATGCTTAGCTTGGCGTGCTTGTTTTTCTTTTTCTAAGCGAAGTTTACGTGCTTCAAAGCGTTGTTTTGCATGTTCAGCTTTTAGATCAAGTAAGCTTTGTTGTCTAATTTCGGCTTTAGCAACCCGGTAATATTGCACCAGAGGAATTTGGCTAGGACATACATAAGCACAAGCTCCACAGTCAATACAATCAAACAAGTTAAGCTTGTTTAGCTGTTCATAATCTTTAGCTTTTGCGCTCCATTGCAATTCTTGAGGTAAAAGTTTACTAGGGCATACATCAGCACATTGTCCACAACGAATGCATTCAACCTCTTTACTCTCATGTTCAAAAGCACTGGGCATTTCCTTTTTACTAGGCGCTAAAATACAATTGGTTGTTTTTACGATAGGGATGATATCACTGGATAAACTAAAGCCCATCATGGGGCCGCCCATAATAACAGGGAAACTTTTTACACCGTTTACATTGTTATCTATATCGACTGCTGATTCATGAAATCCACATTGCTCAAGTAATGACTTTATCGTCGTACCGATAGGAGCCCAAACATTTTGAGGTTTAGATAAACCTTGTCCAGAAACGGTCACAACACGGCGAATAAGAGGGATGTCATTTATTATGGCATCATTGATAGCAAAACAGGTTCCAACATTTTGCATAACAATCCCTGCACTAATTGGATGTTTGCCACTCTCAACTTCTTTGCCTGTCAATATTTTAATTAATTGTTTTTCTCCACCGCTTGGGTATTTGGATGGAATAACACATACATTTATTTTCTCAATATGTGCGGTTGCTTTTTTTAATGCCTGAATTGCTTCAGGTTTGTTGTCTTCAATACCAATTAATATAAAAGCAGGCTTAAGTACATGATCTAAAATTTCGATGCCATCAACAATTGCGCTACTTTGCTCGCGCATTAATAAATCATCAGCGGTAATATATGGTTCACACTCTACCGCATTGATGATGAGGAAATTTACTGGTGCTTTTGTTGTTATTTTTATATTAGTGGGGAAACCAGCTCCCCCCATTCCAGCGATACCATAATCAGCTATTTTTTGGATTATGAATTCAGGTGATAAAGCTCTGAAGTCTGAGGTTATGGTTCTTTTTACCCACTTATCTTTGCCATCTGTTTGTAAGAAAACACACAATTCACTTAACCCAGAAGGATGTGCTATAACCGATTTTTTTATAGCCGTAATAATACCACTTGAAGGGGCGTGCACAGGCACTTCCATTGGGTTATGACTTTGTGTTAAAGGTTGACCTTTAAGGACTTTGTCACCCGCTTTTACCAATAGTTTGCCTTGGTTACCAATATGCTGCTGTAAAGGGATAATAAGCTCTTCAGGTAAAGTCAGCTGTCTGATTGGTTTTGTCGAGGTAATTTGCTTTTGCTCAGGTGGGTTGATTCCACCATGAAAAGTCCAAAATCTATTGTTTTTTATGCGTTCTAGAATTGAATTCATTTTTATACTCGCAACCTTTATGTTAGTTGCTTAACAGGAATAGCATTTAAATCCCATTGCCAATTATTAATGGTAGGGGAAATAGGGCGCATTTCAATGCAATCTACCGGGCAAGGAGCGACACAAAGGTCACAGCCTGTGCATTCGTCCGCTAAAATAGTATGCATTTGTTTTGCTGCGCCTAATATAGCATCTACAGGACATGCTTGAATGCATTTGGTACAGCCAATGCAGTCTTCTTCTATGATGAAAGCCACTTTCGGTGCATTGTCTTGCTCATGACTCTCGTCCATGGGTTGCACATCAACCCCCATTAAGTCGGCTATTTTTTTGATGGTACTTTCGCCACCAGGAGCACATTTATTAATTGCCTCTCCATCAGCAACCGCTGTAGCGTAGGGTTTACATCCAGGGTAACCGCATTGTCCACATTGAGTTTGAGGTAATAAAGCATCGAGTTGTTCAACCAGCGGATCAGACTCTACTTTAAACTTAACGGCGGCAAAGCCGAGTAAAGCACCGAACACCGCAGCAATTAATGCGAAAACTACAATCGCTATTAATAAATTAATCACGCTTTCACCAAACCGCTAAAGCCCATAAATGCTAAAGACATTAAACCTGCTGTAATCATAGCGATAGCAGCACCTTTGAAAGGGGTAGGCACATTAGCATTTGCTAATTTTTCGCGCATGGCAGAAAACATAATTAACACCAAAGAGAAACCAAAAGCAGCTGAGAAACCATAAATGATAGATTCTAAAAAACTGTGATGTTGCTTCAAGTTTAACAATGCAACGCCCAAAACAGCGCAGTTGGTGGTAATAAGTGGTAAGAATATTCCTAAAAGCCTGTATAAGTTACTACTGGTTTTTTGTACTACCATTTCGGTAAACTGCACGACCACCGCAATAACAAGAATAAAACTCATTGTGGTTAAATATTCAATATTTAAAGGGACAAGAATATAGGTTGTTACAAGGTAACTGATGAGAGAGGCCAGGGTCATTACAAATGTTGTGGCAAACGACATACCAATAGCAGTTTCTGTTCTTGAAGAAACTCCCATAAAAGGGCATAAGCCAAGAAACTGTACTAGCACAAAGTTGTTTACTAGCACAGTACCAACAATAAGTAAGAGGTAGTCGGTCATTTAAATTAAAATTCTGTTAGAAAAGTTGTGTACATTATCCTTTTTTTTTTACGATTAAACAACATAGTAAATGTAGGGTTATAGAAATTTATGACATTAATCTTTTGCCACTTTAAAGTTGTTTTAATGGCGCTATTAAAAAACAGAAGGTTTTCCAATGTAAAAACCCTGACAACCATCAATAAATAACTTTTCTAATGTGTGCTTTTCTTCTTGAGTTTCGACTCCTTCAGCTAAAACACTAATACTTAACCTATGCGCTAAATCAACCATTAACCTTAAGAAGTATTGATTGTTTTTATCATCATCAATATCACGGGTATACATGCTATCCATTTTTATAAAGTCAGGTTTTAAATCTCTGAAAAATTTAAAGGATGTTAAGCCAATACCAAATCGTTCTACAGTAACTCTAGAGCCTGCACTGTGTAACATTTCTATTAAACGTTTGCTAACCTTAATATTTTTTTGCAATCCATGTTCTGTTATTTCAAAAATAAGACGTGTGGCAACATGAGGCTCTCTTAATAGTTTTCGTTCTAGCCAGATCATAAATTGTTCATCAACAAGACTTCTTGAACTAATGTTGATACCAAAGCTTTGGTTTTGAGAACTTTTCGATAATATTTCTTCAATAGTCTTTTCAATAATTAATTTATCAATTTCAATAATTTTATCGAGTTTTTCCGCCATAGCGAAAAATGAAGCAGTAGGTAACACTTCATCATTAGAATTCATAAAGCGAGTTAAAACTTCGCTGTAAACTTTAGAGTTTCTTCCACAAGGCTGAATAGGTTGAAGTAAGATTTGAATTCTTTTGTTTTCTACAACACCTTCAATTTCTTGACGCCAATTTTGATTTCCATATGAGGCACTCGGATTACTAAGTACTTCGTCATCTTTTTGAGTAAACCAACCATTTGTTTGTTTGGTTTGAGCAATACTTACAGCGGTATCTGCTAAAGCGAGTAATTCACCAAGAGGGGCTTTTTTATCAAAACTTATAAGACCGCTATAAGCTACAGAGTCAAGTTCAGCTGATGTTTGATAACTATTAAATAAACTGGTTAATGAAGTAGCGAAAGCTTCAGCTTCTTTCATTTGAATATTAGGTAAAACGCAAATAAAATCAGAACTGTTCAAACGAAATACTTTACTGTTAAGTACACTATTTGTTTGCTTCTTTATCATTTTAGTTACTTGAAGAATATAAGCATCACCTTCATTATAACCATGAAATTGATTAATGTTATTTAATTCAGAACACCGTATTAAACACAACACACCAAATTTAACAGGGCTATCTTCTCTGATTTGCTTCTCATAGAATTGTACAAAACGGCCTCTGTTATCTAATTGAGTTAATCGATCTGTATAGGCTTCTTGTTCTAACGCGAGTGAGTTTTTTAACTGCTCAGAAATGAGTTTTCTTATATCATCTAAGCCATTCTTTAATACAGGCATATCGAGTAGGTTTTTATCATCTACTTCTTCATGTTGATTTAACGTTGAGCTTTTTAAGCGCATTAAATCCTTTTTAATTTGTAAATTGATAATGCTCAGAACAAGGGCGTGCCTTCTGTGGCTTAAAAAGGTGGTTAGGAAGACAACTATAGCTGTAAAGAGCGTAATAATAAGTAGCACTTTACCTAAAATGAGAGATTGTTTTGAAAAGTTTAATTGATACTCGACTGAAAGCTGGCTTTGCGTAAGCGTCACTCGATTAAGTTCAGGTACTAAAAATGAAAACTCGAAATCTGGATTACTATTTTTATAAGTCGCGTTTGAATAATCATAATCGCTAGAAATGCTTAAAAAGTTGTAAGTTCTTATGCTTTTTAAAATAGTAGACAGCGTTTTAGAATGATCTGTTTTAACATTAATATCTTGACTGATTTGATTAATGTTATTTGCAGTTTGTGTCATTTCATTAGCAACGGTTCTAATTACTCTTTCTTGTTGTTTTGTCTGATGTTCAAAATAATCAGAAAGTAAAAAAAGAGATAGCGTGCTAACAGCTAGTATAAAAACCAAGCCTGCAATAATGTTTCTTATTAGTAGTTGTTGAAAAGTAAACATAGTTAACGAAAAACCCCATTCATCCATTTATAAGCGTATTGAATAATAAATATTCTTAAGTAATGTAACTTACTCATTTCATTAGTTAAGTATCATACTTCAACATAGCCCCTAGAAACGTGTCAAAATGTAAATACTAATCATTAGTAGATAGCTTTTGAACGAAGTCAGACTCCATATATATATGAGGTAGGGACTTTTAAAAAATACTTGTTAAGTGATAAGTGTTTTACCCTCTAAAGGGAATTACCACCATCATAAGATATGTTAGCACTTAAATGTTGAATTTACTAAATAAATAATTTAATAGCTTATTTTATTGTATTTTGATTCCTACTAATGAGCTATTAAATAAGTATTTGTCATAATAAAATTATATATGGCTCTTGCGGTTGAACCAAGAGACATATATAATCTCTCTCAGTTTAAAGGTAGTAAATGTCACTGAAAACCTTATTTAAGCGTTACTTTTTATGAAGAAACAAAATAAAGTTTATTTTACTACATATATATCATTTTTTTTGATATCCAAGCATAAAGTGTTTTTTATGTTTAGGGGCAACAGTGAAACAAGCCCCTATATGGGGTTTTTTTATTTATGGTGATTTAAAATAATTTATAGGTTATCCCTGTTAATTATTTTAAATCACTATCCATGATAAACCACGATGAATGGGGCTATTTGCCCTTTTTTTGTATCTGTAAATATGTTTAGAGAATAAGCCAAACAACCTATTTTAGTTGGTACTTGGTATTTTAACTCTAGATAACAGGAGAGCCCATTGGCTAAGTTTGATCAAAAATTAACTGAATTATTACGTCCAGCTGTAGAAGAAACAGGTAAAGAATTACTTGGTATCGAGTTTATCAGTGCAGGTAATAATTCTATATTACGTCTTTTTATTGACCACGAAAACGGTGTTGATGTAGATGACTGTGCCGAAGTAAGTCGTCAAGTAGGTGCTATTTTAGACGTAGAAGATCCAATAAGCAGTGAATATAATTTAGAAGTATCTTCACCTGGTGTAGATAGACCTTTATTTGAACTTTCACATTATGAAGCGGTTATTGGTGAAACAATTAATGTGAAACTGGGTATGCCAGTAAATGGTAGAAGAAAATTTAAAGGCTTGCTGCATGCTATCGAAAATAACCAACTGGTTATCGAAGTAGATGGCATCGATTACGAGCTAATGATTAATAACATTGATAAAGCAAACCTTGTCGCAAAACTTTAAAAAAGTAATTAATGGCAAATAAATTTAAATAAATTAAGGCTAAGTAGCATGAGTAAAGAGATATTACTAGTTGTTGATGCTGTTTCAAATGAAAAAGCATTACCTCGAGAAAGCATTTTTGAAGCAATGGAAACTGCTTTAGAAACAGCAACCAAGAAAAAATATGAAGGTGAAATTTTAGTAAAGGTTAACATCGATCGCATTTCTGGCGAATTCGATACCTTTAGACGCTGGTTAGTTGTTGAAGACAACGGCGCGCCTTTAGAAAACCCATATGAAGAAATCACTTTAGATGCTGCTCAATACGAAAACCCTGAATTAAAACCGGGTGATTATGTAGAAGAGCAAATTGAGTCAGTTAAATTTGACCGTGTTACAACGCAAACAGCAAAACAAGTTATTGTTCAAAAGATTCGTGAAGCTGAACGTGGACTAGTTGTTGAAGCATACCTTGACCAAGTTGGTGAATTAGTAACAGGTGTTGTTAAAAAGTCTACGCGTGACAGTGTCATTATTGATTTAGGTAATAATGCTGAAGCCGTTATTTACCGTGACGAAATGTTACCTCGCGAAACTTTCCGTCCAGGTGACCGTGTTCGAGGTTTGTTGTATGAAATAAAACCTGAAGCACGTGGTGCACAGTTATTTGTAAGTAGAGCAAAACCAGAAATGCTTATTGAGCTTTTCCGCGTTGAAGTTCCTGAAATTGGCGAAGAAATGCTAGAAATCAAGGGTGCTGCTCGCGATCCTGGTTCACGTGCTAAAATAGCAGTGAAAAGCAATGACAAGCGTATTGACCCAGTAGGCGCTTGTGTTGGTATGCGTGGTTCACGTGTACAAGCTGTTTCTACTGAGTTAGGCGGAGAGCGTGTTGATATCGTTTTATATGATGACAACGTAGCTCAATTCGTTATCAATGCAATGTCTCCTGCTGAAGTTGCATCAATTATTGTTGATGAAGACAAAGGGACAATGGATATAGCGGTTGAAGAAAGCAACTTAGCAATGGCTATTGGTAGAAATGGTCAAAACATTCGTTTAGCAAGCCAGTTAACAGGCTGGGAATTAAACGTAATGACTGTTGCAGACATGAAAGAAAAACATCAGGCTGAAAACGATAAAGTATTAAACTTATTCATTGAGAAGTTAGATCTTGATGAAGATTTCGCTACCTTATTAGCAGAAGAAGGCTTCACTTCACTTGAAGAAATTGCCTATGTTCCTGAAGCTGAAATGTTAGAAATTGATGGCCTTACCGTAGAAATCATCGAAGAATTACGTGAACGCGCTAAAGAAGCAATTACAATGCAAGCGCTTACCACAGAAGAAAGTTTAGAAGGTGCTGAACCAGCACAAGATTTACTAGACCTTGAAGGTTTAGAGCGTCATTTAGCTTTTGTTTTAGCGAGTCAAGGTGTAAAAACACTAGAAGACTTAGCAGAGCAAGGTGTTGATGATATAAGTAATATTGAAGAATTAACAGATGAAAAAGCGGGTGAGCTTATTATGGCTGCACGTAATATTTGTTGGTTTAATGAAGAATAGATAAACCGGAGAATATAATAGATGGCAGATATAACCGTAACAGAGCTTGCCAAAGAAATTGGTACACCGGTCGATCGCTTAGTGAAGCAATTAGCTGAATCAGGCGTTAAAAAAACCTCAAGTGACAATATCTCGCAAGAAGAGAAAGAAACTTTATTAAGCTACCTTAAAAAGCAGCACGGTGATGATTCTGAAGCTAAACCAAGCAAGTTAACGTTGAACCGTAAAACGAAATCAACATTAACAATGGGTCATGGTAGCAAAGCTAAATCGGTAAACGTAGAAGTTCGTAAGAAAAGAACCTATGTTAAGCGTAGTGATGTTGAAGAACAAAAGCTAGCTGAAGAAGCAGCACAAGCAGAAGCGCTTGCTAAAGCAGAAGCAGAAGCAGCAGCAAAAGCAGAAGCACAAGCTAAGGCAGAAGCAGAAGCGAAAGAGCTTGAAAATGCGAAAGCAGTTGCCGCGGTAAAAGCAGAAGTTGAAGCAGAGCGTAAAGCGGCTGCGAAAGAATCAGCTAAAGCAGAAGCAGCAGAGAAAGCAAAGCAAACTTCAGCAAATAAAGCCAAAACAACGGAAGAAAAAGTTGTAGAGCCTAAGGTTGAAAGTGAAGAAGCGAAGAAAATCCGTTTACTTCAAGAAAAAGAAATTGCTGAAAAAGTTGCTGAAGAAGCAAGAAAAGCGAGTGAAGCTGCTAGATTGTTAGCGGAAGAAAACGAAGCTCGCTGGAAAGAACAAGAAGCTAAGCGTAAAGAAGCTGAAAAAGAAGTTGTTCACTTAACTTCTTCTAAATATGCGCAAGAAGCTGAAGATAAAGTAGATGCTGCAGGTGAAGGCCGCAGACGTCGTAAGAAAAAAGGTCAAACAGATAAAGCAGCTGGTCGTGGTGGACGAAATGGTAAGGGCCGCAACGCGACTTTATCTTCACCTCAAAGTTTAAAGCATGGCTTTACTAAACCAGCTGAAACGAAAGTTCAAGACATTCGTATTGGTGAAACAATTTCTGTTGCCGAATTAGCTAATAAAATGGCTAAAAAAGGTGCTGAAGTTGTTAAGGCGATGTTTAAAATGGGTGCAATGGCAACCATTAACCAAGTGATTGACCAAGAAACGGCTGCTCTAGTTTGTGAAGAAATGGGCTTTAATGTGGTTCTTGTGAAAGAGAATGCATTAGAAGAAGCTGTTCTTGCAGATAGAGGCAACACGGGTGAAGCAATTACGCGTGCACCTGTTGTTACTATCATGGGTCACGTAGATCACGGTAAAACGTCATTACTTGATCACATCCGTAAAGCAAAAGTTGCTGACGGAGAAGCAGGTGGTATCACCCAGCATATTGGTGCTTACCATGTAGACATTGATGGTGGCATGATCACTTTCCTAGATACTCCAGGACATGCTGCGTTTACTGCAATGCGTTCACGTGGTGCTAAAGCAACCGATATCGTTATTATCGTTGTAGCTGCAGACGATGGTGTTATGCCGCAAACAATTGAAGCAATTCAACATGCGAAAGCATCTGATGCGCCAATTATTATTGCTGTTAACAAAATGGATAAAGAAACAGCTGATCCAGATCGCGTTAAAACAGAGCTTTCGCAACACGGTGTTCAGCCTGAAGATTGGGGCGGTGACGTTCAATTCTGTCATGTTTCAGCCAAAACTGGTTTAGGCATCGACGAGTTACTTGAGTCTATTTTATTACAATCTGAAGTTCTAGAACTTACTGCTGTTGTTGATAAATTAGCAAGCGGTGTTGTTGTTGAATCTAAGCTTGATAAAGGTCGTGGCCCTGTCGCAACGGTACTTATTCAAGAAGGTACAATGAAGCAAGGTGATATTGTTCTTTGTGGCTTAGAATATGGTCGTGTAAGAGCAATGCGTGATGAAAACGGTCGTCCTATTGAAACTGCCGGTCCATCTATTCCAGTAGAAATTATTGGTTTAAGTGGTGTTCCGCAATCAGGTGACGAAGCAACTGTTGTTAAAGATGAGAAGAAAGCGCGTGAAGTTGCTTTATTCCGTCAAGGCAAATTCCGCGATGTTAAACTTGCAAGACAACAGAAAGCTAAGCTAGAGAATATGTTTAGTAATATGGCTCAAGGTGAAGTGTCTGAAGTAAATGTTGTATTGAAATCAGATGTTCAAGGTTCACTTGAAGCGATTTCTGACTCATTACTTAAACTTTCTACTGATGAAGTTAAAGTGAAGATTATCGGCTCTGGTGTAGGTGGTATCACTGAAACAGACGCAACGCTAGCTGCAGCATCTGATGCAATTGTCGTTGGTTTTAACGTTCGTGCAGACGCTACAGCGCGTAAAGTAATCGAAGCAGAAAATATTGATCTTCGTTACTACAGCGTTATTTACTCATTAATTGATGAAGTAAAACAAGCGATGAGCGGTATGTTAGCGCCAGAGTTTAAACAAGAAATCATTGGTCTAGCACAAGTACGTGACGTGTTTAAATCACCTAAAATTGGTGCCATTGCAGGTTGTATGGTTACTGAAGGTGTTATTAAACGTAGCGCACCAATTCGTGTACTTCGTGAAAACGTTGTTATCTATGAAGGTGAACTTGAGTCATTGCGTCGCTTTAAAGATGACGTACAAGAAGTTCGCAACGGTACAGAGTGTGGTATCGGTGTTAAGAACTACAACGATGTACGCGTTGGTGACCAAATAGAAGTATTTGAAACAGTTGAAGTTAAACGTACTTTATAGTTTTAACTAGTACAAACTGTATTTAAACGGAGGCTAGTGCCTCCGTTTTGTTTTCATAAAATAATTTACTTGAATGTTTACCTTCTATAGAGAAACAGCATGTTAGTAGACAGCATTTATACTATCCTTGTGTAAAGAATGCTTTCTATTTAAACGATGCTATTTTTATAAGCGAGCTTCAAGCATAAGGAATACATATGGCTAGAGAATACGCCCGTACTGACCGCGTTGGTCAGCAAATCCAAAAAGAGATTGCTACGATATTAATGCGTGAGATTAAAGACCCACGTTTAAGTATGACTACAGTTTCTTCTGTCGAAGTAACAAGAGACTTAGCCTACGCCAAAATTTTTGTGACTTTCATCAACGATAAGCCTGAAGAAATAGAAGCCTCTTTAGCTGTACTTGCAGATGCTGAAGGTTATATCCGTTCTTTACTTGGCAAGCGTTTACGTGCGCGTATTATGCCGCACTTACGTTTTGTTTATGACAGCTCTATGAGCGAAGGTGTTCGTATGAGCGCTTTAGTTGATAAGGCAATAGCAAGTGACAAACCTGTAACGTCGTCTAACTCAAACCAACAAGACGATGAGCAAATGAGTGAGAACGAGAACAAGTAAATGGCGAAACGAAGAAAAGGCCGCCCTATAAATGGCGTGCTGTTGTTAGATAAACCTTATGAAATGTCGTCAAACCATGCTCTGCAAGCTGTTAAGCGCATTTATTTTGCGCAAAAGGCAGGCCATACAGGCGCCTTAGATCCGCTTGCAACAGGTATGCTACCTATTTGTTTGGGTGAAGGAACGAAGTTTTCTCAGTTTCTACTTGATACCGATAAAACCTATCAAGTTGTCGCTAAGCTTGGTATAAGAACGACGACAAGCGATGCCGACGGTGAAATTGTTAGCGAAAAAGCGGTTAACGTATCAGATGAAGCATTAAATGATGCATTAGATTCTTTTAGAGGCACTACAAAGCAAGTACCTTCAATGTACTCTGCGCTGAAATATAAAGGGCAACCGCTATATAAGTATGCGAGAGAGGGCATTGATGTTCCAAGAGAAGCGCGTGATATTACCGTTTTCAACCTAGAACTATTACGTTTCGATAAAGACAGCCAAGAAGTTGAACTTGAAATACATGTATCGAAAGGTACTTATATTCGCACCATCGTTGACGATTTAGGTGAGTTACTTGGCTGTGGTGCCCATGTTGCTGATTTGAGAAGATTAGCAGTAGGTGAGTACCCAATAGATAAAATGGTGACGCTTGAGCAACTAGAAGCTTTATTAGAGCAAGCTAAAACAGAAGAGTTAGCGCCTTCTGAATTGCTAGACCCATTACTTCTGCCTATGCAAAGTGCCGTTAAAGGGATGCCTTGCGTATATGTTGATGCAATGTCTGCAAACTTCCTTCGCCATGGTAACCCTGTACAAGGTTACAAAGCACCAGCAGAAGGTAGTGTTCAGGTTTATATTGGTGAAGATGAGCAAGACCTGTCTGCCGAGTTTATTGGCGTAGGTCACATCAATGATGATGGCTTAGTTGCACCAAAGCGTATTGTTGTTATTTAATAACAAATACGGCTTGCAATTTACTTGCTTGCTGATAGAATACGCGCTCTTTCGTGATTAGCGCTGAATTAGTGTTTGGCCTAATCGTATTTAATACTTACATTTAGTAAGTAAACACACTAAGGATTTATAATGTCTTTAAATGCTACAGAAAAAGCAGCAATCGTTGCAGAATACGCTCAAAGTGAAGGTGATACAGGTTCACCAGAAGTACAAGTTGCTTTGTTAACTACACAAATCAACCACTTACAAGGTCACTTCAAAGAGCACATCCATGATCACCATTCACGTCGTGGTTTATTACGCATGGTTGCTCAACGTCGTAAGTTACTTGACTACTTAAACGGCAAGAACACTGCACGTTATGACGCACTAATTGCTAAATTAGGTCTACGTCGTTAATCAAGACTTTCTTGATTACACCCAAAAAGGAGCCATAGGCTCCTTTTTTGTTATTTATTGCTAACAAAAGTACTTTCAAGCTAGCAATAAATCATCGAGTTAGTATAATACGCGTGAAATTTTATTCTTCTAATGGCAACGCGTTGTCTTCGGTTGATAAATTTCAAGACTAATCAATCAAACTGTATAATTTTTTGTTCGGCTTGCCTTTATGAAGTAAGGATAGAGCGAATAAATAATTGTACAGATTGGTTAATGTTATTTAAAAATAAAAGGAACACTATATGTTCAATCCAGTTACAAAGAAATTTCAATACGGTAAACACACCGTAACATTAGAAACAGGTACTATTGCTCGTCAAGCTTCTGCTGCTGTTATCGCAAGCATGGACGATACCTCTGTATTAGTATCAGTTGTTGCTAAAAAAGACGCTAAGCCAGGTCAAGACTTCTTCCCATTAACAATTAACTACCAAGAGCGTACTTACGCTGCTGGTAAAATCCCAGGAAGCTTCTTCAAGCGTGAAGGTCGTCCTTCTGAAGAAGAAACGTTAATTGCCCGTTTAATCGACAGACCACTTCGTCCATTGTTCCCAGAAGGGTTCATCAATGAAGTACAAGTTATTATTACGGTTGTTTCAGTAAACCCTGAAATCGCACCAGATATGATTTCATTAATCGGTGCATCTGCTGCGCTTTCTATTGCTGGTGTTCCGTTTAACGGCCCAGTAGGTGCTGCACGTGTTGGTTATAACGACGGTGAATACCTTCTTAATCCATTACAATCAGAATTACCAACAAGCCAATTAGACCTTGTTGTATCAGGTACTGACTCAGCTGTATTAATGGTTGAATCTGAAGCTGACGTTTTATCTGAAGAAGTAATGCTTGGTGCTGTTGTATACGGTCATGAGCAAATGCAAGTTGCTGTTGACGCAATTAAAGAATTTAAAGCAGAAGTAAACACGCCAGAGTGGGAATGGACTGCACCAGTTAAAAACGCTGAGTTAGTTGCTAAAATTGCTGAACTATCTGAAGCGCAAGTTAACGAAGCTTACCAAATTACTGAAAAAGCTGTTCGTTATGAAAAAATCGCTGAAATCCGTAATGACGTTGTTGAAAAGTTATTAGAAGCGGATGAAGAATTAGACGTTCAAGAAGCGAAAGATTTATTCCACGACCTTGAAAAAACAGTTGTTCGTGGTCGAATTACACAAGGCTCTCCACGTATCGATGGTCGTGATCCTGAATCAATTCGTGCACTAGACGTTATGACTGGTGTATTACCACGTACACACGGCTCTGCAGTGTTTACGCGTGGTGAAACACAAGCGCTAGTTACAGCTACTTTAGGTACGCAACGTGACGCACAACGCATTGACAGCATCTTAGGCGAGAAAACTGATGCCTTCATGCTTCACTACAACTTCCCTCCATACTGTGTAGGTGAAACTGGTTTTGTAGGTAGCCCTAAGCGTCGTGAAATCGGTCATGGCCGTTTAGCTAAACGTGGTATGTTAGCTGTTATGCCAACAGTTGAAGAATTCCCGTACGCTGTTCGTGTAGTTTCTGAAATTACTGAATCAAATGGTTCATCTTCAATGGCTTCTGTATGTGGTACTTCATTAGCACTTATGGATGCAGGCGTTCCAATTAAAGCTTCTGTAGCTGGTATTGCAATGGGTCTAGTTAAAGAAGGCGAGAACTTTGTTGTTCTTTCTGACATCTTAGGTGATGAAGATCACTTAGGTGACATGGACTTTAAAGTAGCCGGTACTACAGGTGGTATCACAGCTTTACAAATGGATATCAAAATTGAAGGTATCACACAAGAAATCATGCAACTTGCTTTAAACCAAGCTAAAGCTGCACGTACGCACATTTTATCTGTTATGGATGAAGCGATTGGTGGACACAGAACTGAAATTTCTGAATTTGCTCCACGTATTCATACCATGAAAGTAAGCCAAGATAAAATCCGTGACGTTATCGGTAAAGGTGGTGCTACTATTCGCCAACTTACTGAAGAAACAGGTACAACGATTGAAATTGATGATGACGGTACAGTTAAAATTGCTGCAACGTCTGGTGAGCAAGCTGAAGATGCCATTAACCGCATCAAAGCACTTACAGCTGAAATCGAAGTAGGTACTTTGTACACTGGTAAAGTTGTTCGTATCGTAGATTTCGGTGCGTTCGTTAACGTATTACCGGGTAAAGATGGCTTAGTTCATATTTCTCAAATATCTCAAGAGCGAGTAAACAACGTTGCAGACGTTTTATCTGAAGGACAAGAAGTGCAGGTTAAAGTACTTGAAGTTGACAGACAAGGCCGAGTTCGTTTAAGCATAAAAGAAGCTTTAGACGACGCTGCTGAAAAAGAAGCATCTGCAGAGTAATTTATCTTAGTTATGTAATTAGCTAGATAATTACATCGCTAATTAGATACTTAATAAAAATGCCAACCCGTTAATTTGGGTTGGCATTTTTTTTGTCATATGTTTTTCACCTTATTAATCCGAGTTCAGGTTAAAATAGATAAAAAATTAAGCTTATTTGCGTTTTAAATTTATTTAAGTTTTAAGCTTGTGATAGTATAAGGTATTGTTTTTTTAAATTAGTATCCTTAATGAATACAGTTTTTATTAAGAATTTATATTATGTTTTTTAATGGTTAACTTAAAAAATTACAAAGAAAAATATATAGGCTTTAATAT
>JBMYWR010000057.1:0-18444 GCA_049607625.1 Colwellia sp.
TTGCTTTAATACTAAGTGCTTCTCAAGCGCAAGCGGCTGATTTTAGCTTCGGTGCAGACGACGATATTTTACTAAAAATAAACTCTGAACTAACCTTTGGCTCAAGCTGGCGTTTAGGTGATGCAAATCCGTATTACATTGGTCAAATTAACAAAGGTACCGGTGCTACAGCAACTACCGACGATGGTAACTTAAACTACGCGAAAGGCGATGCGTTTAGTACGATTGTTAAAGGTATTCATGATATCCAATTAAGCAAAGGCGACTTCGGAGCTTTTGTTCGTTTTAAATACTGGTACGATTACGCATTAAAAGATGGTGATGTACTGCACGGCAATGGTCCTAACGGCTATATACCAAACACGCCTTTAAGTGATGATGGCTTTGAGAATAACTCTAAATTCTCAGGCGTAGCATTACTTGATGCATACCTTTACGGTTCTTTCTACTTAGGCGAGTCGGCTTTAGACGTACGTTTAGGTCGCCAAGTATTAAGCTGGGGGGAAAGTACTTTCATTCAAGGTGGTTTAAACTCTACTAACCCATTTGACGTTCCCGCGCTTCGTCGCCCTGGTGCAACGTTAAAAGAAGGTATTCTTCCTGTAGGTATGCTTTCTGCTAACTTAGGTTTAACTGATAACTTAAGCATTGAAGCTTTCTATCAATACGAATGGGAAAAGACCTTAATAGATAACTGTGGTACTTACTTTGCCAATGCAGATTTCGCGGCTTCTGGTTGTAATTTCGTGTCAATAGGAACACTAGATCATCCTGGTACCCCGTCAGACCCCGATTTAGAAGGAGAGATCTATAATGATAAACTTGCACTAGATAATGGCTGGGGAGCGCATAGAAGAGATGATTTAGAACCTGATGACGGTGGTCAATACGGTTTAGCTGCTCGTTATTATGCAGAGTCACTAAACGATACGGAGTTTGGTCTGTATTACATGAATATTCACTCCCGTGTCCCTCTAATAAATGCTATTCGCACGAATTTGACACCCGCTGTAGTCGGTATCCCGGATCTTGATGGTCGTGTATTTCTTCCTAATGAGCTAGACCCTACCGGTGGCAAGTTTTCATCACTCAACCCTGCTTATTTAATTGAGTTTCCAGAAGACTTACAATATTACGGTGTTAGTTTTGCAACTAACATTTCAAGTTTGGCTTTGTCGGGCGAAATTTCATACAAACCAGATACACCGATTCAAATAAACGGTTCTGAAATTCTTAACGGTGTAATGTCGGAAGCTTTTTTCCTTCGTTATTCACCAAGAGTAACATCTGCAGGTTACGGCGAAATGATTAAAGGTTACGATGAATTAGACGTAACACAAATGCAGATGACTGCTGTTCAATTCTTTGAAAATACCCTAGGTGCTTCTCGCGTAACCTTCGTTGGTGAAGTAGGCATGGTAATGACTGATGGTGCTGAAGATTCAACTCAACTTTATGGCCGTAATACGGTATTTGGTTTAGGTGATTTTCATTATGGTGATGCAGATAGCCCATATAATTGTAAAAATCTTCAAGCTGCTGGAAGTATTGGCGGTGACTGTCGTACAGACGGTTTTGTAACCGACAGTGCTTGGGGCTATAGAGCTAAAGTTGAGTTTGATTATGCTGATGCTTTTGCAGGTATTTCATTAAAGCCAAGCATTTTCTTCTCACATGACGTTAGCGGTTACTCTGCTGATCCTGGTCAACAGTTTAGCGAAGGCCGTAAAGTAGTTGCCCTTGGTTTAGAAGCAACTTACTTACAAGCTTACACGGCGAAAGTGGGTTACAACACTTTCTTCGACGGAACACACAACGTATTAACTGACAAAGACTTTGTTTCAGTTAGTTTCGGTATTTCGTACTAATTAGTAAGTTAGCTTAAGTTTACTTGCTTTATTAACCTCATATAAAGCAAGTAAACAGAACAATATTTAGAGGATTAAAAATGAATAAACATATAACAAAAGCCAGCTTACTGGTTTTAATGTTGGTTTCTGGTACCGCATTAGCAAAAGTATCACCTGAAGAAGCAGCTAAACTAGGTAATACCTTGACGCCATTAGGTGCTGAAACGGCAGGAAATGCTGCTGGTACTATCCCAGCATGGACTGGTGGTTTAACAAGTGCAACTCAGCCTAAAAGCAAACAAGCTGGTCGCCCTGCTAACCCGTTCCCACAAGATAAGCCATTATTTGAAATAACAAATGCTAACCTTGATAAGTACAAAGCAAACTTAAGTGCTGGTCAAATTGCTATGTTTAAAAAATATGCTGACTACAAAATGCCAGTATATGAAACAAAAAGAACAGCGGCATACCCTGCAGAGTTTCATGATGTTATCAAAGGTAATGCGACAACGGCTGAATTAGTACAAGAAGGTAACGGTGTTGTTGGTTTTAATACAACCATTCCATTCCCAATTGCACAAAATGGCTCAGAAGTTATTTGGAACCACATTACTCGTTACAGAGGTGGTTCAGCTAAACGTTACTCTACAACGATTCCTGTACAATCTGGTGGTAACTTTGTTCCTGTTAAAATGATTGACCAATTAGTTTGGCCTGAATTTTTAAAAGAAGGTCGTGATGCGGACAAAGATAACAACATCTTGTTCTACTACCTTTCTCAAATTACTGCACCTGCACGTTTAACGGGTACGGCTTTATTAGTTCATGAAACAATGGATCAAGTTAAAGAGTCTCGTAAAGCATGGGTTTATAACGCTGGTCAACGTCGTGTTCGTCGTGCGCCTAACGTTGCATACGATGGCCCAGGTCAAGGTTCAGATGGTTTAAGAACTTCTGATAACTACGACATGTATAACGGTGCTCCTGACCGTTACACTTGGAAATTAATCGGTAAGAAAGAATTATACATTCCATATAACTCTTACAAATTACTTGATACAAGTGCTGAATACGGTGACATCATCGGTACTGGTCACTTAAACCCTACTTACTTACGTTACGAATTACACCGTGTATGGGAAGTTGAAGCGACACTTAAAACAGGTGCTCGTCACGTATACGCTAAACGTACTTTCTTCATTGATGAAGATACTTGGGGCGCATCTGTAATCGATCAATACGATGGTCGTGGTGATCTTTGGAAACTTTCTGAAGCACACAACATTCAATACTATGATGTAGACACACCTTGGATGGTTGCTGAAACATTACACGACTTAAACTCTGGTCGTTACCTTGTAACAGGTTTAGGTAATGAAGAGCCAAGATACATTGAGTTTGGTGTTCCAGCTAAACGTAAAGACTTCTCAACTTCTGCATTAAGACGTTTAGGTCGTTAATATTACTGTTAAGCGTTTTTAATAACACTTACAGCAATTCATAAACAATGCTAAAAAGCTAATAGGTTTTAAATCTATTAGCTTTTTTTGTGTCTGTTGTTTGTGTGTTAGGTGGTTAGTGTACTGTTTGATTGGTAGCGTTTGTTAGTTGTTATTTGTTATTTGTTATATTGGTGAATATATATTAAAACAAATGCAATAAGTTTGAGTTTTTGAACTTGTTTTGTTGAGTTTATTTTTTGAGTTTATATTTATTGATTTTTTGGTCTAAAAACCAGTATCTTTTTCTATTGAATAAATATCATCGTCTATCGACTGAATACGCTCTTCAAAAACTGCCCTCGCATCATGCAAGCCTCTATTATAATAAAACGAACCTAATTCTTGTGATACAAAGTCAAGTAAGAATTCAGCGTCAAATTGCCCTAAATCCTGAGCTAATTCTTGCTCAAAATAGCCTTGTAGTTTTCTAACCATAGATTCTTTTTCTTCTTTTGAGAATTCAATTTCTGACATCTAAAGCATTTCCTAGTATCGAGTTAACGTATTGAGATCATTCTAAATGATAACCAAGCTAGAATAAATTACAACTTTTAAGGCTTGAACTATTCTGAGCCCAAACAGTAGCTTTAGACATTAACTTTAACATTAACATTAGGTTTAACCACTAATTGTCGCCATAGGTACTCTAGCGGACCTGTTTTATTCACCTTTTCAAGATAAAAAGCGATAAAGAGTTGTACGGGAATAAAGCTTATCGCAATAATAAAATAATCGATTAAAGTTAACTCAAATTCCCATATTGGAAGAATATAACGTAATAATGTCGTGATAATTAATGACTGTAAAATATAAAAACTAAATGCCCTTCTACCAACCGATTTAATAGCACTTACGATTAGTAAATGAGACTCATAACACTTTGACTTTAATACCCAGTGCCAAAAAAGTAATGCCATGGTTAAACCGGTTATAGACATTAACCCTGAAGGAGATGCATCTAGTGTAACCACCGAGCTTTGTAGCCAGGTAAGTTCGATAAATATGCTTACCAAGGTTATTGTACCTAGAGTCCATAATTGATAAATGCTAAAGCCATTCTTAAGGAACCCTAGTCGAAAAAGCGAAATACCTAAATACATAAGCCCACAAATTTCAAACATTGTAAGAATTGGGAAAGTCATAATATACATAACGGAATATAACAAATTTTGCAGGTATAAGGCTTTTATGCTCATTAAGGGTGAACTAACTCCATCTAACTGTAGAGTTTGCTCAACAGGTAAACTAAAAACATAAATGAGAACCTGTATCGCAATACCAATTGAAAAATAAATACAGCCCCGCTTAAATAACTTCGATGCACTATCTCCTAGCTGAGTCATCACCACTAAACCTGATAAAGCATAAACAATTAAAATATCGCCGTACCAAATAAAGATGCAATGGCATAGACCAAAGATAAACAACCAATGTAATCGAGACTTCAGTATTTTTACTGTTTGTAAATTCTGACTTTCAAAACGTGTGAACTGTAAAAACATGCCTATACCAAAAAGTAAACAAAAAAGGCTTCTAAACCTGCCATCAAGAAATAATATTTGCGTAGTTACAACCACTTTATCCCAGAACATTTGGGAAGGAATAATGGCATTAATTTCAAGTAACCCCATGTAAGCTACATTCATGGTTAAAAGACCTAAAACTGCAATTCCTCGAAGAAAATCAAGATAGGTTAAGCGAGAGTAAGACATTACTTTTTCATCCATCACTTTTTCGCTCATCACTTTTTCACCCATAACTTTGCCTCAATAATAGCTTCTTGTAGCAAAGGCCATGTTAAAAGACTTTTCTGGTACTTACCTGCCTTTCCTTTTAATTCAATACCGTAAAAATGAAGTGTTACTTTCGCTTTAACTAATTTTAAGCAAATAAAAACACGTAACGACCATGTAGATTCTGTTCCAACAATTAATTCCATTTAATTTTCTTTAGACTGGTATTTTAGCAATAGTATTTATATATGTTGCTACGGCATCAGTTATATAATAATAAAAATCTGTGCTGATTTTTTATTTTAAACTTGCTGCTTTTAAGTTTTCTACTTTAACCTTTTAGCTTCTACTTAACCCCGCAAGCATAAGATAATGCTTTATTTTTTATAACAGAATTAACAATAGGCAATTTATTAAAGGCTTGAAATCCTAAATTCCTAAACGTTTTAACCAATGTTGATGGGTGACTAAAAGTACTATATAACACGTCCATACCTGACATCATCAAGAGGTTGTCTTTTCTTCTCTCTTTTTCATATTTTATTAATACCGCTTCATCATCCCAATTTTGACCCGTAGAAATAGCCGTCGCCATAATAGTTTGGAGAGCTTTAACGTCTTTAAATCCTAGATTAACGCCCTGTCCTGCCATTGGGTTAATAGTATGAGCTGAATCACCAATGAGTACGACTCTACCCTTTTTATAACTATTGGCATGACGCCTTGTTAAAGGAAAAGCACCTTTTGCTACAACATTCACCTTACCCAGTCTTGAAGGGAATTTAGCGTGAATTTCTTCTGTCAGTTTTTCATTCGATAGTGCAGATAAACGTTTGATTTCTTCTTTTTGGTGGTACCACACCAATGAGCCCTGCCCCAAAAAGCCTTTTTGTTGGCAAGGAACTTTGCTTGGTAAAGGTAAAAAGGCCACAGGACCTGTTGGAAAAAATTGCTGCCAAGTAATATCTTGCTGTGGCACTTGTGTTTCCACATTAATAAGCATCGCAGACTGACCATAATCCCAACCTGTTAAACCGATATTCACCATAGAGCGAACTTGTGAGTTAGCGCCATCTGCGGCTAAAACAAGCTTAGCTTCAATACTTTCTTTCGAGAGTTTTAAGGTAACTTTATCATTTGTTTGACTCAAACTTTCTAGCTGCTCTGGACAAAACAAAGTGATATTTTTCTGCGCCGTTAACTGCTGCCATAAAGAAAGCTGTATTAGCCTGTTCTCAACAATATGACCTAGATGTGGTTGATTAATTTCTTTAGCGTTAAATTCGGTATAAGCGCTCTCTTTTTCCCAAACACCTAAGCGCTTATAAGGGCATACACGCCAGCTTAATATTTGCGGCCATGCTTCAAGCTGCTCAAGTAAATATTGTGAAGCAAGTGAAATAGCAGAAACACGTAAATCAAGTGCTTGCTCTTGTGAGAAAGCTTCAGGCTCTGATTTTTCTACAACAGCCACCTTTAAGCCTAGTTGCGCAAATGACAATGCACTTGCTGCCCCAACCATGCCACCACCAATAACTACACAATCAAATTTTTTCATTAAGTAAAATCTATAAAGTCTTTAAACTACATAACACTATCTTAACAGAATCTTTTAAAAACAATATATGTTAAATGATGACTGTCCCTGTTTGAATATTGGCACTCTTCATTTCTTGACTGTCCCTGTTTGAATATTGGCACTCTTCATTTCTTGACTGTCCCTGTTTGTTCTTTGGTATTTTATTCTGAAAATAAGGGAGCTTAACTTCCTAAATTTTTAAATATTTTTGAGCATAGGCGTTAAAGGTCGAATTACGCTTTAAATTAAGGTAAAATACCGCTCCAAATATTTAGGGTATGTTTACTCACTAACAAAATGGTGAACCTAAGCATGCACATATGAATTTATTAGTAGAGAAAATGCGATGAGTAAAAAGTTATTTATTAAAACCTGGGGCTGTCAAATGAACGAGTATGACTCGCAAAAAATTGCCGAGTTACTTGATTCCACCCATGGCTTCACCTTAGCGGAAGAAGCTGAAGAAGCTGATGTTATTTTATTAAATACCTGTTCTATTCGTGAAAAAGCTCAAGAAAAAGTTTTCCACCAATTAGGCCGTTGGAAAAATTTAAAAGATAAAAAGCCAGACCTATTAATTGGTGTGGGTGGTTGTGTTGCTTCTCAAGAAGGTGATGCTATTCGTCAGCGCGCGCCATTTGTTGACATGGTTTTTGGTCCTCAAACATTACACCGTTTACCTGAGATGCTAAACCAATTGAAACATTCAGATGATTCAATTGTTGATGTTAGCTTCCCTGAAATTGAAAAATTTGATCGCCTACCTGAGCCAAAAGCTGAGGGGCCGTCGGCTTTTGTTTCGATTATGGAAGGTTGTAGTAAATATTGTACTTTTTGTGTTGTACCTTACACTCGTGGTGAAGAAGTTAGTCGCCCGTTAGATGACGTTTTATACGAAATAGCCCAGTTAGCTGAACAAAATGTACGTGAAGTAAACCTATTAGGTCAAAACGTTAATGCGTACCGTGGATTAATGCACGACGGCAGTATTTGTCGTTTTTCAGACCTAGTACGTTTAGTTGCAAGTATCGATGGTATAGACCGCATTCGTTATACAACTTCTCATCCTGTTGAATTTACTGATGACATTATCGAAGCCTATAACGATGTGCCTGAACTTGTAAATCACTTACATTTACCTGTTCAAAGTGGTTCAGATCTTATTTTAACGCAAATGAAGCGTGGTCATACGGCATTAGAATATAAATCTCAAATTCGTAAACTGAAAAAAGTGCGTCCAGAGCTTTGTATGTCTTCTGACTTTATTATTGGTTTCCCTGGTGAGTCGGAAGAAGACTTTAACGCGACGATGGATTTAATTTCAGCAGTTAACTTCGATTTAAGCTTCAGCTTTATATACTCTGCCCGCCCTGGTACGCCAGCGGCTGATTTACCTGATGATGTAACTGAAGAAACCAAGAAGCAGCGTTTATATTTACTACAAGACAGAATCACGCATCAAGCCTTGCGTATTGCACGTCAAATGCTAAATACCGAGCAACGTATTCTTGTTGAAGGCCCGTCTAAGAAGAACCCGATGGAGCTTCGTGGTCGTACTGAAAACAATCGTATTGTTAACTTTGTTGCTCCACATACTGTTATCGGGCAATTTGTCGATGTGAAAATTACCGATGTTTACTCAAACTCTTTACGTGGTGAGTTAATTCGTGACGAAAGTGAAATAGGTTTACGTATAGCTCATTCTCCTGCAGATATTTTGGCAAACAGTCACCATAATTCAACGCCTAGTAACTTAGATGAATTGGGTGTGGGACAATACGTACCAGAGTCTGTTTAACACCTAATGATTATCAGCTGTATATTTTAAAGTGTTCATGTAAACTAAGCATAAGGTCTGCAATAAAGTTTCGTTGTGAAGCTGAACTTTTTATGACCACTTTAAGCTTTAGCGCACAGAGGTTTCTTGAGTGCGCTAACAACATAGCAAAATAGAAAATCATAATAAAAACGATCAGATCATTTTTACTACCTAACTAGAGGTCAAGTTTACTTTGACAAAGACAAATCAAGAAAGCATTCAGTTCGAACTATCTCCCGTTGATAACGCACGCCAAGCAAACCTCTGCGGCCCAATGGACGACAATCTAAAAACGATTGAACGTCGTTTAGGCGTTAAAATTAGTTATCGAGGAAATGCTTTTAAAGTAGTAGGTAGTAATACGCATGCTAATGCTGTCGTAAAATTGTTAAAAAACTTGTACCTTGAAACTCAAACGGTTAAAGGTGAAGAACAAGAACTAACTGGTGAAATGGTACATTTAGCTATCATAGAGGCCAATGTTTTAGAAGCCGAACAAGACGACTCTTCTGAAGGTGCTTCATTGTCAGCTGATTACGACAAAGTGGTTACCATTAAAACTAAGCGTGGCATGGTAAAACCTCGGAATGAAAACCAAGCCAGTTATGTACAAAATATTGTCACTAATGATATCAACTTTGGTATTGGTGTGGCTGGTACAGGTAAAACTTACCTTGCTGTTGCTTGTGCCGTTGACGCCCTTGAACGTCAAGAAGTCCGCCGTATATTGCTAACTCGACCTGCTGTTGAAGCTGGTGAGAAACTTGGTTTCTTACCGGGTGATTTATCTCAAAAAATAGATCCTTACCTAAGACCATTATATGACGCGCTGTTTGACATGTTAGGTTTTGAGCGTGTAGAGAAACTCATTGAGCGAAATGTTATCGAAATTGCACCACTAGCTTACATGCGTGGTAGAACGTTAAACGATGCATTTATTATTTTAGACGAAAGTCAAAATACTACCGTTGAACAAATGAAGATGTTTTTAACCCGAATCGGTTTTAATGCCAAAGCGGTTATAACAGGTGATATAACACAGATAGATTTATCAAAACATCAAACATCAGGTTTGCGACACGCTATTGATGTATTAGACAATGTCGAGAGCATTAGTTTTAATTTTTTCCAATCTAAAGATGTTGTGAGACACCCTGTTGTGGGCCGCGTTATCGAAGCATACGAAAGCTATGATCAAAAGATGAACCGTGAAAAAGCTGTAAAAACAGCTTATTCTCCACATAATGAAGAAAACCATGACGCATAAATTTAATGCAACGGTTGACTTGCAAATAGCTTGCGCCGAAGAAAACTTACCTTCTTTAGAACATTTTCAATGTTGGGTAGATACTGCTTTATCTATGATTTATTCTAAATCAAATGAAAAGGAAGGACTTACCTCACCTGACATGCTAAGAAAATATTCTGATCACCGTCAAGATGAACTAAGTATTCGTTTAGTTGAGCTCGAAGAAAGCCAATCTCTTAATAGTCAATACAGACATAAAGATAAGCCTACAAATGTATTATCCTTTGAATTTGAAGCACCTGAAGGGTTATCGCTTAATTTATTGGGTGATCTTGTTATTTGCTCTGATATCGTAAGCAGTGAAGCAATTAGCCAGAATAAGCCACTTTTGTCACATTGGGCACATATGGTTATTCACGGATGCTTGCATTTACTTGGATTTGATCATATAAACGACAGTGATGCAGATGAAATGGAATCGCTGGAAATTGAAATTTTAGCAAAACTAGATATCAGTAATCCATACATTTGCGCTGAATAAAAACACTATAAGTATTAATACAACAAGCTAGCCTCTAAACCTTGTAAGCTAGAATCATATAGGAAAAACAATAGCTCTATGAGCGATGACAGCACTTCTCAACCAACAACCACTAATAATAAATCTTTCTTTCGAAAAGTAATTCAGTTTTTAACCTCTGAGCCAAAAGACCGAGGTGAACTGGTAGATATTCTTGACGATGCTCAAGATAGAAAGTTAATCAGTACAGACACCAAACTAATGATTGATGGCGTTTTAGAAGTTTCTGAAATGCGTGTTAGGGATATCATGATCCCTCGTTCTCAAATGGTAACTATCGATATTAGTGCTGGGTTAGATGAGTTCCTACCAACTATTTTAGAGTCTGGTCACTCACGTTTTCCTGTAGTAAACGAAGATATCGACCACGTAGATGGTATCTTACTGGCTAAAGATTTACTTGCTTTTAGCTTTAAGCAAAAGGAAAGTGACTTTAGTTTACAAGATATTATCCGACCGGCGATTATCGTTCCAGAAAGTAAAAAGGTTGAGCCTTTATTACAAGAATTTCGCTCAAACAGATACCATATGGCTATAGTAGTAGATGAATATGGTGGCGTTTCTGGGGTTATAACCATTGAAGATATACTTGAGCAAATTGTTGGTGAAATCGAAGATGAAACTGATGACGAGATTGAAGAAGATATTAAACATTTAGCCAGTAATGTTTATCTTGTTAGAGCATTAACCGAGTTAGATGTTTTCAATGAGCACTTTGGCTCTTTTTTTGATGAAGACAGTGCTGGCACTATAGGCGGAATTGTATTACATCAATTTAATCATATGCCTCATAAAGATGAAGTAGTTACCATTGATGGCTTTGAGTTTAAAGTAGTAACCGCAGACTCTAGAAGAGTACACATGCTTCAAGTAACGGTTCCTAAAGATAAAGCCACTCAAATTAGCCAACCTAACGACTAACGTACTCGACTATGGCTTTAACTCAATTTTTCAATAAGCAGCATGGTGTGGTTTTTCTACTCGGTATGTTGCTCGTTTTTTCTTACGCACCTTTTTCATTTTGGCCGCTAGCATTATTTATTCCTGCTATTGTATTTTCTTTTATTCAGGATGCAGATCCTAAAAAGTCAGCCTCCATACTGTTTATTTTTGCTTTTGGCTGGTTTTGCGCAGGTATTAGCTGGGTACATGTAAGTATTGATCAGTTTGGTGGGCTGCCATTAATTATTTCATTAGCTTTAATGCTATTACTTTGCCTTTATTTAGCTTGTTTTTCAGGTTTGGCAGGCTATTTAACTGCAAGATTATCTCGCCACAAACAGCTTAACTTACTGCTTTTCCCTCCTGTATGGCTATTGTGTGAGTATTTTAGAAGTGTTTTTTTAACTGGCTTTCCTTGGCTTTCTTTAGGATACAGTCAGATCGATAGTCCACTGGCTAGTTTTGCTCCTATCATTGGTGAGGTCGGTATTACAGGACTAATCCTTTATATTAATATCGCAATATATAGCATCGTTAAAAGTACTATTTGTTGTCTTAGAAACAAAAGACTGCTTGAACAAAAAGAGTTAAACACTGTTTTACTCTGTGGTGCTTTTTTAGTCGCAAGCATAATGGGATCCTATTTTCTATCTAAAATCACTTGGACAACTCCACAAGATAAATCGATTAAAGTTGCTATCATTCAAGGAAACATTGAACAATCATTAAAATGGAAGCCAGAGTTAGAATGGCCAACCATGCTCAAGTATTTGGATTTAACACGCGTTAATAACGATGCCGATTTAATCGTATGGCCTGAGTCTGCAGTACCTGCTTTAGAGCCCGCTTCGCAAGACTATTTATCTACTGTAAACCGCTCTGCCCTTTTCAATAACAGCGCGATTATTACCGGAATTCAAAATTACGATCAACGAAGTAAAAAATATTATAATGGCTTAATTGTTCTGGGTAAGAAAAATAAAGATGATGAGCTAGGTTATTATTACGAAAGTCGAAATCGTTACTATAAAAACCACTTATTACCCATAGGTGAATTTGTTCCGTTTCAGTCTATTCTGCGCCCACTTGCACCTTTATTTAATTTGCCGATGTCCTCGTTTAGTTCTGGACCTTATCAACAAGAAAATCTAAAAGCCAATGGCCTTTCTATTCTACCTTTAATTTGTTTTGAAATTGCGTTTCCTCATCAGTTAGCGGTCAATTTTACTAATCAAACTGACATAATACTTACCGTTAGTAATGATGCATGGTTTGGCGATTCACATGGTCCTCACCAGCATATGGATATTGCAAGAATGCGTGCAATAGAGTTTGGTCGCCCTGTCATTCGCTCCACCAATAACGGCGTTACAGCTGTTGTTGGTAGTAAAGGAGAAATGCTAGCAACGATTCCACAATTCGAAGAAGCCGTTTTAAGAGTTGACCTACCGCTTGTAACGGGAACAACACCTTATAGTCATTGGCCTCGCGCTACTTTATTTTTAATGATATTTGTTCCATTTTTATTGTTTAAAATACTAGAGATACGCAAGCTTTGAGTTAAAAATGCTCAGCAGTAGGTGCAGAGCAAAGAGGTTTTGAGACATCCTTTGTCTTAACTTGTCGTTTATAGTTTGAAACTAACCATTAGTTATTAGTTATTAGTTATTAGTTATTAGCCATCAATCAGCTATGCCCTGATCATCTTTACAATCAGGTTTATTATCACTAAGAGCCACCTGACCTTTACCTTGTTTTTTTGCTAATGCTAAAGCTTTATAGGCAAATCGGATCCAGTATTGTGTTTTTTCAACATATTTATCAAGTGAAGCAACTCCTATACTTACCGTATAAGAAACAACTGTGTTATCTACGAAAACTTCCTCTTGTGCTACTAATTGACTCAAATGATAGGCAAAGTCTTTTGCTTCATCTTCTTCTATATTCGGTAGTAATATCCCAAGCTGACTGCCTGCATAGCGTCCGCAAACAGCTTTATCAGGGCATGTTTTTGTCATCGAGCTAGCCAAATTAATAAGTAGCTTATCGCCAGCGGAATAACCATATAATTCATTAAAATCAATTAATTGATCAATCTCTATAATAAGTAATGAACTACTCTTTTGAGACGTTTGCCAGTCGTCATAAAATGTTGCCAGATGTTGCTCCCAAGCCTCACGATTTAGAAGAGATGTTAATTCGTCAATTTCATGTTTTAAACGTAATGCGTTGTTGGCTTCCTCTAAATCACGTTTATTCATCGCCGCTTCTGTTACATCATAAATTAATAAACATAAATGACTTACTTCTCCTGTTGTAGCAAACAGCGGCATAAAGGTGGTATTTTGATACATATAGTTTGCCCGAGATGTAATAGGTCGATAGCTGTCAAATTTAAACAGATATGGCCTATTTTCCCAGACGGTAAAGGATTGATTTTTAAGTAAGAATACAGATTCTGCTTTTCGCTTAAACCATGCTTTAGGAATTTCTGTAAACAAGCTAAATATTGACTCTCCTTTAACCTGTCTTGGCAATAAGCCGCTATGGTGTTCCATAAAGCTGTTAAATATTTGCACATTATAATCTTTATCTAGCACGACAATACCCACATCAACATGATGCAGCATCTCCATAACCCAATGCATTTCATTAAATGGGTTTACTTCAGGTAAAGATTTTTCAGTACTCAATGACTGAGTCTCGCTTGAATTACTTTTATTTGACGAGTTCATCTTAGTTACTCGATCAAATAAGAAAGTTTATGATTTAGGGTGACGAGCGACTTTTCTGTAAAGAGTAGCAATACTTCACATTTAATATCATAGCCCTCGATTGCATAACTCAGCTCTATCGATAGTGTTTTCTTCCAGTTTTTTTGCCCTTGCTGAATAAGTTGCTGAATCGTTCGGTGTTGTCCTAAAACGGTTAGGTGACCTTGGCTAAAATGCACGTCTAATTGTTCTGACAATCCTTTTAAACAAGCTCCTATGAGAATATTCGCTAAGTCCATTAGGTATTCTAACTCTTGAGATATCTCTTTTTGTTGAAGGCTATCTGTTTGCTTAAGGCTATCTTTTTGCTGAAGGCTATCTTTTTTCTGAAGGCTCTCTGTTTGGTTAGTAAAAGAAGTTAGTTCTGTTTCGTCTACAGGGTAATTCATCAGTGAAGCTATATCTTTAAAGCTAGAGTCATTAAGGATCAGCAATGCCTCACCTGCAATCCCCGCACTTATGAAGCCTTGACACACCCCGGATGTTGTTTCACTTTCATCAATAGCTTTCAAGGTCGTCTGCAAATCATCTACATCAATGAAATTAACATTAGGAATAGGTAACTTCACAAATACATTTAATAACTTCGCCAGTAAATCGCCTGCTCTGCCCATTGCTACATTGGCTATCTCTTGATAACAGTCTTTCATCGCTTGTGAAAGAACAAAGTGTTCCCCCTCAATTAAATTGTCCTGCGTATGACTTTGTTGGGGTACATTTTCTTGAGGTGGGTTACTTATCGAGGATTGTTCTGGGCTAACAAGTTGGTGCTTATCCTTTTGGCAAAGGATGCCATATAAATAAAGGATATCAATTAATAACTCTTTCTTAACTGGTTTTTCAATAAACGCTATCGCACCAAGTTTTTTTACGCGCTTTAACGCCTCTGGTTGAATATCACCTGAAATGACAATGGCTAAACAAGGAAGGTCTTGCTCCAAAATGGTTGCCAGTACTTGGTAGCCGTCAACTTTAGGCATATTTAAATCAAGTAAAACAATGTCTGCCTTACCTAGTTTGATAAAGTTAAGGCATTCTTCACCATTTTCAGCGAACGACAACTCAATAAGCCAATCTTTAGGTAAGGTTCGACTAACCTGTTTTCTTGCTGTGTAGGAGTCATCGCATATTGTTACATTGGTTATCATAATCACTTAAATTTTATTACTGCCTCTTATAACCATAGAATAAACCGCGCAAATAACAATCTTATTAGGCTAGTTTGAATTCGGTGATAACTAGGATAAACTAATGTGTATACTCTTTTGATTAACTTAATAGTTCATCATTTACACAACCTATAAGAAAATATAATAAACATGATCACATTCAAACAAGTATTGCTCGTTACCGTAACTTTTTTCTCTCTTTCGATTCAATTTGTTTCTGCTAACGCTGATTTAACTAGTGTTCCTATGAATCAAAACCTTGTAAAGGCGGGTGACAAATACATCACCTTACTTGGCACCCAGGTTAACGTAGGCGATAGCGCACCCAGCTTTAAAGTTGTCGATGGTAACTTTAAAGCTGTAACGTTGAATGATTATGCTAAGCAAACTTTACTTATCTCTGTAGTGCCTAGCCTTGATACCGGCGTATGCTCTATACAGACTAAACGTTTCAATAAAGAAGCTTCTGAATTACCTGAGAACATCACATTATTAACCATTAGTAATGACCTACCTTTTGCACAAAAGCGCTTTTGTAAAGTCGAAGGTGTAGAGGATTTAACGGTGCTTTCCGATACAGTATGGCGTGATTTTGGTTTAAAATACGGTTTATTGATAAAAGATATGGGGCTATTAACGCGCGCAATATTTATTATTGATGACAAAGGTAATATTGCTTACAAAGAAATTGTAGCAAACCTTTCTAGTCACCCTGATTACGACAGAGCATTAAAAGTGGTGAAAAAAACTGCTCCTGAAATTTTAGAGCAGGAAGAGTAAAAAAATAAACAACTGATATATAACACTTTAGATAAATAAAACTAAAAACTTTTAAAAAATCTCACTTTTCTCTTGAAAACTCATCATTTATCCCAATCTTTAATAGTGTAGTCGCCATTGGGGCTACATTATTAAACTTAACGCCTGTTCATTTTGAAAGGCACCGTTATTTTTTCATGTAATAAGTTTAATAGGTGTTACAAGGTTTTAATAACCCAATACATATCTTCGCGGCCTTTGCTGGAAGAAAGCCTAATAAGAATTGCATGATTAAATAATATTATTATTGCTATAAAATAGGATAAATTATTATGAGAATATCTTCAGATTTCAGCCCATTATCACGTTCATTCATTGGTTTTGACCATTTAGCTGGACTAATTGAGCAAGCCTCACGCAACGAAAAACAATCTTCATACCCTCCTTATAATATTGAATTGATTAAAGATGATCAGTACAGAATAACTATGGCCATTGCGGGCTTTAGTGAAGAGGATTTAGAAATAGAATCAGAGAATAACAGTTTAGTTATTATCGGAACCAAATCAGATGCTAGCGATAAAGCAGCTCCAAGAAAATTTATTCACCAAGGTATTGCCGAACGCAACTTCGAGCGTAAATTCCAACTTGGTGAGCATGTAAAGGTCGTCGGTGCCTTTATGGAAAATGGATTACTCAACATTGATTTACAAAGAGAAATCCCAGAAAAATTAAAACCTCGTAAAATAGCGATTAATGGTAAAAGCTTACTTGAAAACGGTAAGTAATTAAATCGCAACCGGCATAATTTACACTTACATCATTTAGAGGGTGCTATTGCCCCTTATACTCTGGTTAACTCTGTTGTTATTGTTAATTAAAGTGTTCAAATTACGCCAACAAGTGAATAATTCACTTACGAAAAAGCCGTATAGCAAAGAAACTTTTATTCTTAGGCTATACGGCTTTTTTGTTATCCTATTATTCACATTTCAGCAAAACCTAATATTCAAGCCGAAAGAGTAATTCGTTCAAGTCTGGTTGCCATTGAAACTCTGCCAGTTTTATACGCCCATTGAGTACAACTATATTTTCTTCCTGTAGAGCGCATACTTGCTTAATATAGCCTTCACTTCCTTGTGGTAATGAAATTTTTCCTTGCGAATTTACCACCCTATACCAAGGAACAGCTTTACTTTGCCAGCCTTGGTTTGGTACTTTTCCGAGTACCTTACCGACAAGCCTAGCCTTACCTGGTAAGCCAGCTAAATCGGCGATTTGACCATAAGATGCCACTTTCCCTGCGGGAATAAGCTGCACGGTTTTCCATATTTGTTGCCAAGGCTTTGGGTATTCTAAATCAGACATTGCGATAAAAATAACGTTATAATGTGTGGTGATATATATCATAACGTTCTATAAAAAACATTAAAGTAAAACATTAAAGAAAAAGAGGCTATATGAAAATTTGGGTTGATGCTGACGCCTGTCCTGTGGTTATAAAAGAGATATTATTTAAAGCAGCCGAACGTACAAAAATAGAAACAATTTTGGTTGCTAACCATGTAATTCGTATACCTCCATCTAAAGTTATTCGCTTTTTAAAGGTTAATAGTGGTTTTGACGTGGCAGATGATGAAATAGTAAAGCGCGTTCAACCTAATGATTTGGTCATTACGGCAGATATTCCTTTGGCCGATGAAGTCATTGAGAACAAAGCCATTGCTCTTAGCCCGAGAGGAGAGCTTTTTACTAAAGAAAATATTAAGTCGAAATTAAATATTCGAGATTTTATGGATACTATGCGTGCCAGCGGCGTTAATACAGGTGGCCCCGCCGCACTAAGCCAAGCAGACAGACAAGCCTTTGCTAATCACCTTGATGTGATTATTAGACGAAGCCAACAGAGCTAGAAATCTCACCGAATGATGCAGGTGATGCGAATTAAGAAACTTTTTGGGTAAGGTCAAGAGATAATACCAATTGAATTAAATATGTGATCTACTTTATACGTAGATAAAATTGCCAAATACAAGGCATTTTTTTAAGTAACTAGTTATTCTAATTATTAAAGAAATAACGAAGTAGTTGGTGATTTTAACAAGTAGAAATGATCACATATTAAATGAGATTGGTATAAGCCCGTTTTGCCCGCAGATAAACAGGATAAGAGCGGATGAGACACTAGACCTTTTAGGGTAAGAGCAAGGAAATAGACACCAAACTATTATTAAAAACACCGTAGGTGAGCCTTCAGGCATACAAAACTAACATGGCTTGGCATTTGTTGAAATTTCTTTGCGCTTCGCTTGTAAGGCTGAAGCCTCACCTACCAAAGCAACAGCAACATGCATCTGAGTTTATCACTTTTGTAGGAGCGTGCTTTAGCCGCGATCTTTTTTTTTCCTCTGTATAGCGCAGCGCCTCAGTGCCCTCTGTGGTAAAAACGTTCTTATATCTTGCCCTTACCCTTTACCTTGTCTGATTC
>JBMYWR010000058.1:0-18009 GCA_049607625.1 Colwellia sp.
ATAATAATAGTAAGCTCTTAGGTGATAATAATTTTCACAATTTAAGAAAGAGCTTCTTCGATAATGGAAAAGTATTTATGTGAGATCTTTTATATTCGAGAAAAGGTTTTCTAGTAACTCTAAACAGGGCGCTAAGATAGCCTAAATAACAACATATTGAAACGAAAACTATGCTTTATTTGAAATGAATTAGGTCTTCATTACATTAATTACGACGGGTTAATAACATCAGGTTAATTACATCGGAATAATGACATCAGGTTATGGAGGAATTTATTGAATGGTCTTGCTATACTCCGCCTACTTAACAATACGTAATTAACAACGCGTATTTAACAACAGCTACGTAACTTTGTAGAAAATTAATAGAAGAGTCCCATATGACTGAATCAAATAGTACATTGCAACAATTTTTGTCTGAAGTAAAACCTAGCCAATTAGTTTGGGCCTTACAAGATAAAGCCAGTGAAGATTGGGTAGTACTTGATTCACCTAATTTTGAAGACACTGATGCAATGCCATTATGGTCGAGCGAAGCGTTAGCAAACCAACATTGTGTTGAAGAATGGAGTGACTACATTGCTCGTGAGATAACCGTTGCAGACTGGCTTGAGTTTTGGCTTGAAGACTTAAAAGAAGATAATGTTGTTATTGGTATTAATTGGCCTGAGACAGGTGATTGCGTTGAGTTAGAGCTTAATGAATTTACACAAGCCGTTGCCTCTATAGAAACACTTTAACGATAAACATGGTTACTGGTTACTTATTTTTTATTGCCTGCATAATAATGTAAGTAAATGCTTACTTATATAATTATGCAGACATACCCTAGGCATTATTATTTTGGAAAAACGTATGCGAGTCGCTGTTGCTCAATTTGCAACTTCTTTTGATATAGAAGAAAATCTAACAACTTGTTTACGCATTATAGAGGAAGCAGCTACTTGTAAACCGCAGTTGATTATTCTTCCTGAGTATTGTAATACACTCCCTAACCCTAAAAACCATCAACATGCATGGGATTGTGCCTTAAGTTTAGATAGCGAATTCCTCCAAAAAGTAGCTCAACAAGCTAGCAAACATCAATGTTCAATTTTAATAAACGTTACATTACGTGCAGATGAAGATAGAACAGGCAAAGCAACTTCGGTTAAATCACATATCAGTATCGCATCATGTTTATTTGGACCGTGCGGCAACTTAATTTATCAGAGAAACAAGCAAAAATTATCACCAGAAGAAGCATTGTTTTTCACCGAAAATGAATCTGCAACGCTAACTAGAGATAATTTTGAAATGGATCTTGGCTGCTTAGGTGTATTAAGCGGTGTTGAAGAGTCTAATTTTGAAATCTCGCGTTCTTTATCGTTAAAAGGTGCACATTTATTGTGTCAGTCAACAGGTGCATTGTTTTTAGATCAAACCGAGTTGACTCAAATAAATAGAGCAATAGAAAACAATGTGTTTTTTGCGTGCGCAAGTAAAATTAAGCAAGCAACCGCAAAGCAAGAAAAACTAGAAAGCTTTGAAGACCAGAACAGCTTAACACAAGAGGTACTTTGTTCTTCAGCGTTAGTACTTGGCAGTAGTCAAATTATTTCACCCAAAGGAGAGGTACTTGCTAGGGTGGCTTATCATAAAGAAGGGTATGCTTTTGCAGATATTAACCTTAATGAGTCGGGTTTAGATAAAGCACAAAGACCTGATGGTACTTACCTTGTCAAACAACACCGTCCAGAGCTTTACTATGCCAACGCAGTGGAGCTGATTACTGGAGACGATCAAAAAGAAAAGATTAGCAGTATCAACGTCGATAATGTCGCATTAATGGCTAATGTTGCCATTTTTGCCACTTACAAAGATTTATCTTATGCCATTGAAGATGTTTGTCATTACATAGAAAACAACTTAAGTGACATAATTCAACTTCCAGAGCTTTTCTTTTTAAATGATAAAGGCGCTTTAAACTTTGATGCTGAACGAAAGGCAGTTGAAGCTTTAAGTAAAGTCTTTATAACGCAAGTCAGTGCAGTTTTAAGACCCTTTCAATATTTATGTACCAGTTTAATACTTGATGGAAATCACCAGGCTGTACTTATTGGAGAAGAAGGCATTGTGGCAACGCAACCACAGCTGCATTTTTGTAATAGGTATCAATGGACGGCTCTTGGGGATAGGTTAAGCACTATTACAATACCTCTTGAGCAAGGAGACATTAAATTAGCTATGTTAACTGCTGATGATGGTAATATCCCTGAAATGATTAGCGTTATCGCCAAAAGCAATGCTCAGCTTTTATTGATTCCACTGGATATTCAATCGCCCAACGAAGTCTCTTATCATTTATTATCACGCAGTGTCGAAAACAGAATTTGTATTGCAGCAGCGAGTCGTGAAAAAGCATTTTCAGTAGAAAAAGAGCCGAGTTTATTAAATCAAAGCTACTTTACTATTGATAGGCTCCTTAAAAATGGTCAGCCCAGTTTAAAGAGCTATATCGTTAAGCAGGAAGCTAAAAAGGAAGTAAAATCGACAGGTCTTATTATCAATCTTGCCTTTGATATGGCGTCCTGTAAATATGCAAAACCACAGGTAAATACCCAGCAAGAGGTTTATTCTCATTCATTATTAAAGTGGATAACTCCTCAAATTGCTGGTTTTGTTAACCCGCCGATTGTTAAACATCAACAAGGTAAAATAACTAAAGCACTTATTCACCCAATAGCGGCAACCATTTAACGGGTATATGCATTAAAGATTTTATGTACTCGGTCTGCTTAGACTCAGTCTATGAAAGTAAAAAACTTGAACTCGGCTTAACACATACTTCTCTAGCAACTATTATTCCTAGCTTCTACGTAAAATTAAGCTATCTCTTAAACCGAGTTCAGGTTAAGAATATAAAATAGGTTGCCTTACCTAATTTTTTTACTTGCGGATAACTTTCTAAATAAATTGGGGAAAAATCGGTTAATAGTTGGTGCCCAATAACTTAGCCCAGTACCGATAATAACTTCAGCTTTATCCGCTTTAATGGCTTTAATAATTTTACTTGCACAGACATCTGCAGTAATACCATTTTTTATGGATTTGGCTACTCGGCCATAGGTTTCACCACTTTCTGTCATCGCATTTACCGAAATATTGGTTTGTACAAAGCCAGGGCAAACTGTTAGTACTTGCAGGCCGTTGCAGCTTTCTTCTGCACGTAAACAGTCCATATAGCCAAGAATTGCATGTTTCGATGCGCTATAGCCCGACATGCTTTGACCGCCCACTTTACCTGCTACAGATGCAATGGTTACTATCATGCCTTTTTTCGCTTTGATCATGCTAGGTAATACGCATTGAGTTAGTGCAATGGTACCGAAATAATTTACTTCCATTACTTGTCGTTGCACACTAAGTTGTGTATCAATAGCCTTACTACGCTGTGATATACCACCATTGTTAATAAGGATATCTATTGGCTGCGTATTAATTAATGTCGACACTTTTTCGCTAAGCTTTTCAGGTATAGAAAGATCTAAAGGTAAAACGATGTGCCGTACTGAGTTTGGTAAACTGTCTTTCAACTGGTTTAACTTATCTATACTCCGGGCAGACAATATTAATGTGGCGCCTTGTTTTGCACACTCAATTGCTAATGCTTCTCCAATCCCTGCGGAAGCACCCGTGATCCAAATGGTTTTATCTTTAATATCCATGCTTATCCTTTTAGCTAAAGTGGCTTAGTGTGGCTAAAGTATTATTACTAATATATAGCAGTTATTGTGAGCACACTATATTTATTGCTCGTTTGAAAATTTTTATATAAATAGAGGTAAATCAGACTTGTTGAAGAAAAGGTAACTTTCAAAAATCGTATAAACTACTATAGTTAAGCTACTTTATGATCATAAGATGAAACCTTCATGTCAGAGGTTAGGACTCGATTTCGCAGAAAGGAAAAATTAATGAAAGTAGGGCAAATAAATTTTGCTTACCTCGCTATCATTTTTTTGTCGATAATACTTACACTTTCGGCCTGGCAGTACAGTAAAGCGCTCTCTAACCAAAAATTAGAAATTAAATTTAATCGACATGCTGATCAAGTCATTAACCTCATTAAAGACCGGATGGGGTTATATGAAAATGCTCTCTTAGGAGGGGTTGCTTATGTTGACGCTATAGAGACAGAAGTAACCTATAAACAATGGTTGGCTTATGCGAATAGCTTGAAGATTGATAAAATTTATCCAGGCATTAATGGTATTGGTATTATCTATAATATTAAGCCTAATAAATTAGCTAAATACATTGAAAAGCAGCGCGAGCAGCGTCCAGACTATAATATATTCCCCACCCATGAACAATCAGAATATTGGCCAATAACCTACGTTGAACCGTCACTTCCTAACAAAAAAGCAATAGGGCTTGATATGGCCTTCGAAAGTAATAGGTATTTAGCAATACAAAAAGCAAGAGATACAGGAAAAACCCAGTTAACAGGGGTTATAACCCTGGTTCAAGATTCAAAGAAAACACCTGGTTTTTTATTTTATGCCCCATTTTATAAAAATGGTAAACCAACCAACAGTATTGCGGCACGTAGAGAGTCAATTATAGGGGTGACTTACGCACCATTTATAATGAAAAGTCTTATGCAAGGCACACTTGATGCAAAAAATAGGTACGTCAGTATAAAAATTAGTGATGGAGAGGATGTGCTTTTTGATGATAAAAGTGGTGAAAAATCATCCCACGTTGATGTTAATCCACTTTATGCTAAGCGTGTAAGTATTAACTTGTATGGTCGTGTATGGGATTTCTCTATACAATCTGATTTAAACTTTAGGAATGAATCTAATGAGAATCAATCAATATTTATATTAATTTTTGGACTGATTATTAATGGGTTAATATTAGGGCTCTTTATATTTTTAGCTCGGGCAAAGGCTTCCTCAGATCGCATGACGAAGGTACTCGAAAATAAAACGCGTGCATTAGAAAAATCTAATGCCGATCTTGAACAGTTTTCATATATTGCTTCCCATGATCTTAAGTCTCCCATTAATGGAATTAGACAGTTGGCCAGTTTTATAACAGAAGATTGTGGAGATATTATTCCAGATGCATCTAAAGAGCATCTAGGTTTATTATCTCAGCGAGCAGAGCGCATGATTAAGTTACTAGATGATCTTCTTGAGTACTCTCGTGTCGACAGTAAAAAATGCCAAACTGAAATGGTTAATTTAAAACATATGGGACAAGATTTATTTAAATTAATGCAAAACCAAGATAACTTTAAGATGTCTTTACAAAGTGTTGATATCGACTTGCCTAAAGTGCCATTTGAAACTGTACTAAGAAATTTGATATCGAATGCAATTAAACATCATGATAAAGAACAAGGCTATATAAGCATTAACTATGAACGAGAAAATGGCTATCACCTAATTACAGTTGAAGATGATGGACCGGGCATACCGCCAGAATTTCATAAAAAAGCGATGGAAATGTTTAAAACACTTAAATCTCGGGATAAGGTTGAGGGAAGTGGGATGGGACTTGCTATGATAAATAGGATTGTAAACTATTATGATAGTCTTCTTATCATTGACTCTGATGGAATACGCGGAACCAAGATGATAATTAAATGGAAAATATAGAAATAGACATAATAAAAACTATATTTACGGCACTATTAATTCAAGCGTATTCGTAAATAATCTTGGGTTGTCAATGTTATCTAGCATTGAAAGTTTTGGTAAACAATCAGGATCTATATAATCAACGAAATTCGCACTTGAATCAAAGACTAAAATATCAAATGCGAGTCTATCTAAGCCATATAGTCCTCGGTGAATCATATCAGCAGAGAAAACTAATAAATCACCCGCGTCTAATTGGATTTTCTTACCAGTAGATAAATTTTCACAACTTGTTCTTCCGTTAAGTTCTTGTCGTACGTTAAACTCTTCCTCGTTATCCCAACGTTTATGACTGCCGGGTACAAGCTCCATACCAAGTTCTTCAAAGAGTGGAACGCGAAAATGCACTACTTGAGTTTCATGAATCACTTTTTTTTGTACCTCAATATCGTGATCGTACTGACAGTCACGATGCCAAAAATCTTTCAATTTAGGGTTGATAGGATTGAAAAATAATTGCGTGTTCATGAACGCAGGAGTAGTCGCTATAAGCGAATCTATAACAGCCATCATTTTTTTAGAGCTAATAAAATTAAAAAGCTTTACACGGTCTTTAACTTCTAAGTATTCACTACCGGTAATCAGGGATGAATTAAAGGCGACTTCTTTGTAAAAAGCTTTATTGTCATTTATCCACGCATGATGAAACGTTAAGATGACTTCTTTAAGTGACGAAATTTCAGCATCAGTAAAGTAATCTTTAATAACAAAATAACCCTTATTATCGTATTGTTTATTTAGCTCCGCGCCATTAATATCCATCAATCTAGAGAACCTATTTTAGTGTGACGAGAGCGTGTTTTATCATCGATTCAATTTGATCAACAATATTATGATGAACATTGATATCAAGATTACTCACACGCGGCGTATGTATATGGCCAACAGGTAGTGTTGGATTATATAAATTACGCAAGCGTAAGCTACGGTAAGATATTTCGTTAGATAAATATCCACCACCTGATCCCTGTACAGCAATGGGTTCATTGTCTTTGGCATTATTCAATAATGAAGATAAGCTTGGGGCTGCAATGGTAACGTTTCTGTTATCAAATATTTTAAAAGCCCCTTTAGCTTTAACCATTTGTTCTGCTGGCAAGCTAAACTCTAGAAATTCAGTACCGTCTAGTGGTTTATCCTTTAACATAGGGATGAGCGGATTTTTAGGGTTGGCACCGGTTTTAATATTTAGATTGTCAGGTGCTGTTACACTGCGCCTTAAGCCAGGAAAACGTTCTAAATCAAATGACTCTCTGCCCATACTGACAGTCAATATCATATCAACTTTAGCGTCTTTCATGTAAGGAGTCAGTACCGTTTCAATCATACCTTGATCAAAGTCTGCAAAGCGAACAGGCGCAATAAAAGTTTCTATCTCAACAGTTTTTCCTTGATAGTTGATGACTTTATTGTCAAAGCTTAAAGCGGTAACCCCAGAAGGGTTATTTTGTTCGATATTTCTATCGAGTAAGAAAGGATCAAAGCCTAGCAGTAATATTTTATGGTCAGTTTTTTTATCAAAAGATATGTCACTTTGACCACGAGAAGATAATTCAAATGCCCAGATAACTTCTGCTTGTTGGGCTGGCGCTAACATAGTAAAGACTTGAGACTGCCTTAATACTTTAGTCATTTTAAGTCGAGCCCAGTATAGAGGGCGGTCGTCTAAATTGTTTTTATGATGAAACGATGCGCTGGCGCTTTGCCATAAAAGTTTACCTTGTTGTTGGATTAAGCTTTTTAAATCACGAATAATCACATTCTTTGTTGTATTAGAGTAATTTTTTTCGAACAAAGAAAGAGAATTGTTAAAGTCACTTACGGTGGAATTAAGCTGATTGACAGTGTTTGGAATATGTTGAGTAACTTTCTCTATTCTTAGTTCTTCTACTGTAAGTTTTGTGTGAGGTTGTGCTTGAGTAAATAAGCTGATGAACGCAAAAATAGCGAAGGATATACTGGCTTTATTTAAGCTTAATGGGGTAGCGTTTTTTTCTTTATTTGTATACAACATATTTTCACCTAAAACCTAAAATCAAATCTAGAGCACAAACCTAGCAGTATTATAATAAACCGAAAGCTGACATTAAGCTTCGACCACTTAACATTAAAGATATTAACACAACCAAGGCGCCTAATAAGTTTTGCCACAAATTATTCTTATGCTTACCGAGCTTATCTGTGTTCATCACTGAAAGTAAAAATATGGTCACAATAGGTAATAAAATTCCATTAGCCACCTGCGCAAACCAAATAATATTAACAGGTTTATAGCCTAAGCTTGCCCCTAATACCCCTAAAGTTAACACTACAAACCAAATTGCTTTAAAGCTTTTGGAGTTTAAATCATTACTTAAATTTAAAATACCACTTAGCGCAAATGCTGCCGCTAAAGGAGCAGTAACAGCAGATGAAATACCAGCAGCAAACAAACCTAGGGCAAGAAATAAAATAGCGGAATCGCCAAATAATGGCTGTAATGATGGCGCAATATCTGAGGCAGAATTAAGCGTGATTTGTTGGTTGAAAAATGCAGTGGCAGCCGTAGATAAAATGGCCATGGAAATAAGCCCTCCCAGCGGTATTGAAAAATATAGATCTTTCCTTGCTTGAGATAAATATTTTGTATTGTTCCATTTTTTAGCAACACTTGCGGCATGTAAAAATAAGTTATATGGAACAACCGTCGTGCCAATTAAGGCGATAACCGTTAGGGTTGCTCCCGTTGGAATATTCGGTGTAAATAACCCCGATAATAAGGCAGAAAAATCAGGCTTTGTAAGAGTGAAAGTTACAAGAAATGCAGCACTCATCAAGGCAACCAGTATTATTAGTGCTTTTTCGATAACTTTATAACTGCCTGTAATTAATAAAAAGAAAGCAACTAAGCCGATAAGTACAGAAAAAATAGACTGTAATTGTGATGTGTTATCTGAATACGATGCGAAAGCACTTGTTAAACCTATACTAGCCCCTGCGATATTCCCACTTTGATAAGCACTATTACCAATTGCGATGGCGGATACAATTAAAGCTATAGCGAGTGCTCTTAGGATAGGTTGTGTGCAAGCTTCACGGATATTTTCGCCTAACCCTTGTTGTGTTACGACACCTAAACGAGCTGTCATCTCTTGCAAAATAATAGTAGCTATCACAGAAAATAATAAAGCCCAAAGTAAAGCAAAGCCATAATTAGCTCCCGCTATAGACGCAGTAACAACGGTGCCTGGTCCTATGAATGCGGCGGTTACTAAAAAGGCAGGGCCTATTTGTGGTATTTTCATCTTTATTATTCCTTAGAGATATTATTATGTCGGGTCAATTCTTACAATTTTTCCAACAGATAACAATCTTGAAAAGGAATAAACCAGAAAAAGGGGGGGATTCATTTTTCCTGTCTACAACAAGATCACAAACTTAATGGAACTGTTATTACTAATGGGCAGTTCACTAATGAGGGGGTACTAAAAGGTAATTTATTAAAGTAATTGGTTAATTGGTTCTTTGCGCCTTTAATAACTCTAATTTAGCGGCATATAATTGCTCTGTAGAGTCTCTTTTAGTTAAATACATTGCTTTCTTTAAAGACTTCTGTGCTTTTGTTAAGTGTTGTAGTTGATAATAAGTTTTGGCTACGCCGAAATGAAACTCATGTATTTTACTGTCTAATGCGATGGCATCTTTATAATGAATTAACGCTTGTTGATAGTTTTGTCTAAAGTATGCTTCATCGGCTAAAAGGGCATGGTAATAGGGGTTTTTATGTCTTTTATAATAAAGCTTTTTCTCTATTTTTGCCGCTTCATCTAAGTTATTTTGATGACGCAACAGAATAGCTAAATTAGCTAAAGCCGTTAAGTTACTTGGCGATATTTTTATTGCATAACGATAAGCTAACTCAGCTTGTTGGTGGTTGTCCGTTAACTTATACAGAACGGCTAGATTCCCCCAAGCAGAGCTGAAATGGCTATCGACTTTGGTTGCTGCTCTGAAATATTGATAAGCTACATTATAGCGTTGTTCAACTAGGGCTTCGCTTCCTTTGTTATTATAAAACATAGCAATAACTGTGTTTTTTCTTATGGTTTTCTTTTTAAATTTCTTTTTCTGAACAAAGGGGTCAAAGTCTATCACGAGGTTGTTATTGCCGAACACGATATCTTTACTGGGGGGATTTTGAAACTTTACCAGTAAATTAACATGACCAGTTTGTGCACTATACTGACCGTTTCTTACCCAATATTCAGGCACGTCTACCTGTTGAAAACTCACATTTAAATCAGCTGCTTCAGCCAAAGCGAAAGCCATAATAGTTAAAGAAATACAATTGGCTTTATGGCTATGATAGGCCTCTCTAGCAATTAAATTAGCATGATTTTCATAACTTAATGCCATGTCTTCTTTCGAGAAAATATGTTTAATTAAGGCTTTCGCTTTGACATGCCCCTCGGCAGGACCTTTCAACTCTCTTGCAACCATCGCTTGCATTTCATCATCAAGCATAAATATATCTTGTTCTGTTTCTATTGCAAAACCTTCGGGTATAGCGAAGTTATTATCTAGGTAGAGTGAATTTGAGGGAAGATGCGTGCTTGTATGTAAACTGTTTTGGTTTTGACAGGCAAAAAGAAAAGGCAGGATTAAAAGCAAGCTTAACAAAGAAAGACGATTCATAAACTTCCTATATCATTAAAGTGAGCAGCTTATTTAAGCCTATGTCATATTCTCAAGAAATACTATCCGTAGTGGTAACCATTAATATTTGTTTACAATTTAAGCTACTTTACAACAAAGTTGGTTAGAGTAAATGGTATAAATTTCGATGTTATAAAGAAGAATTAGCGTATGGATAAGCAAAAGTCATCTAGCTGTAATCATTGTTGAACAGGATATGCTTAAAAGAGAACATGACAAGAGGGTAATTGGCGATGAGACTTGTTATAATTAGTTTATAAGGGAGATAAACACACTCCCAAATTAAAAATTTCTAATTTGAAGCTTTAAAAATAAAACGAAGGTTAACTATGTCGTACCCACAAGAAACTCTATCTGCTGAAGAGTTATGTAAACAATTAAAAGCAACAGGTGATTTTTTACACCTAACCCGAAGCCACGAAGAAGGTATGCCAGCTTTTAACTTTGAAGTGCAATGTGAAAAAACAGCAGAAAAGTCTAAAGTTTCTGTTTTAAATACGGGGATTATTGTTTTTGAGCCTTTGATTGCACTAAAAGCAACTAAAAACATTGATAAAAAAGCGAAAGATATAGTCTTATCGAGTGCGGTGCATGGCAATGAAACTGCCCCTATAGAAATTTGTAACGCATTAATTAAAAAACTTATTTTAGGCGAGTTATCTTTAGCACACCGCGTTTTGTTTTTATTCGGCAACCCAGCATCAATTAATATTGGTAAGCGTTTTGTTGAAGAGAACTTGAATAGACTTTTTAGTGGCGGACACTCAAAAGACCAAGGCCAAGGAGCGGGCTTAATTAATAATGAACGTCATCGAGCACTTTTACTGGAAAACACAGTAAGAGATTTCTTTGTTTCCGGTAGTGAACAAGCGAGTTTACAGGGTAAAGAAGTAGAGCGTTTCCATTACGATTTACATACTGCAATTCGAGGCTCAAAAAACGATAAATTTTCTGTTTATCCATTTAGACATAATAAACCTTGGGTAAAGTCCCAATTACAATTTATGTTAGCTTGTGGCGTAAATACCATTTTATTTTCTAACTCTCCTACAACGACGTTTAGTTACTTCTCTTCCAATGAATTTGGCGCGCATGCCTTTACTGTTGAACTTGGCAAAGTTAGACCTTTTGGTGAAAATAATATGGAAAATTTTGCAAAAGTTGAGTCAAGCTTAACAGACCTTGTATCGGGACAAGCAATAACGTTGAGAGACTATTCTGTTGAAGATTTTAGTTTTTTTGAAATTGACCAAATAATTGACAGGCACCATCAGCAATTTACCCTGCATTTTGATGATGACGTGGAAAATTTTACAGACTTCCCAATAGGAACCGTTATTGCGACAGATGGTGAGAATCAGATAAAAACTCATAAAGAAGGAGAGGCGATTATCTTTCCTAATGCGAATGTTGCAATTGGCCAAAGAGCGATGCTAACGGTTATCCCTGTTAAGATTGATGCTCAATAAGCTAATACAAGTGCTTTGGCTAGGTTGTACTCTCTTCAGGTTATTTAGTATCACGTACACTTAAATTAAAGAAAAAAGACAACAGAAATAAATAGTAACAAACTATCTACGCTAGTTTTTTAATGTTCTTGCTGAAATTATATGCTTAACGTAGCATAGGATAAATTATCTCTGTTGCTTTTCTCTTGTTCTGTTTTAAATTGTCAGAAAAGCACTTAATGATTGTAAAGGATTAACATGAGTCAACCGTTTCTAGAAAAGTGTCTGCGTTTTCAACTGAACCCTAAGTCACTATCTAAACCAAGTGCGATATCGCTACTTACAAATGCAGTGAATTTCTTAATCTTGGGCGTTATTCTTTGCAGTTTTAACACTAATGCAGCAAAAAAGAAGAAACTCTTTGATGTTAATGAGATTGAAGCACCTTTCACTATTACCCAACCTATTCTTGCCTTAAACCTATTTAAGAATAATAAAACGTCAAATTTACAAGACGCACAGAACGATACAAAAGAGCTCGTTGTAATGGGCGTTGATGAAAATGGTCTTTCTTGGTTGGCTATTTACGCAATAAATAAAACTAGTGAACAGTATGTACTGATTGATATGTTACCTATTGATAAAAAGTTCTTCGCTTATGATGTAAGTGATGATCAGGACTATTTTACTTCAGTAGATAATCTAACTTCGAGTCAAATAAAAACAGATAAAACTGAAAAGCTCTATTTCTTATCGCACGATGAAGTTGTGAGTCTTCAACCGAGTTTAAGTAAAGAGATATCACAGAGTGATAAAGCCTCAGTTAAAGAATGTTGTATTGATACACTAGAGAAAAGTCGCTCTTCGTTTGTACATGAACAAGAAGTAAAGTCTATTTATCTAATGGAATCTGCCACTTACTTATCAAGAAAAAACTTTATTAGAGATCTTAATCAAGATGGAATTGATGATATTGTCCTCGATGACTTTCAATCTATTAACGTATGGACAGCAAAAAAATCAGCTAGTGAAGAGAGGGAGAAAGAACAGAAATCATTACGCCTATCACCTCGTGTTAGCTTAAATAGAGGTGGGGTTACTTTTACCCCTAAGTCAATTTACTATGGAGATTTTAATTTTGACCAAATGTTAGACGTCGCTTGGATAGAGAAGGGCGAGCTAAAGTATTTTGCTCAACAACTGGATGGTAACTTTTCTTCGAATGAAACTAGCATAGCAATCAACGAAGGTATTTATGGTATTCGCTGGTGGGATATGAAAACAGCCGAAGGAGAAGGGTTAGATCAAAGTTCATTGGTACATCGTGTTGTTGAAAATATTAAAGATGTGAACGGTGATGGTATTTTGGACATCATAGTTCAATATACACAAAGTAGTGGGGTACTAGATCGTACCAATAATTATGAATTTTATTTTGGTAAAAAAGAACTCACGCCATCAAAAGATAATACAGCACCAGCAAGTTATACTATTCAATTTCCAACAATAGCCGACACAACGATAAGGGCAGATGGCACCTTAACGGGCTTAAATGTGATCGACATTAATCAAGACAATCGTTATGAAGTTTTACTTTCTTCATTTGAATTAAGTATTGGTAATGTTATTGGAGCGTTACTTTCGGGTGGTATAGATCAAAATGTTTTGTTATTTGCTTTGAATAACGACAATGTTTTTACAGAAAAGCCGATAGCAGAAAAAGAAGTTGAATTAAGCTTTAGTTTAAGTAAAGGGCAAAGTGGAAGCCCTGTTATTATCTTAGAGGATATTAATGCGGATGGTCTGCATGATTTAATTTTGTCTGATGACGATGAATTAAAAATTTATAAAGGACTGAAGAAAAAGTCAAAAAGACGTTTTGCTAAAAAAGCGCTGAAGCAGTCTCTACCATTGCCTAAAGAAGGAAGTAACGTGCTTTCTTATGATCTTAATAATGATCAAAAAAATGACTTTGTAATTTCATATAGTCGATTAGATAAAAAGGGTAAGCAGAATAAATTCGCTATTCTAATCACCAAATAACTCCTCGAGATAAAAACACTAGCTGCAGAAATTACACATTCTTTTCTGTCTAGTGTTTCTCCCTAAAAATTAGCTCTACTGCTTAGTGCCGCAGTTAGGGTTTTACAGTGTTATCACCTTACTGCATTATCACCTTATTGCACTATCAGCTAGCTCTTTACCTAAAAAGATCTAAACATTAAGTGACTTTCCTCTAACCATCTTTCTTACATTAATACCAATTCAATTAAGTTATCCGACTCTTTTAACCTAAATGAGAATAACGATTATACTCATGTCATGACTTTTAAATTACTGTGAGCTAACCAAATCAATATGTAGACGCATAAAACAGCAGTGCTTAACGTTTGAACACCATCGACTAAAACGTAAGTGTAAACATATTTGCTCACTTAGCTAAACGAACTGAATAACTCATTTGCTGCAAAAATTGAAACAAAGTTGACGTGAAGGTAAGGTTTATTCAATAAGATGACAAAGCAAAAATAAATACTGTTTAAAACGGACACATTTTTCCTAAATATTCGATGAGAAAACTATGAGTAACAATATTTACCAAGATAGCCGTATCGTTCATTCCCCTACCTTTATCGATGGGCATAGTGTTGATATTCCTGAGCTAAAAATACTTAAGCAAGATGGAACTATTTACCAAGATAGTGATATGCCAGAGCTTGATGAAGCTTCTGCAGTAAAAATTTATGAAGCCCTGGCTTTTCACCGTATTCTTGATGAGCGTATGGTGGCGTCTCAACGTCAAGGTCGCTTGAGCTTCTATGTAAGCGCACTTGGCGAAGAAGCTGCAAGTATTGGTGGTGCAGCAGGCCTAAAACCACAAGATATGATCATGACTCAATATAGAGAACAAGGTGCTCTGATATACCGAGGATTCAGTTTAAGTAATTTTATGAATCAAATGTTTTCAAACAGTGATGATTTAGGAAAAGGTCGACAAATGCCGATTCATTATGGGAGTAATGAATTAAATTATATGACGGTTTCTTCCCCTCTTGCAACGCAAATACCACAAGCATCTGGCTATGCATATGGGCAAAAATTGCAAGGTTTAGATGCTGTAACCATTTGCTTTTTTGGTGAGGGAGCTGCATCTGAAGGTGATTTTCATGCGGGGTTGAATATGGCCGCTGTACATAAAGCGCCAGTGATTTTCTTTTGCCGTAATAATGGTTATGCCATATCCACACCTGCAGATGAACAATTTGTGGGTAACGGCATTGCATCTAGGGGCGTAGGATATGGAATGAAAACATTACGTGTTGACGGTAATGATATTCTTGCTGTCCTTAAAGCAACGCAAATAGCTCGACAATATGCCTTAGAACAAGAACAGCCTGTGCTTATTGAAGCGATGACATATCGTCTTGGTGCTCATTCAACTTCAGATGATCCCTCTGCTTATAGAACCAAAGAAGAAGAGGCTATTTGGCAAGACAACGATCCTATAGTGAGAATGAAAAATTTCTTATTGGCACAAAATTGGTGGGATGATGTCAAGGAAAATGAACTTCTAGCGCAGTTGAGAACCGATATATTAGCTGCAGTGAAAACAGCAGAGGTTATCGATAAACCAAACATTGATAGTATGATAACTGATGTTTATGACACGGCGCCTAAATCGTTAGAAAATCAACTCGAGGCGTTAAAAGCACACGTTAAAAAATACCCTGAGTCATACCCTTTAACCGCAGGGAAATTTTAAAATGCCAAATATGAATTTACTACAAGCAATAAATAGCGCGCTTGATATTGCCATGCAAGAAGATGATAAAACGTTATGTTTTGGTGAAGATGTAGGTCATTTTGGTGGCGTATTTAGAGCAACCAGTGGTTTGCAAGAAAAATTTGGAAAAGCACGTTGCTTTAATACTCCGCTTGTTGAGCAAGGCATTATTGGTTTTGCTAATGGTCTAGCAGCGCAAGGAAGTAGACCCATTGCAGAAATACAATTTGCAGATTATATTTTTCCTGCTTTTGATCAACTAGTTAATGAAACTGCTAAGTTTAGATATCGTAGTGGTAACCAATTTAGCGTAGGTAAGTTAACTGTTCGCTCTCCTTATGGTGGTGGTATTGCAGGCGGTTTGTATCATAGTCAGTCACCAGAAGCCTATTTTGCTCATACACCCGGTTTAAAAGTTGTTATTCCAAGAAATCCATACCAAGCAAAAGGCTTGTTACTTGCGGCAATTCGTGACGATAATCCCGTGATCTTCTTTGAGCCAAAACGTTTATATCGCGCCTCAACGGGGGAAGTGCCAGAAGAAGACTATCAACTTCCGTTGGGTAAGGCAGAAGTTGTTGAGTCAGGGAGTGATATCACATTACTTGCCTGGGGCGCGCAAATGGAAAGCATTGAAAAAGCCGCCGTGTTAGCTAGTAAAGAAGGGGTTTCTTGTGAAGTGATTGACTTAAGAACAATCCTACCTTGGGATATTGAAACAATTACCTCATCAGTTAGAAAAACTGGTCGGTTAGTGATTAGTCAAGAAGCGCCTTTAACCTCAGGCTTTGCAAGCGAAATCGCTGCAACAATTCAAAATACATGCTTTCTAAACTTAGAAGCGCCTATTGAGCGTGTTTGTGGTTTAGACACACCATACCCTTTGGCTCTTGAAAAAGAATATATTGTTGATGAATTAAAAGTCTTTGAAGCAATAAAACGCAGTATGAATTTTTAAGGTAACACTTAAACTGCCGAAGATTATAGAAATAAATAGGAAATAAACATGAATATAGAATTCATCTTACCTGATATTGGTGAAGGAATTGTAGAATGTGAAATCGCTGAATGGCTTGTTAAAGAAGGCGATAGCATTGAAGAAGATCAGCCCATTGCTGATGTAATGACTGATAAAGCGCTAGTACAAATTCCAGCAATGCATAATGGGGTAATTGACAAACTCTATTATAAGCAGGGCGATATCGCTAAAGTGCATGAACCTCTTTTTTCAATGGTGAAACACGACTCAGCTAAAACGGTTGAAGATAAGTCAGAACTTTTAGCGGATACTTCAGCTACGGACAAAGTAGATAGTGCCTCTTCTGTATCTAAAGCTACTGATGAAAGTGTTATTGAAATTGAAAATGAAAATGACAGCCAAAGGGAAAATAATAAAGTAACTGAGGGAAGCGTTGCAACAGATAGAAAGTCTTGTTCGATCGTAAAGTCTAAGTCACTTGCAAGTCCTGCTGTTAGACGTGTTGCAAGAGAATTAGATATCGATATTAATGCAGTAACAGGTACAGGAAAAAAAGGTCGAGTATACAAAGACGATATTCTATCCTTTACAGCCGCAACAACTAACGATTCTTCTAACCAAGAGCATAATAAAGTTGAACCTATTCGTGGCGTTAAAGCGGCTATGGCAAAAGCAATGACTGAATCAGTCAGTACTATTCCGCATTTTACTTATTGTGAGGAAATTGATCTTAGCGAACTAATCGCACTTCGATTAACATTAAAGGCTCAATATCAACAGCAAGAGTCAATGAAAGACATTAAGTTAACCATGATGCCATTTTTCATGAAAGCAATGTCTTTAGCGTTAAAAGAATATCCCATTGTTAATAGTCAAGTAAATGAAGCTTGTAGTGAAATAACCTACCACCATAATCATAATATTGGCATGGCGGTAGACTCTAAAGTGGGCCTTTTGGTACCAAATATTAAACAAGTTCAAAATAAATCTATCTTAGATTTAGCAAAAGACTTAACAGAGCTTACTGCTAAAGCAAGAAGTGGAAGAGTTGAAAGTGCTGATTTAAAAGGCGGAACAATTACTATCTCTAATATCGGTGCTATTGGTGGTACTGTAGCGACGCCAATCATTAACAAACCAGAAGTGGCTATTGTCGCATTAGGAAAGGTACAAAAATTACCTCGTTTTAATGATAATGGTGAAGTGGAAGCTAGAAGTATCATGCAAGTTAGTTGGTCTGGTGATCACCGTGTTATTGATGGAGGAACCATTGCTCGTTTTTGTAATTTATGGAAATCTTACTTAGAGCAACCCAATACCATGCTGGTATCTTTAGCTTAGTTAACCTGAGCTCAGGTTAAGAAACAAAAAAACCTACTAAAGAAAACTTTAGTAGGTTTTTTTATAGGT
>JBMYWR010000059.1:0-17879 GCA_049607625.1 Colwellia sp.
CTTGAGGGCCCTGAGCTCCAGTTGGACCTTGAGGGCCCTGAGCTCCAGTTGGACCTTGAGGGCCCTGAGCTCCAGTTGGACCCTGAGCACCAGTTGGTCCTTGTGGTCCCTGAGCACCAGCATTACCTGTAGAGCCGTCATCACCATCACATGCAAATAACGTTAATGATGTAATTAATATAGATAATATCTTAAATTTCATAAAATGTTGCCCTGTCCGCTTCTGGTTATAAGCGGAAAACTATCAACTGAATATTTAATTGATCATATCCATATATTGGTCATTGTCAATAGGTTTAATCCACCTTGAATTCATATTACTCAATAGCTAAAAATAATGACTCAATCGCCGTAGGTATTTTTAATGAGCATGTGTATCTTATAAATCGTAGTTGCTGAATACAAAAAATAACACATTAAAACAAAGAACTAGGGCATGTTGAACTTTCAAGATTAAATTTCGTTCAAATAAAAGTGATTTAATCGCGGCGTCACGATTGTTATATGGTTATTCCATATAAAAGTGTGACAAAAATGATAAAATCGCTTTTAAATGAGCCTATAGAGCAGTATTTTTGGCATTTCTACATCGTTATCGAATGTTTATATAGAACGACTATATTACGCATTCTCTACCTTGTATAAATACCAAACAAATTGCTGCAAAAGTAATCCTGAAAGATAAACACGCCCTAGACTTTAATTTCCTTTATTTGAAATATTTAAATAGAAACACGATATCGTTCAAATTTAGTACGATATTTGGATTCAGCCCTTATGTAACCTAAGATGAACATATTTATAACTTGCCCAATGCTTTATAAAAGGTTAGTATATAAAGGTAAAGAAAACTTTGGGGCTGATTCAGGATTCGACAAGATTCACGAAACCCAAGGTGCATGCCCAGGGGCGGTTGGCCTGGTAAAAAGCCGCAAAACTATAATTGCTAACGACGAAACGTTCGCACTAGCCGCTTAGGCTAGCCATCACCTCGGAATCTCACCTATTGGCTAGAGGATTGATGGTCACCCCAAATAGGTTAGCGAGGGAAGTTTGCTTGAGACTGAACCGCGAAATAGTATCGAGCTCACCATGACGAAGCCTGTCGCTTGGCGTCTAATTGGTTAAATAAATGAGCGACTAAGCATGTAGGACCGAGGATGTAGGCTTTTTGGACGCGGGTTCAAATCCCGCCAGCTCCACCAAATCAATAAAAAAAGACGCTTCTCTAACAAGAGTAGCGTCTTTTTTTATGTCTTGAAATTAAATATTAACCAAGCCTTTTATTTTCCTAGTATATTGTACAAAACCATCACATCTACTAAGCTAACTATATTAATCCAATAATAAAATTATCTTAATGAAATATATAACGTTATCGTTTGTCATTAAAGCGTCTATACATCTACTTTTCATCATGTCTTTTAGTGTCTATGCTGCGCAAACATTAAGTTTTAGTGAAGCATGGCAAACCGTACTGAAAACCAATGATGCATTAGCGGCCAAGCAGCAAGGTGTGATTAGTGCTCAGCATATCCACGATGCAATGACCGATCTTAATTTACCCTCAATTACTTTAGGTGCTAATTACACGCGTCTAGATGACGACGTAAAGGTAAAACCTTCAGACATTATTGAGAGCATGCCTATTGATGATATAAATCAGGCTTTGGGATTAAGTGCGCCGGTTATTGTTGATGATTTATTTACTTCTACACTGGCAGAGAAAGATGTTTTTAACAGCTCTATTCGAGCCCTTTGGCCTGTTTTTACAGGGTGGAGGGTAGAAGGAGCCAGTAATATCACAGAGGCCAAACAAGACGAAGCACAACAGTTATTATTGATGGAGCAACAGGCAAAGTTTGAAGACTTAGCTAAATACTATTTCTCAGTCGTGTTGGCGCAAAAGGTTTATGCAACGCGCTTACAAGTGGAAGAGGGGTTGAAACATCACTTTAATAATGCGACAAAATTAAAAGAGCAAGGACAGATAAACAATCTACAAGAGCTGCAAGCTCAAGTTGCTTATGACAAAGCAAAAGTAGAAAGAAGAAAGTCTGCAAGAGATGTTGATATTGCGCAAACAGCGCTGATGCATTTACTTAAGCAATCTAACCATGTTATTCCTAAAACAAATCTTTTTATTAATGACACTTTGCCTGTAGTAACAAAGTACCATGATAAAACACTAGCATCTTACCCCGGTTTAAAAATATTAAATGCTAAAAAGTCTCAAGCCAAAGGGGTAATTAAAGTTGAAGAAGGGAAATATTATCCAGACATATACCTTTACGGAAATTATAACCTTTATGAAGACGATACCTTAGCGGCTAAGATAACCCCCGACTGGGAAGTGGGTGTGGGTATAAGTATAAAGCTTTTAGATACTTCTGGTCGAGATGGAAAATCTAAAGCGGCACATAGCACCGTATTAGAAGTTGATTATCTAATAGCTCAAGCCAAACGCGACCTTTCAGTTTTAGTGGAAAAAACGTACCAAGAAGCAAACCAGTCTATTGAAGAGTACCAGGGTTTAGCTTCAAGTTTAGCGCTTGCACAACAAAATTTGACGTTACAAGGAAAAGCTTTTAAAGAAGGGTTTTCTACATCACTAGATGTCATTGATGCTCAGCTATTTATTGCCAGTATTAAGACCCAACGAAACCTTGCACAATATCAATATATTATATCGCTTTGTAAGCTATTAGCACTGACTTCAGAGATGCAAAGCTTTAATGACTACAAAACGTTAAACATTAACAAGGGGAAATGATGAGTAACGTTCAAACTAAAGCAAGTTACACTTTTATAGGCCTATTAATATTGATATTAATTTCTTTGCTTGTGTTCAGTTTCTTCAAAGCCTATGAAAAACCTGTTGAAATAATTCAAGGACAAATAGAGGCGCAGCAGTATAGTGTTTCATCGAAGGTACCAGGAAGAATTGATAAAATATTGGTTAATAAGGGCGATAAAGTTGAAAGGGGGGATCTAGTTTTTACTTTAAGAAGCCCTGAAATTTTAGCTAAATTGCAACAGGCCAAAGCGGGAGAGCGAGCTGCAGGGGCAATGGCTGAGCAGGCTCATAATGGTGCGAGAGAGCAAGAGTTAGCTGCTGTAAAAAACCAATGGTTAAAAGCCAAAGCAGCACTTGCTTTAATGGCTAAAACGTATAAACGCGTACAAAACCTTTATAAAGAGGGGATTGTAACGTTGCAAAATCGTGATGAAGTTTATACTAAATACCAAGCGGCTAAACTTAATGAACGATCAGCTTTTCAATTATATGCCATGGCAAAAGAAGGCGCTCGCTCTGAAATAAAATTGGCAGCAGAAGAAAAAGAGAACATGGCCGCAGGTGCTGTTGCAGAGGTTGAAGCTTATTTTGCTGAAACGAAGATAGAAAGTTGGCATCATGGTGAAGTGAGCCAAATATTACTTCAACCGGGTGAGTTATCACCTACAGGGTTTCCGGTGGTCAGTCTTATTGATATGGAAGATGCTTGGGCTATATTTCATATCCGTGAAGACAAGTTATCTAAATTTCAAACAGGAAGTACATTAAAGGTTAAAATACCTGCAATTGGCAATGAAATGTTTACTTTTAGAGTAAGCCATGTGGCGGTAATGGGAGATTTTGCAACATGGCGTTCGACAGACACAGCACAAGGGTTTGATATGAGAACCTTTGAAGTAGAAGCCCGTCCAATCGAACATATAGAGTCTTTAAGAGTTGGAATGAGCGTTCTTGTTGAAGCGATAGAAGAATAACTCATGCCAAGTAATACTATAAATGCTTCAAAGCAAGAACCTTCAAAGCCAGATAGTATTAAATTAGCTATTAAATCGGAAATAAAATTTATTATGCAGGATGCTTGGTTAAAAGCTCTTGTAATATGGCTACCGATCATCTCAACGTTAAGTCTAGTTGCTATATTTTCTGCTGGTATTGCAACTAACCTATCGGTTGGCATTGTAGATAATGATAAAACACAATTATCTCGTGGTTTAATTCGTTATTACAATGCAAGTCCCACCTTAAACGTAATAAAGTATTACGCCTCGCAAAATGAGGCCAGTGAAGCATTAAAACAAGGTGATGTGTATGCCATCAGTCTTATCCCTAAAGACCTTGAAAAAAACACATTAAAAGGCGAATCACCTCAAGTTAGTATTTTTTACAATAGCCAGTTTATCTTAATAGGTAAGCTTGTGAACTCCGCTTTTATTAAAGCACACAGCACTTATGTAGGCTCAATTGAAGCATTGCAAAATCTTGTGAAAACGCAAGGAGAAGTTCAACGCTCTATAAATCAAGTTCAACCCATTAGTGTGCAAGTGTCGCCTTTGTTCAATCAAAACACACATTACGGTCAGTTCCTTGTTTCTGCGGCAGTACCCGCTGTTTGGCAAATTTTTATTGTCGCGACTATTGTGCTTAGTTTTTCTTCTAAGCATCACATTTTTAAAATTAATCAATTCAAGAAAGAGCAAAATGAACAACAAGCAAAGGATAGCTTAATAGCTTGGTTATCTGAATTTTCGAGTAAAACACTTATGGGTATGCTAACGCCCTATATTGTCATCTTTTGGCTTCAAGGTATGTTTTTCTTGAGCTTTTTTTATATCATCTTGAGCTGGCCAATGCATGGTAGTTGGCTCATCCTTTTTGTATCACAATTCCTGTTTGTTTTAGCCTGCGCGTGTATGGGGGGATTTTTTTATTTTGCCTCACTCGATGGCGCGCGTGCGATGAGTATTGTAGCAGGGGTAACAGCACCAGCTTTTGCTTTTATGGGGGTAACATTTCCTGTTACAGATATGCCTTTACTAGCTCAAATTTGGCGATCAATTTTACCGGTAAGTCATTATATTGAATTACAAATAGGACAAGTTAATTACGGCTCTCTTTTTATAAGTAATATAGCCAATTTCTTATGTTTAATAGGGTTTTGTGTGTACTTTTTTTTGATGTTGTTTGCTATTAAACATCAAAAAAATAAAATTAACCAGAATACAGGAACGCTCAAAGATAGCAGCACACAGTCTAAAAGCATTGTAAAAATTTCCGAGAATGCATCATGACTTGGGAGAGACTATTACGTTCTGAATTAAAGGCTATTTTTAGTAATGCCCCTATTATGATGACGGTGTTTTTAGGTGTCCTTGTTTATTCTTATTTATATCCCTTACCCTATAGCCAGCAAACGCCAAAAGAACAATCCTTTGCCGTTGTTGATTTAGATAATAGCCAAATGAGTAGAAAGTTAGCACGTATGGTCGATGCGACACCACAAGTAAACATTAAACGTAAAGCACAAAACATCGACCAAGCTAAAGCACTCTTAATTGATGGTGCTATAAGTGGTTTTATGGTGATCCCTCGAAATTTTTATAAGGAAATGGTACTGGATAAAAGCCCTACAATTGCTATCGCAGCCGACGCTTCATATTTCCTTATTTATGGAACGTTACTTGAAGGCGTAATAAAGTCAGCAGGCACGCTATCTACTACAAAGAAAGTAAGTAGGGCAGTTATTGCTGGAGAGAATATGCAGCATAAAATAAAAACCTATAGCCCAATTAGGTTAAACATGAAACCAACCTTTAATGCCAGCTTAAGTTATGTGAACTATGTGGTTCCGGCTGTGTTTATTTTAATACTCCATCAAACGTTGCTTATAGCTATGGGATTATTAACAGCAGGGCAGTTTGAGCAAGAAATGCAAAGCAAGCTACAGGCTCAAAAAAGTGGCTTAGCGTGTTATTGGTTAACTTTTCCTGCATGGAAAATTTTATTCGTTCGTGCATCTATTATGGTGATTATTTATAGCTTTCTCTTTATGTATTATGCCGGTTTTAGTTTTGAACACTATCATATTAATCGTCTTGCACACATAGCTGATTTGTTTACCTTGCTACTACCCTTTTTACTTTCAGTGATCTTTCTTGGGGTGATTATTGGAGCACTTATTCCAAGAAAAGAATTAGCAACCGTTGTTGTGTTGTTAAGTTCATTACCCCTTGTTTTTTCAGCTGGTTTTATTTGGCCGGTTTCGAATATGCCGACATCTATAAATATACTGGCAAATTTTTTTCCATCTACTTCTGCCATTCAAGCCTTCTTAAAGGTGAACCAAATGGGAGCAAGCTTTGAAAGTATAAGAGGGCTTTGGATGCAACTATGGGGATTAACTTGTCTGTTTGGGCTTGGCGCTTTATTACTGATGCAAGCTAAACAAAAAAAGCTCTTAATACAATCGACAACATAGCGTGAGCGATTATGTTAAGAGCTAAAAGGTCTTTGTCGATAAGCTTTAATTGTGTTTAAAACTCGTCTTACAACTAAAACTAGAAACTATAAACGAGCGTAACAGCTGTTTGTGTGTCCGTATGTCTCTTGTCTACTTCCACTTCTGAGTTGTAATCAAGTGTAAATGTAAAACGAAGTTGTAAAGTGGAAATAAGTTTTGTTGTAACGGTTGTTTCAGCTTTAAAAATGCTATTTTGATTTTGAGCGATGGCATACTTACTACTGAAAAATTGTTTAAATTCTACAAATTCACTCAGTTTCCTTAAATATAATGCCTGAGCTTGAACAATCCAAGTATCTTCTTTTCTACTAGGGTGGGTGTCAGTTTCTCTTAATACGTCCGTTTTATAACCTGGACCGATATCGGCCCAAAAAGAAGCTACTGCGGTTTTATACCAATGTTTTCCCCAGCCAGCAGAGATAGATTTTTGTCTAGAGTAACTAGTTGCCGTGTTATCTTCTAGAGAAATGTTACCGTAAATATAATGATTTTCACCTTCATTTAACGTGTAGTTAGTTTGAGAAACTACAGACCATTTTTCTTCCGTGGTTTCAAAGTGTTTTTCACCTGTTGTGCTATCTTCTACATCTGCTTTCTTTACTAATAAATCGAAGTTAAGAAGACTAAGCCATTGACCTTCTTCTATACGAAAATCGATAGCACCTTTCATATCGCCGGTATGACTGTTACCGGTTTTATATAAAAAACCAAATTCTGCTGCACCTGTATAGGCAAGATCAAAAATGTGTAATTTGTCATCTGGCTCTTCAGTTGGTGTGCTTTCAATACTCGTTAAAATATCTGCTGGAGAAGCTGATGTATCGTCATTGGCCAATAGGCTACTCGTGCCATCTGGCTGTTGCATGTATTGCGTATTGATTGGCTGGGAGAAACTCTGAGCTTGGCTAAAAAAGGAAAAAAGAAGTGTCGCTGTTATTGTTTTTTTTAAAATGGAGATATGAAACATGGTGTACTCTGGAAAATGATAAAACTGCGAAGCTTAGCAGAAAAATTTAAAGTTACTTTCAAAAAGTCCGCTCCCTGACTATTGAAAATCGAGAGGTGAGTATACCTAAAAATGAAAAATAATAAACAGGAGAATAAGTAAAAAATAAGGGGAAGGAAGTTAGTAAAAGGGGGAAGCCTAAAGTTTAATTATAGCGGTTGTTTTAAGTGATTTACTTATACCAAGTTCATGAATAACCTGTTCATGTGTAATGGCATTGGCATAACGATTTAAATAGTTGGTAAATTAATTATTTAATCACCTTTTAGATCAAAACCTTGATACAAAAAGGTGATTAAGTCACCGTGTTAATTAAGCGCTTCTTTACTTAATAACGGCTTTTAAGCTGTTTGATTTATAAAGATCAAACATACTGTCTAAGCTAATAGGTTTAATTTTACTTGCGTTACCTACGGTATTAAACGCTTCGTAGCGAGCCTTACAGATATCTGACATTGCTTGCGTAGAAGGTTTTAAAAATTTTCTAGGGTCAAATTCGCTTGGATTTTCAGCTAAGAAACGACGAATAGCGCCGGTTGATGCAAGGCGTAAATCGGTATCGATGTTAATTTTACGCACACCGTTTTTAATGCCTTCTTGAATTTGCTCAACAGGAACACCATAGGTCTCCGGGATTTGCCCACCAAACTCATTAATAACACCTAACCAGTCTTGTGGTACAGATGAAGAGCCATGCATAACAAGGTGTGTATTAGGAATACGGTTGTGAATTGCTTTGATACGGTCAATGGCTAAGATATCGCCTGTTGGTGGTCTAGTAAACTTATAAGCACCATGCGAAGTACCACAAGCGATAGCAAGTGCATCTACTTGGGTTTTATTAACAAAGTCAGCCGCTTCTTCTGGATCAGTTAGCATTTGTTCTTTTGTTAAAATACCTTCAGCGCCAACACCATCTTCTTCACCAGCCATGCCGGTTTCTAATGAACCTAAACAGCCAAGTTCACCTTCAACGGAAACGCCACAAGCATGCGCAATATCAACGGTTCTGCGTGTTACATCTACGTTGTATTCATAACTACTGGGTGTTTTGCCGTCTTCCATTAATGAGCCATCCATCATAACAGATGAGAAACCAAGTTGAATCGAACGTTGACACACTTCCATTGAAGTACCGTGATCTTGATGCATAACAACAGGAATATGCGGAAACTCTTCAATGGCGGCTAAAATTAAATGTCTTAGAAAAGGAGCACCAGCGTAGCTACGAGCACCCGCAGAAGCTTGCAATATAACAGGGCTATCTGTTGCATCAGCTGCCATCATAATAGCACGAACTTGTTCTAAGTTATTTACGTTAAATGCGGGGATACCATATTGAAACTCAGCTGCGTGATCAAGCATTTGACGCATTGAAATTAAAGCCATTTAATTACTCCAGGTAATAATAATTTAGTGTTATGTGTAAAAGGTGGTGGTTACTATGAAAGTTTTCATGGGACTTTCATTTTTAAAGATTATATCAGAGAGAAAGCGGGATTAGCAGTTAAAATGTGTAAAAACATTGATTTTATTTGGTGATTGTTTTGTGAGATTTTACTGGTAGTTACAAATAATTTACTGTTAGTGAATAAACTTGACATGAAGCGTTAATATTTAGGTGATTGATGAATAAAAAATGTAAAACAAAAAAGGCGTTTACTGCTTTCTCTACAGTAAACGCCTTTCAAAAATTCTATTAAATATTACTTATACAATATTAGCTATTAGCTATTAGCTATTAGCTATTAGCTATTAGCTCGTTGCTCAAGAATTTCAACTGCAGGAAGGACCTTGCCTTCTAAAAATTCTAAGAAAGCGCCTCCGCCAGTAGAAATATAAGAAACATTTGCACTGATGTTATATTTATCAACAGCGGCTAAGGTGTCACCACCTCCGGCAACAGAGAATGCATCTGATTGCGCTATTGCGTGTGAGATAACTTCTGTTCCTTTAGCAAATGCATCCATTTCGAAAACACCTACTGGACCATTCCATAAAATAGTACCAGCTGACTTAATGATATCAGCAACTTTTTGAGCTGTTTGAGGTCCATAATCAATAATGTCGTCTTCTGGTTGTACTTCACTCGCCGCTTTTATTGTCACTGCAGAGTTATGTTTCCAATCACTAAAGCCATCTCGTGTAACGGTTACATCGTCAGCGTAAATAACATCAGTTTGTTCACATAACCTTTTTGCTTCAGGTATTAAGTCTGCTTCGTATAACGACTTACCAACTTCGTTACCGGCTGCTGCCACGAAAGTATTTGAAATACCACCACCAACAACCAGCGTGTCAGCAATTTTTGAAAGTGAGTCTAAAACGGTAAGTTTAGTAGAAACTTTTGAACCACCAACAATAGCAACTAAAGGTCTGGCTGGGTTATCAATTGCTTTAGCTAGTGCATCTAACTCACCCATTAAAAGAGGACCTGCACAGGCGGTAGGGGCAAATTTTGCGATACCGTGCGTACTAGCTTGTGCTCTATGGGCTGTGCCAAAAGCATCCATTACAAAAACATCACAAAGCGCAGCGAGTTTTTTAGCTAATTGGTCATCGTTTTTCTTCTCGCCAACATTAAAGCGAATGTTTTCAAAAACAACTACTTCGCCTGCTTGGGCTTCAACGCCATCTAGGTAATCTTTTGCTAGGCTAACAGGTACGTTAAGCGCGGTTTTTAAGTAATTTACAACAGGAGCTAAAGAAAACTCACTATTATTTTCGCCTTCAGTTGGGCGACCTAAATGCGACATTACCATTACTTTAGCACCCGCATCTAATGCAAGTTTAATGGTAGGAAGCGCAGCACGTAAACGCGCATCTGAAGTGATTTCTCCATCTTGGACTGGAACGTTTAAATCTTCGCGGATGAGAACACGTTGGTTAGAAAGATCTAACTCAGACATTTTTATGATTGACATGAATATCTCCAATGATTTTAGTTTGCCTAGTTTTGAGGCGATTATTTTTTAAATATTTGATTAAATGTTTTATTAAATTAAATTATTATTTCTGTTTAACGCTATAGCCCAGCCTTAATTACTGGGTAAATGTTTTGCAATTTCTTGGGCTGTATCTAACATGCGGTTGGCAAAACCCCATTCGTTGTCACACCAAACAAGCATTTTAACAAGGCGTTTGTGACTCACTCGCGTTTGATTACCATCAACAATACATGAATGCGGGTCGTGGTTAAAATCAACTGAAACTAAGGGAGCTTCTGTGTAATCTAGAATACCCTTCAAACCACCTTTGGTTGTTGGTAAAGAAGCAGATTGCTTAATAGCCCTATTGATATCTTCTATAGAAACATCATTATTTACTGTAATACTTAAGTCCATCGCCGTAACATTAATTGTCGGTACTCTCACGGCTATTGCCTCAAAGCGACCGCTAAACTTAGGTAAAATACGCTCTATACCCGTTGAAAGCTTGGTATCAACCGGAATAATTGACTGACTTGCTGCACGAGAGCGTCTTAGGTCAGGATGATAAGAATCGATAACTTGTTGATCATGCATTGACGAATGAATCGTCGTAATAGTGCCACTTTCAATTCCAAAAGCATCATCAAGGACTTGAATAACCGGTACAATACAATTTGTGGTACATGAGCCATTTGAAACAACATGGTCCGTTTCTAAAAGTTTTTGGTGGTTTACGCCATAGATAATAGTAGCATCTACATCGTTATTTCCTGGTTGAGAAAAAATAACTTTTTTTGCGCCTTGCTCAATATGTTTATCTCCATCGACTTTACTACCAAAGGTACCGGTACAGTCCAACACCACATCTACATCAAGATCTTTCCATGGCATATTTGCGAGGTACTTTTCGTGCGATAAAGGAACAAGGTCATCTGCTATACGCAAACTACCTTCTTCTTCAGTGACGTCAAACTTGAAACGGCCATGGGTAGAGTCATATTTTAGTAAGTGGATGACACCGTCAATCGGCGCTAAGTCGTTAATAGCAACAAGATTGAATAAGTGGCTTTCATTGCGTTCATATATCGCTCTGACGATACTACGGCCTATTCGACCAAATCCATTGATTGCGATATTAATTGGCATGATATTTTTTCATAGAGGGTAGGGGAAATAGCAGCCAAAACGTGCACAAAACACGTTTTGGCAAACTCTTTATTCTATTAACCTAATTGCTTAACAGTTTTTACAACATTTTCAACGTTAAAACCAAAGTGGTCAAGTAATACGTTACCCGGTGCAGACTCACCAAAGGTCGTCATACCGACTACGTCACCTTGGAAGCCAACATACTTAGCCCAAAAGTCGACATGAGCGGCTTCAATTGCAACACGCTTTGTGACACTTGATGGTAATACAGACTCTTTGTAATCTTTTGGTTGAGTGTCGAAAACATTGGTTGATGGCATTGATACAACACGCACTTTCATACCTTGTTCAGTAAGTGCATTGGCTGAATTTACTGCTAAAGCAACTTCAGAGCCGGTAGCCATTAAGATAACATCTGCTGTACCTTCACAGTCTTGTAAAACATAACCACCTTTTTCGATAAGGCTAACTTGCTCTTGTGAACGAGTCATAGCAGGTAAACCTTGACGAGAAAATACTAATGCAGAAGGTGCTTTTTGGTTTTGAACCGCAGCTTTCCATGCAACAGCAGACTCAGTTGCATCACAAGGACGCCACGTTGTTAAGTTTGGTGTTGTTCTAAGGTTAGTTAATTGTTCAATTGGTTGATGCGTAGGACCATCTTCACCTTGACCAATCGAGTCATGCGTATAAACGAAGATGTTTTGAATGCCCATTAAAGCAGACATACGTACCGCATTACGTGCATATTCCATGAACATCATGAAAGTTGCGCCGTAATTAATGAAACCACCGTGTAAAGAGATACCGTTCATGATACCGCTCATACCAAATTCACGTACACCATAATAGATGTAGTTACCGCTAGCGTCAGTTTCAATGCCTTTTGAACCAGACCAAAGCGTTAAGTTTGAGCCAGCTAAGTCAGCAGAGCCACCTAGCATTTCTGGAAGTACAGGACCGAATGCTTCAATAGCATTTTGTGATGCTTTACGTGAAGCAATGTTGTCACCTTTTTCATGACAAGATTGAATAAAGTCGTTAGCAACTTGTTCAAAATTTTCTGGTAATGCTTGGTTAATCACACGGCGTTCAAATTCGCTGGCTAATGCAGGGTGAGCTGCTTTATAAGCTTCAAATTTTTCACCCCAAGCACTTTGCTTATTAGCGCCTTTCTCTTTTTGGCTCCACTGTGCGTAGATATCTTCTGGCATTTCAAAAGGAGCATGAGACCAGTTTAAGAATTTACGTGTAGCTGCTATTTCATCTGCGCCTAAAGGAGCACCATGACAGTCGTGTGAGCCAGACTTGTTAGGAGAACCAAAGCCGATAACTGTTTTACAACAAATCATTGAAGGTTTGTCTGTAACAGATTTAGCTTCTGTAATTGCATTTGCAATCGCTTCTGAGTCATGACCATCAACAGAAATAACATGCCAACCGTAAGCTTCGAAACGTGCAGGGGTGTTATCTGTAAACCAACCTTCAACTTCACCATCAATTGAAATGCCGTTGTCATCCCAAAAACTTATAAGTTTACCTAAACCAAGCGTACCTGCTAAAGAACATACTTCGTGTGAAATACCTTCCATTAAACAACCATCGCCTAAGAAACAATAGGTAAAGTGGTCAACAATGTTGTGGCCTTCTTGGTTAAATTGCGCTGCTAAAGTTTTTTCAGCTATCGCCATACCAACAGCATTCGAAATACCTGAGCCTAATGGACCTGTAGTGGTTTCAACACCTGGGGTATAACCATATTCAGGGTGACCTGGTGTTTTAGAGTGAAGTTGACGGAAGTTTTTCAAGTCATCCATTGAAACATCATAACCTGTAAGATGAAGCAATGAATAGATAAGCATTGAACCGTGACCATTTGATAAAACAAATCTATCTCTGTTTACCCAGTTTGGGTCTGTAGGATTGTGATCTAAGAAATCACGCCATAATACTTCAGCAATATCAGCCATTCCCATTGGTGCTCCTGGGTGACCTGAGTTGGCTTGTTGAACAGCATCCATACTTAGTACACGGATAGCATTCGCTAATTCTTGGCGAGACGACATAGTTTACTCCAGATAAATAGTCTTAGTTTTGCATTCTTATGAAAAGATACTGCAATTTAATGTTAAATTTTTTTCGATTAGCCCTTATTCTCGCTTACATAAGACGTTTAGGCAATTGAATATTTGTATTTTTATGAAAAAAAAGGCAGCGCAGTAAATTGTTCATTTAATCGCTTTAATTTGTGCAATTTTTTATTGATTTATGAAATTTTTATACGGATTAAAAGAACAAATTTCATCATATTTTGCTTAGGCTATTTTGCTTGGTTATTTTCGCATCAAATTCAAGGTAAAAATCACTCAAAAAAACAATAAATAGTGAAAAATATCACTACTTAAGTTTATTTGGGAACAATGTGTGAGCGCTTTAAATACATGGGTTAGCGGTAAATTGTGTCACCCTGTGGCGACAAAAATGACTATTTATTACTTTTTTGTGAAAGAGTATAACTTTATGGTTGTTTTTGGTTTTTAGATCGTATAACTTTATTGCGTTGTCACGAAGTCAGAATAAAAAAAATTAACGACAACCTAACAGGTAGCCTATGAAAGAGTCATCCCCTAGAGGAGTAAAATTGACTACGGTTCTTATAGCAGTTTTTGTAATGACCGTATCAGCAGTATTGAGCAATACCTCAGTAGCTGATGACATGGATGTAAAGATTGAAAAATCTGAATAAATATTAAATAAAGCCAAAAGCCTATTTATATAGTTATATACTATTTAAATAGGCTTTTTTATTACTTCCACAAAAACTAAATATGATTTAGTAGCAAAGCTCTACTAAACTTTTATTTACATTGTTTGTAAAATTTTAATTCACAAACAAAGCTCGGTTTTATAGTCTTTTCATGCCAGACGCGATTAATTATTCCGATTAAATTCCCAATGTTAATAGAGGCTCTATGTCTAAATCATTACAGTTATATTCATTGGCTACGCCAAACGGTCAGAAAGTAGCAATTGCGCTTGAGGAAATAGGCGTTAGTTATGAAGCACATCGAATTAATATTATGAAGGGTGAACAGTTCTATTCGGATTTTTTAAAAATAAACCCTAATGGGAAAATCCCCGCTTTAGTTGACTTAGAAGGGCCAGAGAATAAACCTCTAGCTATTTTTGAGTCAGGAGCCATATTGCTTTATTTAGCAGAAAAATATAATAAGTTATTACCTCCATCACCATCAAAAAGATCACAAGCAATTCAGTGGTTGTTTTTTCAAGTAGGCGGAGTAGGGCCAATGTTCGGACAATTTGGGTATTTTTATAAGTATGCTGATAAAGAGCTAAATCATGAATATGCTTTAAATAGGTATACTTTAGAAGTTAAAAGGATTTTACAAGTACTTGAAACACAGTTAGAGAAAAACAAATATTTAGCTGGGGATTATTATAGTATTGCAGATATTGCAAATTTAACTTGGGTTAATGCACTCGACAAAGCATATCATGCCGATAATCTTTTCAATTTAGCAGAGTTTAAACATCTGAGTAATTGGCTTGATACTTGTCTTGAAAGGGAAGCTGTTCAAAGAGGATTGAAAATAACACCTTTTTGGGTATGAGTCGACGATTTTTATAAGTTAGTCACCATGACCCATTAGGATTAAATCAAACCGCTTTCAGGTTATTTACTAAATCAGCAACTACTGTCTACTTAAATGAAACAAGTATTGCGTATCATCCTATTTATAAAATGGCTTTCATAAAAGTTGGTTTAAGTAGCGCGATACGCTGTTCATTTTTACGTTGGAAACTTTGAAAATGTTCACTAGCGAAGTGTTTTTCTAAAGCTTCTTGTGATTGCCATTTTTCTATCATATAAAAACAGTGATCATCTTCACTATCTATAAATAATTGATACTGGATAACACCTTCTTCTTGATGTGTTAATTTGACCAAATCAAGTAGAGCAGATTTGATTTGTTTTGCTTCACCTGCTTTAGCCTGTATTGTTGCTGTTAAATTAATCATTAGTTTTTCCTCTTTCTGGACTCTATATCTTTAGATAAATAACAACTTAAGCGATATTGAATTATGTAGACTATTACTGCAATGTTCCAATATATGCCAAGAGGTTGCTATCATGAGATTATTTTATCTATTACTTAAATCGATTGGTTGTATATCATACAACTAATATTCAACAACAACTTTTCCTATCATACGGCCTGATTCCACCATGGCATGTGCCTTTTTTAAATTCTCTGCATTCATCGATTTAATCGTTTTGCTTAAAGTTGGGCGAATTTTTCCTGCATCAAACCAAGTTCCTACTTTATTTAATAAATGATGTTGCTCTATCATATCTTCAGTTTGAAAAAGTGAGCGAGTGTACATTAGCTCCCAAACAAATGTTGCCGACTTGCCTTGTAATTTAGTAATGTCTAACGGGTTCTTAGTTTCAACGATAGTCGCTATTTTCCCTTGCGGCTTTATAATATCTACCATACTATCAAAATGTCCTTCAGTATCATTTAGGCAGAAAATATAGTCAGTATAAGTTAGCCCAAGTTCAGCTAACTGTTGTTTCATATCTTCTCTATGGTTTATCGTATAATCAGCGCCCAAGTTTAAACACCAGTCTATAGACTCTTGCTTAGAAGCGGTTGCGATGACTTTTAAACCGGTTATCTTTTTAGCTAATTGAATTGCAATTGAGCCAACACCACCAGCGCCACCAATAATTAAAATACTTTTATTGCTATTATCTGCATCTGGGTTAATACCTAAGCGGTCAAATAACGCTTCATATGCTGTAATAGTTGTTAATGGCATTGCAGCAGCTTCAGCATTTGTTAAATGTTTGGGAGCAAAGCCAACAATACGCTCATCCACTAATTGAAATTCGCTGTTAGAGCCAGCGCGGGTAATATCACCGGCATAATAAACTTTATCACCAGTTTTAAATAATGTAACTGCTTCACCGACACTTTCAACAATACCAACTCCATCCCAACCAATAACGCGTGGATCCGTTTCTGGCTCACTACCTAGTGCACCAGAACGAACTTTAGTATCTACTGGGTTTACGCTGGTAGCCTCTACTTTGACTAAAATATCACGGCCTGATGCTTGTGGCTTAGGTAGTGTAACGTCAAAAAAACTTTCGGTATCAGTGATGGGTAAATATTCTTTTAATGCAACGGCTTTCATCATGTTTGTCATAATCATCTCTTTATAAATTTTTAGGGGGTAAATATTTGATGTAAAGTATAGATGATTATATTTATTTGATAATAGCTTTGTTATTTACAATACTTACAAAATAATATTGTAAATTAGGTGTGGAAAGGATGAACAATGAATATTGATGATTTAAATCTTTGTCTTAGAGTGGCTGCTATTGGCAATATGAGTGAAGTTGCAAGACAATTGAATGTTACACCTCAAGCTGCTTCAGCGGCTATTTCACGAGTGGAAAAAAAGCTTAACGCACGCTTATTTGAGCGTTCAACACGGGCGATAAGGTTAAGTATAGAGGGGGAAGCATTTATTCCCTTAGCAGAGAAAATAATAGATACATGGGGTGAAACACAGCAAAAGTTTCTAGATGTCGAACAAGCATTAGAAGGTATCGTTCATGTAGGTGTTGCTTCTGATTTTAGTCGCCACTTTCTGTTAGATGTTATTGATGACTTTCAAATAAAGCATCCTAAATTGACAATTCAATTGCATGTTTCTGACTCAATGCAAAGTTTTCTGCAAGAAACATTAGACATTGTCATACGCTATGGAGAATTGCAGGACTCAAGTTTAATAGCGCGTAAACTTTTAAGTGTTGAACGAGTGTTATGTGCCTCTCCTGAATACCTTAAACTAAACCCTCCTATAAGTTGTTTGAAAGATTTGACAGCACATAATTGTATAACGTTTAATCGCCTTGATACATTATATTCCGTTTGGCGACTCTATAAAGAGGGGATCCCAGAAGATGTGAAAATTAAGGGGGCTTTGTCTGCAAATGATGGTGATATAGTTAGACTTTGGGGAATACGTGGGCGAGGGGTTATTTATAAATCAGCTTTTGACTGCGCCAAAGACATCACTAGTGGAAAATTACAAATTATATTGCCCGAATATTCAGGGCAAGATACAAGTATTTACGCCGTTTATCCCTCAAGGAAGTTTTCGCCTACACGTGTTGTAACCTTTATTGATTTCTTACAGGATAAGCTTAAAAATGTTCAATTAAATTAATAGAGGCGCTATAAACTGATATTCATTTTTAGTATTTTCATTTTTAACATTCAATAAAGGACAATGAACTATCTATAATTTATATCTCCACGTTGAATATCACACTCCTTAATATACCTACATAAAGATGTGTGATATTAATACCAATATCATTTAATATGTGATCATTTCTACTTGTTAAAATCACCAACTACTTCGTTATTTCTTTAATAA